>NZ_CP123389.1 GCF_040409955.1 Salipiger sp. H15
GGCTGTAGCCATGCTTTTCCATCGGGTCGATCATGATCGAGCCGATCGAGGCGACCGCCGCCGAGCCGGTGCCCGAGATCGCCCCGAAGACGCCGCAGGCCACCACCATCGAGGTCCCCATGCCGGTGCGCGAGCGCCCGACGAGGGTCTCGACGAATTCCACCAGCCGCCGTGCCAGCCCGCCAGACTGCATCAGGTAGCCGGTCATCACGAAGAGCGGCAGCGCGGTCAGGATGATCGAGTTGACCGACCAGAAGCCGGTGGTCATCAGCGACGAGATGTCGACGTCATAGGCCAGCGACAGCACCAGCGTCATGGCGGCGAAGGAGAAGACCACCGGCACGCCCAGCATCATGAGCGCCACGACGGCGAGAATTGCGTAGACGGCTCCCATCGGTCAGGACTCCTTGCCGCTGAGGTCGCGGACCAGGTCCCGCGCGAGGTAGAGAACGAAGCAGAACGCCGCGAAGAGCAGGCTGGCCTGGCTGACCCACATGGGCAGCGAGAAGACCGGCGTGCTCTGGCCGCGCTCGACGCCCCAGGAGACGAGGCTCCAGGCCCAGGCGGTGAAGAAGATCGCCAGCACGAGCGAGATGAAGGTGGTCACGGTGCCGATGATCCGCAGCTTGCGCGGGTCGCTCACCATGACCGACATGAAGTCCGCCGCGAGGTGCGAGCGCTCGCGCGAGGCGAGCACCGCGCCGCACATGTAGAACCACATCACGCTGAAGAGGACGATCTCCTCGAGCCCGAACACCGGGTGCTCGAGCGCCGAGCGAAAGAAGATGCCGACCACCAGCATCACCGCGACGGCGAGCCCGGTGAGCACGACGACGGCCTTCAGCACGAAACCGAGAAGCTGATCGAGACGGGAAAGAAGGGGCACCATGATCTCCGGATCCTTGAGTTGGGGGAGGGGAGCGGGCGCAGGGCGTGCCTGCGCCCGGACGGCGGCCTTACTCGGGGCTCGAGGCGTTGGCGCGAACCTTGTCCATGATCTCGCTGCCGACCACGTCCTCGATCTGCGGCCAGACCTCGGCGCGGACCCGTTCGACCCAGGCGCCCTTCTGCTCGGGGGTCGGCACGATGTATTCCATGCCGCGCTCCTGCGCTGTCCTGATCCACTTCTCGTCCTCGGCGCGGGCGGCCTGGAACTGCGCCGAGATCACCTCGCCGGCGGCCTCGGTCAGGATGCCCTGGTCCTCCGCGTCGAGCGCGCTCCAGCTGCCCTCGTTCATCAGCAGGTAGAAGGTCGAGAAGTTGTGCGAGGACTGCACGAAGTAGTCGAGCTGGTCGCCGAAATACTCGACGTCCCAGTAGATGACGTTCGAGCTGTCGCCGTCGACGACGCCGGTCTGGATCGAGGTGTAGACCTCGGACCAGTCGATCGGCACGGCCTGGAAACCCATGGCCTGGACGGTCTGCGGCAGCGGGAAGATCGGCTGCGAGCGCACCTTCATGCCCTGCGCCTCCTCGAAGGAGGTGGCAGCGGCGCCCTTGGTGGCGATCCCGCCGAAGCCCTCGGGGAAGGGGCCGAAGTAGTGCAGGCCCATGTCCTTGTAGATCGGCTGCACGACATCGCTGATCCAGCCACCCTCTGAATAGCTCTCGATGGCGTCGTCCCAGCCCATCACGAGGTAGGGCGTGAACATCACCGACATGCGCTGGTCGTAGGAGGTCTGCGGCCAGGTGATCATCATGTCGACATTGCCGCGCACGAACTGGTCGAAGAGCTCCTGCTGGCCGCCGAGTTCGCCCTGGAAGAAGACATCGACGCGGATGCGGCCGTCGGATTTCTCGCCGATCTTCTCGGCCCAGGCGGTCATGGCCTTGCCCACCGGGCTCTCGCGGTCGCCGGCCTCGCTGGTCAACACGAGGCGGTGCTCACCCCCGGCAAAGACGGCACTGCCGAGCGACGCGAGAATTGCGATGGCCGCGGTGGATGCGAATATTTGTTTCATGAAGGCCCCTGCTGGCGAAATTATGGTTCTTTGCGTGGCGATGATGTCGCGGCAGAGGGGCCTTCGTCGCAAACGACAATTTCGGCGGGCAGGACATAAGCTGAAGCTTATGGTGTCATAAAAGTGCAATGGCGCAGGCGGTTAGGCTACAGCGGGCCGATTGCGCTGTTTCAGAGATTCAGGCTGGAAGTTCTGGCGCGGCTTTGCTGGGGACACGCAGGAGGGCGTGGGGCCGGTGTCGGCCTCGACCAGTTCCTTCGGTCCTTGCGGTGGAGCCAGAGGCATTCCGTCTGGTCCGAGTGAAGCTCCGGTGTGTTCAAACCCGCGCCTTGGACCTCGAACCGAACGATTTCGGTTCCACACGTGCTGCGCCTTATGAAAGGTTGAGACCTCTCAAGTGCGCTGCTGCGGGCGGTTGAAGTAAAAACCCTGCCACGGAGTCGTGTGAGCTGACCCCAGCGAGTGGTCCGGGTTAAATGCTTCCGGCACCGGTAGATCGTGTGCTGCGATATCCCGATCTGGCGCACTGCATCGGCCATCGAAGGGCTCTGGCCAAGCAGCATCTCGACCTTACGTAACTTGGGGACAGTGTCTTCCACCTTCTCTCGCTATCCAGCCATTCCGTATTCGTCAAATTCACCATAATCCTACCGGACTTCGCGCATTGTCGGTGGACCAGTTCAAAGGGGCTGACTCCCGAGTCTTGTGCGTCTGTGCAACGCTGGACATGGAACTTCGGCCAAATATTTCACATAATTTCCCTTATCCGTCTACCACCTGTGTAACGGTGCGCGCTACCATCAAGTGCGACTCCTATTAAAAACAGATAGTTATCTATTGGAGTAAGACTGCCATGGGAGCGGTTTACGCGCAACTCAGTGCTAAGGAACGTGTCCAGATCGAACTCTGGTAACTGGCAAAGGTCCCTGTCCGGCAGATGGCGCGCGTACCGACAGACTGGAGGCGTGCTGCCTCTTCGGGACAAGCCCGGAGTAAGCAGCACGCTACGTTTCTCCGTCGTAGTGACCTGCTCCCCATAGAGTCCGTGCTTATGAGTAGCCCTGTTCAGGGTTTGGTCCTCTACTGACCGTTGGTGATACTCCCACGGAGTGAGCGCGTCGAGGCTCGTGTGGGGGCGGTGATGGTTGTGGTCGTCGCGCCACGCGTCGATCGGGTCGCGGGCGTGGCGCAGATTGGCGAACAGGTGCTCATTGAGGCATTCGTCACCCAGCCGTCCATTGAAGCTCTCGACGAAGCCGTTCTGCATCGGTTTTCCCGGAGCGTTGTAGTGCCATTCGACCCGGCGCTCCTCCCGCCATTTGAGGATGGCGTTCGAGGTCAGCTCCGTGCCGCTCGCCATTGTCCTCGGACCAATGGCGGACAAGGCTCGCTCGCTGACCACCATGCATGGATAGCCGCGCACCCGAGCGATGCTGTCGAGCTCACGGCCAACGCGCAGCCCAGACAGCGAGGTGTCCACGACCGCGGCCAGGCATTCCCGGCTGAAGTCGTCGATGGCGCAGAGCACCCGGACGCGGCGACCATCGAGCAGGCTGGCTGAGACGAAGTGCAGCGTCCCGCGCTGGGTCGGGCCCCGCGGGGTCGCCATGGGCGCCCTGGTCCCCAGGGCCCGCTTGCGACCGCCCCGTTTACGGACTGTTAAGCCTTCTTCTCGGTAGATGCGGTAGAGCTTCTTCCAGTTCACCTTCCAGCCTTCGCGGCCAAGAAGCAGGTGCAGCCTTCGATAGCCGAAGCGACGCCGTTCGCTGGACAGCTCGTTCAGCCTCTCTCGCAGCTCGGTGTCCGCAGGTCTGGTTGATCGTCGTCTGTAGATACGCGGATCGATCCCGGCCAGGGCAGCGGCCCGTCGCTGGCTATAGCTCTTCTCTGTCATGGCCCAGTCCACGGCTTTCCGCCTCGCACCGGGCTTCAGAAGTTTTTTCCCAGCATCTCCTTGCGCGTGGCGACATCGAGCATCTGCTCCGCCAGCGTTGTTCGGGGCAAACGCCCCACTGGGGCCTTTGCTGATCCCTCCAACTCTTCAGCTTCGCGTTCTCAACCTCGAGCGCTTTTAGCCGCTTGGCCTCGGACACTTCCATGCCCCCATACTTCGAGCGCCACTTGTAGAATGTGCCATCGCTTATGCCGTGCTTCCGGCAGAGTTCCATAGCACCTATCCCGGCTTGGCGCTCCTTCAGGATGCCGATGATCTGCTCTTCGCTGAAACGGCTTTTCCGCATCGTCTGTCTCCTCGTTTCGAGAACAGGCTAACCTCAAACCGCGGACTTTTCAGGGGAGCAGGTCAACCTTTATTCCCTCGTATTTAAAAGCTTCTCTGAACCAATCGGCGTCACAGCCGCTGTCGGCCAGAAGCCAACCCGCCTGCGGTAGGCCGATCAGCGGCGCGGCCGCGCCGGTGTAATCACTCACCGGACCGGCCAACATGTAGAACCCGGTTGTCCCTCCCTTGTCGTCGGTGAAGCCATGCAAATTGGTGTTCATACCGACTTTTGTCCGGCCGATCTGGCGTCCACGCCCCAGATTTCACCCGCAGGCTCGATGCCGTCCGGTGTGACTATAGATAGGTCGCCTCCATCATGATCGTCTTGTGCTCGACGCTCGCGGCGGCCAGGCCGGTTTTGATCCGGGCGAGCCCCCGTTGTCGCTCCAACGTTCCAGCGGTAATTAAGGGTCTTTGCCGGGCAGTATTCGTTCGGCGCATCACACCACCGCAACCCATTGCGATTGATAAAGACTATGCCGCTGAGGACACGACGATCATCGACACAGGGTTTGCCATGGCTCTTGGGAAAGAACGGCTTCAGGCGCGCCATCTGGGCATCGGTCAGCCAGAAAAGATTGCTCATCGATCAGGTCTCCTTGCGGAACCTGAATCACGTCAAAATTTCGAAATCAATGGGTGTGGAGCCTAGATTTTGTTACGGCTATATGCTATTTATGCGTATCTTAATTTTCCTTACTCTTAGATAAGGGCGAATATTATGAGGACGAAATATTCCCTAGTTCTTTATGTCGCCAGCATTTATTTTGGCCTTGCTCTTCAATCTGCTGCGAAATCGCCTGGAGCTTCATGTTTCGGTCACGGCAGGGGTGTACCCCACTTCTGCGCCACCGTTCCTGAAGTCGGTGCGGAAGGAGCGTTGATCGCAGTTGCCTTTGTGATTGGTGCGCTCGCCATCATAGTCGCGAACCGGCGTCGCAGGCTCTCTGACCAAAACCTAGATCAGTAGAAGACTAGGTGCGTAGGTCTCAAGCTGCGCAACATTGTCGTTTTCCATGATGCTTAGGCTTTTCGCGGTGCCTGGAGCCTTGGTGGTAGAGTATCTCCTGCTCTTCCTGACCTTAGCCCATTTTCACGACGGGGATGTGATCGCATCCCTGCCACCTGTGGTTCGGACGGTACTTTCGCTGTCCCCTGCCCTTGTTGGCGTTCTGATAGCCTCTACATGTTCCGCCTTTCTATTTTGGGACGAGACTATCAAGCGCCGTTTGGAAGAGAACATTCGCAACTCCGGGCCCTTGTCACTCGGCGTTATCGCGTTCCACCTAGTAGCCTTTTTGGCGCTTTTCGGTCTAAGCGCCGCCATGCTCTCGTGGGCGAACCAGCAGAGCATGGCACTTATTTTGTTCGTAGCGTGGCTGATTTCCGCAATTGCCTGCACGGTCACTCTGTTTCGTGCAGCGTTCGGGCGCGCCACCTGGTCGACCCTTGTGGCGCTTGGCCGACCGCTTGCCAGCGCGCTCGTCGCGGGGAGCGTGGCTTCGGGTCTCGCGATATTGGCATTCCAGTTCTGGACCATCCTTACAATACCTACACTGAGCATCTCAGCCTTCTTTCTTCGCGCCTTCTTTGACGTAGTTATTGTCGACAGAGCCAATAGTGGATTGGCCCTGCCGGACTTCGGCGTGATAGTCGACGCCAGTTGCTCGGGCATCGAAGGGCTTGCACTAGTTAGCCTGTTCATCCTCCTATACCTGTATAAATACAGAGAGAACTTTCGCCTGCCCCGAGCCTTGATTTTGTGGTCCATCGGGGTCGCTATATCCTTTCTCGGCAATGCCATTAGAATTTCTACCTTGGTTGTCGTCGGCGAAAAAATTGATCCTGAGCTTGCAATAGGCGCGTTTCATTCAATGGCGGGTTGGGTCTTCTTCTGCGTCATCACGGTGACATTGCTTACCGTTGCTGAGCGTATCCCATGGCTTCTTTCCCCCACCGCGCGGAATCAGAGAACGGGACAATCAAAACCTAAGAGCGGGATGACGCCTGAGACTCTCTACCTCCTCCCCTTCGTCACCTGGCTCGGAACAGGCCTTGCCACAGCTTCGCTGACCAACAATTCAGACTCGCTTTACCCGCTGCGTGTTATTGTCATCGCAGGACTTGGCGCAGTTATGTTGCGGGCTGCTCACGCCAGCCGACTTGTGCAACAGAGGCCGATCCGCAGCGCGCTTGGGTTCGCTTCTGCACTACCGCCACTTTCCATCGGCGCTGCTGTGTTCGCAACCTGGTTGGCAATGTCTCCCACATCCAATTCACTGATCGCCAATCCTGTGTCTTTCACATCTGGCTGGTTTCTTCTTTGGAGCATGGGACGGCTTTTAGGGCATGTCTTTATCGTTCCTCTGATCGAAGAGGGAGCATTCCGGGGATACCTGCAAAGGCGCCTTATCTCGCCAGACTTCTCTGCGGTGCCGCAAGGAAGGTTCACGCCGGTCTCACTCTTGGGAAGCAGTGTATGCTTTGGACTGCTGCATGACGGTTGGGTTGTGGGCATCTTGGCAGGAGTTGCCTTCAGCTTCGCCACGTACTTGCGCGGGCGTCTGCTTGACGCCGTAATTGCTCACGCCTTCGCGAATTTTATGATTGCAATTTGGGCATTCGGCTACGGTCGATGGGACTTGTTGTAAAATACGCTGTCTCAACGAATGCGGTTCACACAACGCATAGGCAAAGTTCCATTCAATATCCGCGATGGTGACAATTTCGTCCGAAGCTTTGTTCCGGGCGAAGAGTGCGCGTAAACAGTGACCTGCTCCCCTGAAAAGTCCGCAGTTCGAAGTTAGCCTGTTCTCCAAACGAGCAGACAGACGATGCGGAAAAGCCGTTTCAGCGAAGAGCAGATCATCGGCATCCTGAAGGAGCGCCAAGCCGGGATAGGTGCCATGGAACTCTGCCGGAAGCACGGCATAAGCGATGGCACATTCTACAAGTGGCGCTCGAAGTATGGGGGCATGGAAGTGTCCGAGGCCAAGCGGCTAAAAGCGCTCGAGGTTGAGAACGCGAAGCTGAAGAGTTGGAGGGATCAGCAAAGGCCCCAGTGGGGCGTTTGCCCGAACAACGCTGGCGGAGCAGATGCTCGATGTCGCCACGCTCAAGGAGAAGAGGCTGGGAATGGAGGCGGGTGAACGTCTCCGGTGCAAGAGAACCTGCCGACCCTTCTGAAGCCCGGTGCAAGGCGACGCGCTGTGGACTGGGCCATGACCGAGAAGAACTACAACCAGCGCCGGGCCTGTGCCTTGGCCGGGATCGATCCGCGTATCTACAGACGACGATCAACCAGACCTGCGGACACCGAGCTGCGAGAGAGGCTGAACGAGCTGTCCAGCGAACGGCGTCGCTTCGGCTATCGAAGGCTGCACCTGCTTCTTGGCCGCGAAGGCTGGAAGGTGAACTGGAAGAAGCTCTACCGCATCTACCGAGAAGAAGGCTTAACAGTCCGTAAACGGGGCGGTCGCAAGCGGGCCCTGGGCACCAGGGCACCCATGACGATCCCGCAGGGGCCGAACCAGCGCTGGTCGCTGGACGTCGTGCCAGACAGCCTGTCCGATGGTCGCCGCTTCCGGGTGCTCTGCGTCATCGACGACTTCAGCCGGGAATGCCTGGCCTGTGTGATCGATACATCGCTGCCTGGTCAGAGAGGAGCGCGGGACCTCGACAACATCGCCCGGGTCCGCGGCTATCCCTGCATGGTGGTCAGTGAGCGAGCCCTGTCCACCATTGGTCCGAGGACAATTGCGAGCGGAACGGAGCTGACATCGAACGCCATCCTGAAATGGCAGGAGGAGCGATACATCGAGTGGCACTATATCGCACCCGGCAAACCGATGCAGAACGGCTTCGTGGAAAGCTTCAATGGCCGTCTGAGGGACGCGTGCCTGAATGAGCACCTGTTCGCCAACCTGCGCCATGCCATCGCCCATCGGGCTCGGACCGATGGCGTCTCGATGGACGATCCTGATCGAGGCGTGGCGCGACGACAACCACCACCGCCCCTACAACCACCACCGACCCCCTGAACAGAGCTAGGGAGCCAGTCGATGACTAGGGCGATGCGATTGCGCCGCTTGTATCGGCGTTTGTCGTATTTGACCGGCTTCTTGCGTTTCTTTCGGCCTGGGATACAGGCGCGTATCCCTTTGTTCTGCAGCGCTTCTCTGAACCAATCAGCGTCATAGCCACGATCCCCGAGCAGCCATTTGACGTTTGGTAGGCCGCTGAGCAATACGCGTGCGCCGATGTAATCGCTGACCTGTCCGGCGGTGACGAACAGGTCGATCGGTCGTCCCAGACTGTCGCAGATGGCGTGCAGCTTGGTGTTCATGCCGCCTTTGGTTCGACCGATCAGGCGACCGCGCCCCCCTTTTTTGCGGCCATGCTGGTCGCCGTTCGATGGGCCTTGAGATATGTCGCGTCGATCATCACGGTCTTCTCTTCGCCGTGCTCAGCGGCCAGACCTGCCATCATCCGAGCGAAGATGCCTTTCTCGCTCCACCGCTTCCACCGGCTGTAGAGCGTCTTGTGCGGACCGTACTCCTTCGGCGCATCCCGCCAACGCAAGCCATTGCGATTGATGAAGATAATCCCACTCAAAACCCGTCTATCATCGACCCGAGGCTTACCATGAGGCTTGGGGAAGAAAGGGGCCAGGCGTGCCATCTGCGCGTCGGTCAGCCAGAAGAGATCGCTCATGTCACCGCTCCGTTTTCGAAGCCGTGAATCATGCTGTTCGAGCGAAATCAATGCATCCTGACCCTACGAAGAACATAGATTTCACAAAATATATGAGAAAATCGCATCAATTTTCGAGGGACCGTCCATGCGAACGTCGAACAGCCCCGCTGCAGTGCGAAATCCCGCACTGTCATTCAAGGGAATAGGAAGATCGTCGATCATGATATACAGCTCGAAGCTGTATTTCAGCGACACGTTGGCTGCCGTGATCCGTACGGAATTTCCCCGCCACGAGATCCTCCGCAGTCACGACCCGCGTGACCTGGAAAACCGGGACATTCGCGCGCTCCTGCTCGGGACTGAGCGGCTCGCGAACTTCGCTGCGAATGTCGAGGCCGCGGGCAAGGCCTACCCCAACGCGGCAATCATCCAGTGTTTCGAAGACCTTGACGAAACGCGCCGCATCTACCACGCGCAGTGTGACGCGCTGTGCGGCAAATCGGTCAGCTTCCTTCCATTGAACGCCCGGGTCGAAGTCTCGATATCGCTCCTGCATCTCATCCTCCTCGGACAGACCTTCATTCCGCGCGAGTTCCACATGCAAGACTCGGCCTCTGCCGATCGCGAGCCAATGGGCAAGTCCCGACCTGCGCAAGCGCCGTTCGACAACCTCACCCAACGCGAGGTCGAGGTGCTCGGGCTTGCCGCAAAGGGGCTGCAGAACAAGCTGATCGCCGTGCATCTTGATATTTCGGAACACACGGTGAAGCTGCACATGCACAATGTCATCCGCAAACTGGATGTCCGCAACCGCACCGAGGCGGCGCATCGCTATCTCAGCGAGCAGTAACGGAGGCCGGCCGGGGCCAGTCCCGGCGGGCCCGCGGTTCGGGGCCGCAGAGGTCCCTGGGTGCCGGGTTTCCAGAGTTCTTTCCCCCTCCTTTCGTTCAGCCTCCGGTCAGGTTTTCGGAGACCGCCCTCCGCCTGCGCGCCGCCCACCGGCCCCGCAGCGCGGGGTAACACGCGCCCCCGGCCTTCAGTAGGCACCGTACCCCGTCAGGACCACCCGCGCGGTGCGAAACAGGATCCCCAGATCAAGGGCAAGCGTGCGCCGGGCGGCATAGTCGACGTCGAAGGCCACGCGCTCGTCATAGGTGGTGTTGTTGCGCCCGCTGACCTGCCAGAGCCCGGTGATTCCCGGCCGCAGCGAGAGGTAGATCGGCACATAGGCGCCGTAGCGAGGCAACTCGTCCCGGACAACGGGCCGTGGCCCCACGAGACTCATCTGACCCGCCAGAACGTTGAAAAGCTGCGGCAATTCATCCAGGCTGGACTTGCGTAGCAGGCGGCCGACCACGTGCACGCGCGGGTCCTTCCTCAGCTTCTGCGTCTCGTTCCACTCGCGCCGCTGGTCGGGATGATCCGCAAGCCAC
Source organism: Salipiger sp. H15 (assembly GCF_040409955.1). Lineage (NCBI taxonomy): Bacteria > Pseudomonadati > Pseudomonadota > Alphaproteobacteria > Rhodobacterales > Roseobacteraceae > Salipiger > Salipiger bruguierae. The sequence continues at coordinate 10,371 of NZ_CP123389.1, forward strand.
TGGGCAAGGATCTTGTCACCGTCCTTGCGCATGGTGCGGAACTTCAGGCAGCCGAATTCACGATCGTTGCGCCCAATCCGCTGGTGCCGGAAGTAGACCGGACCTCCGTCGAGCAGCAGGATCGACGCCGTGATCAGCAGGAAGACCGGCAGCAGGAACACGATCAGAAGCGAGGCGCCAGTGACATCCACGGCCCGCTTGACAAGGTCGGACCGGACCGTGCGCGCCGCCACCTGCGCCGCCTCGTCCGCGATGAGCGACGCCTCCTCGGAGAACGGATCGGGGCAGGGTTTCAAGAAACTCTCGTCCTTCATCATACCTCATCCCAAGTGGGGGAGCCGCAAGGGCTCTGCGGCCGGTCAGGTGCTAGCTCGCCGGGCACGGGACGAAACCGGGCCCATTCTCCGGCCCGCATCCCTTGCCACCCCGGGCACCGCGAAATATATGAACTCCGTTGCCCGCCGCGCGCCGCATTTCCCGGCTCTCCAGCGCGGCGGGGGTGCTTCAGTAATTCGACCGAGACATTCTCCGGCCCCCAGAGGAGCCTTTGGCCATGCATAACCCCGACGAATCCGCGACCTGCGCGCAGCCCCGCGGCAGCCGACCGACTGCCCGCACCCAAGCGGAGCTTGACGCGGCATCAGGCCGGCGGATCCGTGTTGCGGCCGTGGCTTTCGCGGCGCTGGCCTGGGCGGGCGCGTTCTACCTGGCATTGCGCTGATCTTCCACGGCGAGGCCAAGCTCGGCCTCGCGGGCCACGAGCACGGCCTCGATCTTCTGCGCCGCGTCCGCGATCCCGACGTTCCGCCCCTGGGAGATGCTGAGCTCCCGCAGCGGCACGGTCTCCAGGTTCCCGGTCACCACCCGCTCCCAGCCCATTCCTTTCTCGAAGCCACGCCCCGAGGGGCTCTCCGATGTCACGAAGTGCAGGACGCGACCGTCGAAGGCATCCGGCCGATAGCCATCGCGCGCCCTGCTGAGGTAGGCGATGAACTCCTCCTGCTCGGCATCCAGGTCGGTGTGCCTGACGCGCTCGATCAGCCCGGCCCGCACCGCCAGGCGCAGCGGACCGCGGAAAGCCCGGAACGTGCCGAGAAACGACTGCAGCGAGATATCCCCCCTGCGCAGGAACCGCAGCCGCGTGCCAAGGAAGTGCCACCGCGCGAGCAGCCAGGTCATGCGGCTGGCACCGACGCGCACGGCATAGCTCGGCTCCCAGACGTCCTTCATGACCACGGCGGCGACCTGCTCCCCGTCCTGCTGCAATTGCCGCGCCACCTCGAGCGCGAGGTTGCCATGCACGCAATTGCCGAAAAGGGCGTAGGGTCCATGCGGCTGCGCGCTGCGCACCGCGTCGACGTAGTCGGCCGCGATCTCCTCGAACCGGCGCGCCGCGAGCTGCGTGCCATGCGCCGCGTCGTGGATCCTCACGGCAAAGACCGGACGCTCGCGCGCAAAGCCGTTGGCCAGCGCGTAGATCGTCTGGGCGTTGTTGATGGCGATCAGCGGAATCCCCTGCCCTCCCTCGTTCAGCCGCAGAACCCGCCAGTCGGCGCGATCGGGGGCGGAGGCGTCCCTGCCCGACAGGTGCCGGGCCAGCGCGCGCAGCGTCGGGCTGTGGTAGGCGGTCGCCAGGCTCAGCTTCTTGCCGAACTCCTGCTCGATCCGGGCCAGCATGCGGACCGTCAGGAGCGAATGGCCCCCAAGATCGAAGAAGCTGGAGTTCGGCGGGATCTTGTCGAGGCCGAGCAACTCGCTCCAAATCGGCATAAGCCGGGCCTCGATCGCACCGACGTCACCGTCCGGAGCCGCCGAAGCAGGCGCGCCGCCGCTCCGCGCCGCCGCCATGACCGCCGCCGCGAGTGGAAGCTGCGCCCTGACGAAGCGCCCTTCGGCATCCTGCGGCAGCGCCCGCAGGACGCTGATCGCATCCGGTTGGCCATCCTCTTCCAACTCACCGAGGAGATGGTCCGCGAGCGATGCCGGCAGCCCCTCGAGCGGCACCAGCGGCGCCTCGGAGGCGGGTGAGACGAACGCGTGGATGCGGCGCGTGCCGTCGGACTCCGAGTACTGGACCACCGCCGCCTGGCCGACTTGCGGATGCGCGGCGAGCGAAGCCTCGATCCTTGCGATCCGGCGCGCGTCGGCCTCGAGGGTGCCGGGATCGCTCTTCGGCCTCGGCATGGTGGTAATCGGCTTTTCCGGCGTCTCGAATGCCGTGCCGAAGGCGGCACGCCAGATGTCGAGGAGCGCCTCCGCCCGGTCTGCGGTGAAGAGGTCGGAGTTGTATTCCAGCGTCATCCGCCAGCCCGTCGACCGGCCGATGAGCACGAAGCTGAGGTCGTAGATCGCGCCCGGCGCATGCGACGGGGCGCTCGAAAGTTCGAACTCGCCGTAGCGGACCGTCTCCATGAAGGCCGGCTGCAGGATGAAGTTGACCGAGATGAGCGGCGTCCGCGACGGGTCACGCGGCGGGTTGAGCGTCTCCACCAGCTTGTTGAAGGGAAGATGCTGGCTCATCAGCGCCTGCTGGACGACAACCTTGGCGCGGCCGAGATGTTCGTTGATCGTCACGTCGGCAGGGGTCGGAAAGCGCATGACGACGTTGTTGATGAAGGCTCCGATCAGCGGCTCGAGATCGACCTCGGTTCGCCCCGCCGTCTGCGTGCCGATCGTGACCTCGGGTGTGCCGGCACAGGTCGCCAGCATCGCGCTCAGCACGCCGGCGCCATAGGCAAACGGCGACATGGAGCGTCTACGCGCCTCCTCTTCGAGGCGCTCGCCGAAGGCCGGCGGCAGGTCGCACATGGTCATCGCACAGCGGTCACTGCGCGATAGCGGGCGCGGGAAATCCGGTTGGAGTTCGAAATAGGGGGCCCCGGCCAGCCGCTCGCGGCAGGCCGCCAGCTCTGCCGAAAAGGCGGGGCTGTCGAAATAGGCCCTCTGCCACAGGGCGTAATCGGCGTATTGCAGGGGTAGCTCCGGCAGCTCGGCGACAGTGCCGGTCGCGCGCGCCGCCGCGCATTCGCCGATCTCCCGGCCGAGGTTGCGGATCGACCAGCCATCGAAACAGATCTGGTGGATGGTGATCGCGAGGATCGCACGATCGTTGCTGAGCCGGATCAGCGTCGCGCGGACCAGCTCGGGCGTCGAGAGATTAAACGGCAGAGAGGCGCTCTCGGTCGCAATGGTCTCGACCCGCGCCGCTTGCTCCGCGGCCGGCGTCGTGCGGATGTCGATCTCGGAGAGCCGGAACTCGCTGCTCTCCATGATCACCTGCTCCGGCCCGTGCCCGCGGTCTTCGAAGCGCGTGCGCAGGATCTCGTGCCGCGCGATCACGTCCCGGAAGGCGCCCTCGAGCGCCGCGGCGCTGAGCCTGCCCTGGACGTTCCATCGCACCGCGACATTGAGCGCCCGCGTGCCGGGATTGAGCTGATCGAGAAACCAGCAGCGTTCCTGCGTGGCCGAACATGGGAACCGCCCGGTTTCGACCGCGACGGTAGCCGCGGGCGCATCGCCGGCATGGCGCGAGGTCGGGGCGGTCATGCCGACACCTCGGCCTGGCGCCGCGCACCTCTGCGGAAGTCCTTGAGCGAGGGCGCCTTCGGCTCGTTGGCATGGGTTTCGGCGTAGGCCGCGAGACCGCGGATCGTCGGGTTCTCCATGATGTGACGGGCTTCGATCCCAAGGTCCCGGTCGAGCATCCGTGCCGCGATGCGGAAGATGCTGAGCGAATTCACGCCAAGGTCGAAGATGTCGTCGGTCACCCCGATTGCCCCGGTCCCCAGCACCTCCTGCCAGATCCCCAGGATGGTTTGCTCGAGCTCGCTGCCCGGCGCCACGATTTCCCGGACCGCGGCTTTTGCGTCGAGCGGCTCCAGCGCCGGCAGCCGCTTGCGATCGAGCTTGCCATTGCCCGTGAGCGGCAGCGCGTCGATCCTTTGGAACCGGCTGGGCACCATGTATTCCGGAAGCACCTGGCGCAGGCTGGCGGCAAAGACCGCCGCATTTGGCGCCCCGGACCTCGCCACGTAATAGCCGACGAGAACCGGGCCGGCAGGGCTGTCCCTGAGCGCGGCGGCAGCGGCCGAAACCCCGTCGACGGCGCGCATCGCCGCCTCGATCTCTTCCAGCTCGATCCGGAAGCCGCGCAGTTTGACCTGCCCGTCGGCGCGGCCCAGAAGCGCGATCGTGCCGTCGGCATTGCGCCGCGCCAGATCGCCCGTGTGGTAAAGCCGGATCGGCCCGGCGCCGGGAACATCGATCATGCGGTAGGCTGCCTCGGTCAGGTCCGGACGGCGGAAGTAGCCCTTGGCAAGCCCCGCGCCGCCGATCACCAGCTCGCCGGGAACGCCGACCGGAACAAGCTCGCCCGTCTCGCCGAGGACATGCATCACGGTGTTGGCGATCGGTGCGCCGATGGTGATCGGCCCGTGGTCGACCCGCCCGCAGGACGACCAGATCGTCGTCTCCGTCGGGCCGTACATGTTCCAGACCTCGCCACCGAGAGCCAGCAGGCGGTCCGCCAGGTCACGCGGCAAGGCCTCGCCGCCGACCAGCATCTTGAGCCCTGTGTCCGGTTTCAGCCCGGCCTCGACCAGCATCTGCCACAGCGTCGGCGTTGCCTGCAGCATCGTTATGTCGCCCCGGCCGAGCCGCTCGACCAGCGGGAAGGCCTCGCGCACATCCGCCTCGGAGGCGATGACCGTGCGTGCGCCCACCGTCAACGGCAGCAGGAGCTCCAGCCCGGCGATGTCGAAGGACACCGTGGTCACGGCGAGCACCACGTCGCCTGCGGTGATCCCGGGCCGCTCGGCCATCGAGGCGAGGAAGTTGAGCAGCGCCGAATGCGGCACCTCGACCCCCTTCGGTGTACCCGTCGAGCCCGAGGTGAAGATGACGTAGGCGGCCGCATCGTCGCCCGGGAGGCTCGCGACCGGCGGCAGGCCGCCCTCGGGAAGGCGCGCCGAGGCGCTGACCGGAAGCATCTCGAGATTGAGCCCCTCGGCACTCGCCGGGATGTCACCGCCGTGGATCAGCCCGGTCACCGCCTCGAGCACGAGCCGGTTGCGCGCCTCGGGATGGCCCGGATCAAGCGGCACATACGCATGGCCCGCCTTCAGGATCGCAAGCAGCGCGACGACCAGCAGCGACGAGCGGTCGAGCATGACGGCAACGCGCGCGCCGGCCTCGGGCAGACGTTCCCGGATCGCCGCCGCCAGCAGGTCGCTCGCGTGCTCGAGCTCGGCATAGGTCAGGCTGCCCGACGCGTCCTCGACGGCGATCTGCTCCGGCGTTTTCGCCGCCTGGGCGGAGATCAGCGTCTCGAGCCGCGCGACCTCGGGCATCGGTGCAGCCGTGTCATTGCCGAGCGCCGCGAGCGCCGCCGCTTCCTCGGCTGACAGCAGGGATGCAGCACCGACCGGCAGCGACATCCCCTCCGCGATCGCCACCAGCAGGCAGTGGTACTGCCGGCACCAGCGGGCCACCGTGTCTTCGGTGAGGATGTCCGTGGCGTAGGTCAGGTCGATGCGAAGACCCTCGGGGCTCTCCGTGACGTTGAAGATCAGATCGAAATTGGTGTAGGCGCGGGAATTGGAGGCGACGGTGCCAGACAGCGCGTCGAAGCCGAAGTCGTCGGGCTGCTGGTCGAGGTTGAACTGCACCTCGGTCAGCGGCTGGCGATCGACACCTCCGGTCACCCCCGCTGCCCGCAGGATATCGCCGTAGGTCATGTCGCCGTGGTCGAAGCAGTCGAGAACCTTCGTCGCGACGCCTTTCAGGTAGTCCGCGAAATCGGCGTTGTGCTGGCGGGTGAGGCGGATCGGCAGAAGGTTCACGCAGTGCCCCACCAGCCGGTCATCGGGCAGCAGGAGCTGCCCCGCCGTCGGCACCGCAAGCGTGACCTCCTCGGCACCGGACAGCCGTCCGAGCAGTTCCGCCAATGCGCCGGAGAGCACCCCGAAGAGCGTCACGCCCTCGCGCCCGGCGCTGCGCTTCAGGGTCCGGACGAGATCGGCCTCGATGCAGTGCACGTGGGTGGCGCCGGCGAAGCTTCGACGGCCGATGCGCGGGGCATCGGTCGGCAGGTCGGGCAGCTCGGGCGCTTCCGGGAATTCCGCGGACCAGTAGGCGTGCGTGGCGTCGCACGGGGCCCGGCTCCCCTCGGTGCGGGCGTAGTCGGCGAAGCTGGCGGGCGGGCAGAGCACTGCCGTGGTCCCCGAGCGATCCGCGTTGTAGAGCGCGGCCAGTTCCTCGAGGATCAGGTAGGTCGACCAGCCGTCGCAGACGATGTGATGGGTGGTGAGGTTGAGCACGTGCCGGTCGGGCCCCAGCCGCGCGAGCCGCGCGCGAACGAGCGGCCCTTCGGTCAGGTCGAAGGGGGTCCGCGCGTCCTCGGCGATCATGGCCGCAAGCCCCGCCTCGTCGGTCTCCTCGGGGATCAGCGACAGGCGCAGGCGCGGCATCACTTCGGCGGCCTCGCCACTCGCGGCGAAGCGCAGGCGCAGGGCGTCGTGGCGCGAGATCACCTCGTTGAGGGCGCGTTCCAGCGCCCCGACGTCGAGCTGCCCCTCGAGCCGCAGCCCGATGCCCTCGATGAAGACGCCGGAGGCTGCATCCCCGAGCTGCGCCGCCATCCAGACTTCCTTCTGCGGCGCGGTCAGCGGCAGGGTGATCGGCACGTCCACCGCGCGGGCCGTCCCTCCCAGGATGCCGACCGACTGCAGGCGGTCGACCGCCGCCGTGAACGCCTCGAGCACGTGGAGGTAGTCGGCTTCCTCGTGCGCGGTGGTGAAGAACCATGGATAGCCGTCGTGCACATGGACCCCGCCGAGCCGCATGAGCGGATAGAGCAGGGCCGCGCGCGGATCGAGCGACGAGAGGTTGACGATCAGCCAGCTCGAGAAGCCGGTGACCGCCCGCGGCAGGCCGCGCGCGACGAGGACGTCGTTCATGTCCGCGAGCAGCGCGCCGGTGCGCGGCGCGACCCGCTCGTAAAGGGCCCTCCCCTCGCCGTCGATGTGATCGAGCACCGCCGACATTGCCGCGAGCACCAGCGGGTGCCGCACGAAGGTGCCGGCAAAGAAGGTCGGCGGAACCTCCGGCTCGCTCTCGTCGCCAAACGCCCAGTGGCCGCCATCGAGCGCATCGAGAAAGCGCGACGCTCCCGACAGCACGCCGATCGGCATGCCGCCGCCCACGACCTTGCCGTAGGTCGCCATGTCGGGCTCGATCCCCCAGAGTTCCTGGATACCACCCCGGGCGACCCGGAAGCCGGTGACGATCTCGTCGAGGATCAGCGCCGCGCCGGACTCCGCGGTGATGCGGCGGATCTCCTCGCAGAAGGCACGCGGTCGCAGGTCGGGCCGCCGGCTCTGGACCGGCTCGACCAGCACCGCGGCGATCTCGCCGACGTTCTCGCGGATCCAGTCGAGCGACGCGTCACTGCCGTAGCTCAGCACCACCATGTTCGCGACCGAGCCGGCCGGAACACCGGCCACCGCCGGCAGCGCGGTCGGATCCCCCGACTTGCGCCCCTTCACCAGGACCTCGTCGAACTGGCCGTGGTAGTCGCCGTTGAACGAGACGATCGTGTCGCGCCCGGTGACGGTGCGCGCGAGGCGCATCGCCGCCATCACCGCCTCGGAACCGGTGTTGCAGAAGGTGACCCGTTCATGGCCGGTGACCGTAAGGAACTTGCGCGCCACCTCGTAGGCCAGCGGGGTCTGCGGCCCGATCGCAAAGCCCCTGGCCATCTGTTCGGCGACGGCCTGTGTCACGAAATCCGGCGCGTGACCGAAGGCGGTCTGGCCAAAGCCGTTCACCAGGTCGAGGTAGCTGTTGCCGTCGACATCGACGAGCCGCGCGCCTTTCGACGTTTCCGCGATGACCGGGTAGACGATCTCCTTCCACTCGCGGCGGAAGCCGGATGCGGTCCGCGGATCGGCGAGCCGCTTGCGGTTCTCCTGTGTCCGTTCCTTGGACAGCGGGTACTTCGCATCATGCTCGGCCGCGATCTCGGCGATGAGCCCCAGCTGGGCCTCGGTGAACTCGGTCTGTGTCGCACTCCCCTTGCCGCGTTCGTAGCGCGAGGGCCCCTCGTCGCCGCCCGCCGCAACCGGCGCGCGACCCTTCGCGGGCTGCGGTGCCGGAGCGCCCGCGATCACCGGTGCGGCCGCGCCTGCCGCCGCGGTGCCGCCGCAGGCCCGCATCTGGCTGTCGAAGAGGGCGAGCAGCGCCTGCGTCTGCGAGGCCATGAGCGCCGAGAGCTCGCCCGAAGCCGGCACTCCGCCCGGAGCCGGCTGGCCCGCGGGTGGGGCGACTCCGTTCAGCGCCGGCGCTGCCGCCGGAGCAGCAGACGGGGCGGGCACGGCCTCGGGCGGAAGCTCGGCGTCGAGATAGGTGACCAGCGCCTCGACGCTCGGGTAGTCCTTCATCAGCTGGCGGAAGGTAAGCGACACGCCGAACTCCTTGCCCAGCCGCTGCGAGACCTGCGCCAGAAGCAGCGAGTCGAAGCCAAGATCGAAGAAGCTGGCACCGGACTCCCCGGCGTCGAAGCTTTCCCCGGAAAGCTCTTCGAGCAGTCCAAAAATTCGAGTCGTCAGCGTTTCGGTGCGCGAGGGCATCTGCATGGCGGGCCTATCTGAGGTTGTCGTTGCGGTGGGAGCGGCGGGCACGGCGGCCAGGGGCTGGGAGGATTGGCGGGCCAGCGGTGCGGGCGGTTCGATCCAGTGACGGGAACGTTCGAACTGGTAGCCGGGGAGCGAGACGCGCCCCACGGCGCCAACCCGGTACGGCGCCCAGTCGATGGCCAGACCGGCGCTCCACATCGCGCCGGCCGCGTTGGCCATCTCGTGTCGGTCGCGGTCCGCCTCGCCGTGGTCGGGAAGCGACTGGAGGATGACGGCCCGCCGCTTGCGGTCGACCGCCTGCCCCGCGAAGGCGCCAAGCGTGCGCCCGGGACCGACCTCGAGCAGGATCGGCGCCGGGCCCGACGCGCAGAGCGTCTGCACCGCGGCCTCGAAGTTGACACCGGCGCGGCAATGGCGCGCCCAGTAGGCCGGATCGGTCGCATCCGCGGTGGTGATCCAGTCTCCGGTGACGCAGGAGACATAGGGGAGCTCGGGCGCGGCGAAGCTGTGCTTGCGGGCCTCGGCCTCGAGCGCGTGGACCACCGGGTCCATCATCGCCGAATGGAAGGCGTGGGACGTGTGCAGCCGCTTGCAGGCGATGCCCGCGGTCTCGAGCTCGCGCGCAAAGGCATCGACCGCCTCGCCCGGCCCTGCCCAGACGGTCAGGCTGGGCGCGTTGCGCGCGGCGAGATCGACGCCTTCCGGCGCCATCGAGAGGACCGCATCGGCCGGGGCCCGCACCGACAGCATGGCGCCCGCCGGCTGGTCCTGCATCAGTCGGCCGCGTGCCGCGATGAGTTTCAGCCCCGTCTCGAAGGACATGACGCCCGCCATCGTGGCGGCGACGAACTCGCCCACCGAATGGCCGATCATCGCCTGCGGTGTCACGCCGCGCTCGGCCCAGAGCCGTGCCGTGGCGAACTCCACGAGGTAGAGCGCGGGCTGGGTGATCGCCGTGTCGCGCAGCACCCGCGCGGCGGCGGCGGCATCGGGAGTGCGGTAGATCAGCTGCGCGAGATCGAGCCCGAGCAGCGGCGCGAGCACCTCGCTGCCCTGATCGATGATCCGCGAGAAGACGGGCTCCTGCGCGTAGAGCCCCTGCCCCATGCCGGGATGCTGCGAGCCCTGGCCGGGGAACATGAAGGCCACCGGCGGCGCCTCCTCCGCGGCGTCCATGGCGCGCAGGCTGCCGCGCAGAGCGGCCACCGCTTCCGCACGGGTTTCGGCGGCCACGGCGGCACGGCGGCCAAAGACCGCGCGCCCCTCCTGAAGGGTCAGCGCCGCGTCCGCCAGCGAGGGCGCATCCCCTGCCTCTAGCGCCTCGGCCAGCGCTTCGGCCTGCGCCTTCAGCGCGAGGTCGGTCCTTGCCGAGAGCGGCAGGACCACCGGCCGGTCGGCCTCTCCGGACTGCCGGCGCGGTGCCTCCTCGAGGATGACATGCGCGTTGGTGCCGCCCACGCCGAGCGCGCTGACCCCGGCCCGCAGCGGGCCGGCGTCGTCCCAGCTCATCTCCTGCACGGGAATGCGGAAGGGGCTGTTTTCGAGGTCGATGTTCGGGTTCGGGCGGGTGTAGTTCGCCAGCGGCGGAACCACCCTGTCGCGCAGCGAGAGCGTCGTCTTGATAAGACCCACGACCCCCGCAGCGGCATCGCAATGGCCGACGTTCGCCTTCGAGGAGCCGAGCCAGACCCGGCCCGGCGCGACATCCGCGAATGCCTTTTTCAGCCCCTCGAACTCGACGGGATCGCCAAGCGGCGTGCCGGTGCCGTGACATTCGACGTAGCCGATCGACGAAGGCTCCACTCCGGCCGCGCCCTGCGCCATGGCGATCGCCATGGCCTGCCCGTCCACGCTCGGCGCGGTAAAGGAGATCTTGTCGCTGCCGTCGTTGTTCAGTCCCCAGCCGCGGATCAGCGCGTAGATCCGGTCCCCGTCGGCGAGCGCGTCCTCCATCCGGCGCAGCGCGACGACACCGGCCCCATGGCCGAACACCGTGCCGCTGGCCTCGGCGTCGAAGGGGCGGCAATGCCCGTCGCGCGAGACCATGCCGCCTTCCTGGTACATGTAGCCCCGCTCCTGCGGGAAGGTGATCGAGACCCCGCCGGCCAGCGCGAGATCGCACTGGAAGGCCTCGAGGCTCTGGCAGGCCTGCGCAACCGCCACGAGCGAAGTCGAGCAGGCCGTGGCCACGGTCATGGCCGGGCCCGTCAGGCCGAGGCGGAAGGCCACCCGGGTCGCGAGGGTGTCGGTGAGCGCCCCCATGAACTGGTGGTAGTCGCCCAGCTGATAGGTCGAGACGAAATCCTCGGTCCGGGCGCGGTCGGTCAGCACGTTGTTGAGGAAATAGGTGGACATCGACGCGCCGCCGAAGACGCCGACCGGCCCGGGCGCCCGGCGCGGGTCGCAGCCGGCATCCTCGAGCGCCTGCCAGCAGCATTCCAGGAACACCCGGAACTGCGGATCGGTCTGCGCCGCCTCGCGCGGCAGCATGTCGAAGAAGGGGGCGTCGAACATCGCGACATCGGGCAGCGAGGGACGCACCGGCACGTAGCTGTCACGGGCGCGCTCCGCGTCGCTGAAGTTGTCGGCGAGGGTCTCGGGCGGATGCGGGCGAATGAGATCGCGGCCGGCCCGGACCGACGCCCAGAAGTCCTCGACCGAGCTTGCGCCGGGAAAACGCCCCGCGAGGCCGACGATCGCGATCGCGCCCGGAATGGCCATGTCGGGAAGGGATTGGTCTTTCATTTCTGGGGTATCCTTCTTGCTCTGGCTCGGGCCATGGTCGATCGGCGGGCCGCAACGGGGTCGGCGGTGACTGCACCGGCGAAGAGACGCTCGATGTCGCGGATGCGCGGCGCCTCGAAAAGCTTGGCGATGTCGAAGCGAAGGCCGAGACGGGTCTGCAGCTCGGCATGAACCTCGATCAGCTGCAGCGAGGTGCCGCCGAGGTCGAAGAAGGTCTTGTCCAGCACCCGCACCGGGGTGCCGAGCGTGCGCTCCCAGACCTGTCGGATGATCTCGCGAAAGCTGTCTCCGGTGACCACGGCCGGGACCGGCTCTGACACCGTGACAAGATCGGCGGCCATGCGGCGCCGGTCGACCTTGCCGGAACTGGTCAGGGGAAATTCGTCACGCGCGAGGAGCTCGGAGGGCAATGCCGCCGGCGGCAGGAGCTCGCGCAGGCGTCCGCGCAAGCCGTCGAGGGCGCCGTCATCCAGCAGGGGCTTCACGATGGCGACGATCCGGCGCGTTCCGTCGGGCCGGGGCACGGCCACGGCCACCGCATCCTCCACCTCGGCGTCGGCGCGCAGCGCATGCTCGATGGAGTCGAGCTCTACCCGCTGGCCGTTAACCTTGATCTGCCGGTCCGCGCGCCCGTGAAACGAGATCACGCCATCCGGATGGCGGCAGACGAGGTCCCCGGTCAGGTAGACCCGCCCGTAGTAGTCGCCCAACGTCAAGGTGCGGAAGGAGGCCTCGGTCAGTTCGGGTTGCCCCAGGTAGCCGATGCCGACCCCCGCCCCGCCCGCCGCAAGCTGGCCGATCTCGCCATCCGCGAGCGGGTTCAGGCTTTCGTCGAGCACGAAAAGCTCGTCATGCGCGAGGCCGCGGCCGATCGGGATCGGACCGCCGGTCCAGCCGTCGTCGATCGGATAGCAGCAGGTGAAGACGGTGTTCTCGGTCGGGCCGTAGCCGTTGATCATGCGCAGGTGCGGCAGGCGCTCGCGCATCCGCTGCACGTGGACCTCCGACAGCACGTCGCCGCAGGGGAAGCACTGGCGCAACGGCGCGAGCATCTCGGGGCGATGCTCGGCAATGATGTGAAAGAGCCCGGCCGTGATATAGGCGATGGTGACCCCCGCATTCGAGATCACCTCGGAAATGCGGTCCAGCGACGGCGCGGCGTCCGGCAGGATCGCTAGCACGCCCCCGTTCAGCAGCGCGCTGTAAACCTCTCCGATGACCGCATCGAACCCGACGGCCGCCATGCAGAGCATCACCTGGTCGGGCCCGAGATCGGCGTAGCTCTGGCCGCGGACCAGCCGGCAGACCCCGCGATGCGCGACCATGACCCCCTTTGGCCGCCCGGTCGAGCCCGAGGTGAAGATGACATAGGCCAGCTGCGAGGGCGTGGTTCCCGCGCTGACGCGCTCGAGTTCGCCGGCGATTTCCTCCTCGTCGCGCGCTCCGGCCGGCCGGGCACGACTGAGCGTGACGACTCTGCAGCCTGCCGCGACGAACCGTGTCGCGGAGTCCGCGTCGCGCGGATGCAGGAGCACCAGCCGCAGCCCTGCCTGTTCGACGACTTCGCGGTGGTGGCGCTCGGCCGCCGCCGGGTCCAGCGGCACGAACGCGGCACCGATCGAGACCAGCGCAAGCTGCGCGGCGACGGATTCGACGCTGCGGCGCGACGCCAGGCCGACAAGATCACCCTTGCACACGCCCGCCGAGAGAAGGTCGTAGGCCAACTGCAGCACCAGCGTGCCGAGTTCGGCGTAAGAGAGATAATCCTCGTCCTCGATGACCGCTATCGCATTGGGTCGGCTCCGCACCTGCGAGATGAAGAGGCGCGGGATGGTGAAGGAAGGATCATAATACAGATGCGAATGAATCGGCTGCGCGTTGCCAATAGAAAATGACAATGTATTCCCTCCGTCCCAATTCCGCCTCATTTCAGAAGCAGGGAGATGTGGAGCAAGGCTCAATCAATAAATTCGTCGAGACGCAGATGAAATAGGTGGCCGTTTTTTGTTTTCCGTCAGGAAAATCATCCCGCGCAGAAAACAGGCCTTTCCCGTCCCAATTCCCTGGCTTCGATCATCTGCGCTCCGCATCTATTTGGGTAGCTAACAAAATGATTACGTCCGCTTCGGTACGCTTCTCTGCGGGCGGATGCCTTGGCGTTTGCCTTCCCGCGAATTGACCACGCAAAGTGCCGCACGACCTCGCTCAAAATGTGATCCTCTGCGATCCGGGTCCAAGCCGGACAGCCCGGGAATCGTCCCGATCCAGCGGCATCACATGTCGGCGTTCTCCGGCGTGTCCTCGACGTCCGGATGTGCCGGGCGCCCGTCACCACGCGGCGGTCCCTCGGGCCGCGGCTGGAGCTGCGGTGTCGCCTCCACCCGGCGCGTCAGCACGCCGCGAAGGTGCAGGCCGAGCCGGTCCGCAAGCGCCGCGATCATCAGCGTGGGATTGGCATGACCGCTGGTCGGGAACACCGATGCACCCGCGACGAAGAGCTGGGCGACCCCGTGCACCTGGCATTGGGCGTCCACCACCCCTTGATGCGCCGTCGCCGACATGCGCGTCGTGCCGGAACTGTGTGCCATGTCTATGATCCCGGCCGCCATCACATCGCCGCGGAGGACCCAGTCCGCCAGCTGCGGCCGCGGAAGACCGGCGGCTGCAAATTCTTCGCGGATCAGCCCGGCAAGACGGACGAGCGTTCTGGTCTCCAACTCCCCCACCCGCCACCTCACCGCCGGCAAGCGCTGACCGAACCGGTCGCGCCGCTGTGCCAGGAACACACGATTCTCGGGATCCGGCACCTGTTCGCAGACCGCCTGGATCTGAAGGGACACCAGCTTGTGCGGCACGCCGCCGGTCAGATACTCCCCAACCGCTAGGCCCGGCACGCGGCGCAGGACCTGGTCAATCGTGGCGCGCTTGAGCCGCTCGGGAAAGCGGGGGCTTTGCAACGCGAGACGGCCGGCGCCCACCGCGACCAGCCGCGGCGAGCGCAAAATGGCCGAAAGGTCCTGGCCCCAGTGCGTGCTGCCGCCTTTCAGAAGGCGCCGCACCGCGTCCCAGGGATCGTCCGGCGCGCGCTCGCCCGGCATGAAGGCGGCGCAGTTGAGGAGGCCCTCCTCTTTTTGAACCCGCGGGGAGGGTGTCAGGCCGCGCATGTACATGTGGACACCGTTAGGCCCTTTGACACCATAGAAGCCGTAGAGACGGGAGAGCTTGGCAATATCCTCAGGCTTGAAGGCGCCGATCACGGCGCCCGGATGATCCATCAGGCAACGGCCCACCCAGCCGGTCGCATTGCCCAGCCCGGCGGGGCCTTCGCCTTCAGAATTGAGCAGGAGGCGCGCATTCTCGATGGCGCTGGCAGCGAGCACCGTTGCGCGGGCGCGGATGGCCCGACGGCGCCCGGCTCCGTCGGCAACGGTGACACCCACCGCGCAGCGTCCCGCGTCGCGGGTCAGAACCTCCAGCACCGTCGCGCCGGTCAGCACCCTGCATCCCGGTGGCGGGTCCTTCAGGAACTCGGCGCCAGCCCGCAGCACGTCCATCGGATTGATGGTGGAGCGGGCGAATTGCCAGAAGAACGACTCGAGCCGCTCCGGGTCCGGCCGCGGCTCGGGCACCTGGCGCTTCATCAATGCCCAAAGCGCGTCGCCATAGCAGTTGGGCCCGAGATTGAGGACCCGTGCCGCCCTCTCGAGATTGCTTTCGAGGTCCTCGAGGCGCAGCGGCCAGCCGCTGTGCGGAACCCAGGGTCTTTCCTCGAAATCGATGGCGCCAAAGGCCGCCGACTTTCCAGCCCACGCCGCCGTGGCCCCGCCAAGGCCGCGGCAGCGCACGCCGTAGCCCTGCCGGCTGTGCGACCAGTGCGGGGCCTGGGGCGCATGGTAGGCGGTGCGCCGGGTTGCCTGTGCCTCGGTCCAGGTGCCGGCCCCGACGATCACCTCGTTCAGATCCTCCGCGTCCGGGCCCGGCTCGATCCCCCCGCTTTCCAGCACCAGCACCCGCATATTGCAGCCCGCCACGCTGCGCGCGACAGTCAGCCCTGCAGGCCCGCCGCCGACAATCAGCACATCGCATGCCAGATCCTCGGCATCGTCCACTGCCGCAAGCTCGCGGACGAACCGCGAAGAGTTCATGACGCCGCCCCTGAATTGTCCTCGGTCAGGATCTGCTGAAACCGCAGGGCTTCGCGGCGGAACTTCCTGTCCGAGGCGGCGAGGCTGACGTTCTCGCGCAGCTTGCTGAGCCGCGAACAAACCCTGTTGGCAGTCCAGATCGCCTCGTTCATGCGGTCGAGCGGAGTGGCCGCCTGCATCGGGACCGAACTTGGCGAATAGCGTTCGATAACCGGGAACGGAAACACTGCATAGATCGGCAGGCCCGTCTTCCAGAAGTGGTCCATCGCAAGATCGATCGTCGCCTCGATCTCACCCAGAGCCGCCAGCATCCGCTCCGCCCCGGTTCGCGAGAGAATGTAGGACTGCGCGCCAGCAGGGCTCGACTTGTAGCGGATGATAGAACGGTCGAAAAAGAAGCTCAGGCGCACCGCGTCAGCGTAATACATCCCGAACAGCCTCATGTAGTGAATGCCGCGTGCCCGGCAGAGGTCGACGAGCGCCGGCAGGGCAAAGGCCGTGTCGAAGATGACGTCATCCTCGAAGACGAGAAGATAGTCGCTGCTGCCCCGCTGCAGGAATTCCTCGATGACAGTGTAGTGGCTCGACCAGCAGCCGAGCTCCGGCACGGAAAGAGTGCGCCCGAATTTGTGGTAGAGGGTCGCGGGATCATAGCGCGGCGCAAGGTTCACCAGAGATCCGTGCGCGTCGAAGAAATGCCAGGGCAGCGGCAGCCGGGTGAATTGCTCTTCCATGAGCCGACGCCGCGGTGCCGCTCCCTTGAGGCTGATGACGGCTACCTCGACAGGCTGTCGCTCCGAGTGGGGTTCCATTCGCATGGCGCGGCTCTCCTCAGGCGGGGACTGCAGCACCGACGGCCCCGGCCCTCGACGCGGCGTTGCGCAGGCTCCGCTTCTGCCACTGCATTACCGGCAGGGGGTATTGCGCCCCCAGCGACACGCGACAGGTGCGCGACAGGATCTCGAGCGTGCGGGCGTAGTCGTCGGGCAGATAGGTGATCTCGCGATTGGCCCAGGCATGCGGATTCATCTTCGGATGGAACGCGCGCTTCGAGAGCACCGCCTCCCAGTTGACGAAGACATGCCGGTCGGTGTCCAGCAGCCGCTCGGCGCCGCGCGTCCTGCCAAACACGCGTGCCTCCTCCGGATCGTCGAAGATCACACTCAGCGCGACGGCGTTTTCCGGGTCATTGTGCGGCGACAGGCGGCAGTTCGGCAGATCCGCGAAAGTCCGGGCGACGATCGGGTGCCGTCTGCGCAGCCGCCGCAGGAATGGGTCAAGCTTGGCCAACTGTGCCCAGAGCACGGCTCCGGTGAGCTCGGAGACCCGGAAGTTCAGCCCCGCGAACAGCGGCTCTGACGCCTCGCCATGCCCGCGCATGAAACTGCCGGGGTCATGGTACATCCGGGCGCGCTCGAAGTAGCCGCGGTCGCTGGTCAGCACCGCGCCGCCCTCGCCAGAGGTGATATTCTTGAAATGGTTGAAACTGTAGGCACCCAGATGGCCTATAGAGCCGGTACGCCGTTCCTTGTAGCTGACGCCGACGGCCTGTGCCGCGTCTTCGATCACGATCAGCTCGTTCCGCCGCGCGATCTCCATGATCGCATCCATGTTGCAGACCAGATTCAGCATGTGCACAGGGATGATCGCCTTGGTGTAGGGCGAGAGTCGCCGCTCTATGTCGAGCGGGTCCATGGTGAGAGTCTCGTCGATGTCGACCAGCACCGGCACGGCACCGACCGCGAGCGGCGCAATCGCGGTCGCCATCCACGTGTAGGCGGGGACAAGCACCTCGTCGCCCGGCCCGATCCCCGCCGCGGCGAGCGCGGTGATCAGCGCGTTGGTCCCGCTGTTGACCGTCAGCACGTGACTGGCGCCCGTCATCTCCGCGAGCCTCGTCTCGAACCTGTGGGTGTAACCCTTCGCGCCGCGGGGATAGCGCAGGAGTTGACCGTTGGTGATGACCCGTCCGAGAGCGAACAGCTCGCTTAGCCCTACTCGTGGCATTGGCGTTCTCCAGATTGGTGGCTCGCTTTTTGCCGAGCCTTCGTGGGCAGTTGGGATGGGGGAGCAAGGCGGTTGACCTGCCCGGGACCGGCGATGATGTCGCGTCTGGCCTTGCGGCAGATCAGCACGCAGCCCCGGCTGTCGCTGGCCGGCAGCCATGGATGCGTCGGAACGGTGTGGGACAGCTGGGGGATGGGCCACTCGTCGACGACGTCGTACCCCATCGCGTCGACCTCGGCGTCCCAATCCGTGCGCGAGCGGATCTGGTATGGAACGCGCCCCGGACCGATCCGTTCAACGGTGAAGACGCCCGCGTCCGGGCGCAGCGCCACCTCGTTGAGCAGCACGACCTTCGGGCGCTGCGCCAGCGCGGCCACGAACCCGGCAAAGGGCGTGTCGAGATACTGCAGCAGGCCGGAGGCAATCAGTATGTCGCAGGGCGGGGCGTCGGCCAGCCGGTCCACGAAACGGAGCCGCTCCGGCAGCTCGTGCCTCTCCTGACGCTTGCGCGCGGCAAGGACGATGCCGGGCAGGTCAAAGACGGTCCAGTCGAACCGCCGGACGTCAAGCACCCCTGAAAAGGCGATGTACTTCGTTCCCATGTGGCCCCCGGCGTCAAGGACGCGGGTTCCCTGCCCGCCGAGCCGTTCCAGCCAGAACAGCATCGGGTAATCCCAGGGAGCGCGGCGGCACATGATCTCGAAGGAAACCGCGGCGACCTTCTCGGAGTCGTACCCCGTGGCGCTGGCCCGGCGCGCGGCCTGCTCGGCACTGGCCCAATCGCTGTAGACGCCGCTGAAGCGCGGTGCCCATTGGGTGGCCGCGGCGATCCGTGCGCCTCCGGCAATGGGCAGCGCCGCCATGAGGCCGAGCAGGCCCCGCAGCCGTTCGCGCCGTCCGGTTCCGCGCGCGCCCGGCACTGTCTCGACCGGGGTCATGACAGGGTCTCCGAGCTGCGCGACGGAAGCTTCACCGCGTCGGCGAGCAGCGCGCCGAGCGCCGGATCGACGAAGAAGAGAACGGCTAGGTAGACCGCGCCCCCCGCCAGCCCGGACAGAACCGCGAAAAGCAGGGGGTGCATCGGCACCGCCACGATGGCGTGGCCGAAGATGAAGAGCGCCGCCACCCCGAAGACCAGCGCAATGAACGTGCCCCGCAGGCTCCTGGCCAGCTCGCCGGGCAGGATACCCGCCGTGTCGCGGAAGACCTGAACCGCTCTCACCGCGGCAAAGAGCGAGACCCCGGCCTGGGAATATGCCAGTGGAACCGCGCCGAAGGGGGCGAAGGACATGGTCAGCACGACGGAGACGAGGAAGATCGCCAGCGTGTAGCGCGGCAGGCGCCGCACCGCGCCGATTATCGTCAGGAAGGGTTCGATGAAGACGCCCGGAAACATGGGGAGCCGACCCAGTGCCAGGATCATCAGCAGCATCCCCGCAGGCTCCCAGCCCGCACCGAAGAGGCCCCGCACGATCTCGTCGTTGAACACGGCAAGCCAGACCAGGAACGGGGCGCCGAGGGCGGTCAGCACGGTGCACTGGCGCACGAGCGTCTGCGAAATGCGGGCCATGCGCGTCTCCGCCGTCCCGCCGTTGCGCGCCCGGCGCAAATGCTGCCAGGCGAGCACCTGCCCCGGCACATAGATGAGTTCGGTGACGCTTCCGGCAACCCGCTCCGCTGCGCGGAAGAATCCGACCATGGTCGGACCGAGAAAGACCCCCACGATCAGCGTGCTGAACTGGAGCCGGACGTTGACGAGAATCCGGCTCGACAGGTACTGCAGCGAGAAATGCGCGAGCTCGCGCATGATCGGCCCAGGAAGGCCACGCCGGGGCGCCCGGCGCGTGACAGCGAAGGTGACGCAGAGTACGACCAGCTGGCAGGCGAGCCGTCCGTAGACCAGCGCGAAGACCCCTGCCCCCTGCTTCAGCGCAGCGATCGCCACGACGAGACCGACGGCCTCGCCGGCGATCTCCGACAGCGCCGAGCTTCGGATGCGTGCCGCCCAGGTGAGCACGGCTTTCTGCGCCGACGCCGCATTGGCCAGCGCGATCCAGACCGCGAAGAGCATCATCAGCGATCTGAGGTCCTGGTCCAGCCCGGCGAGCAGCACCGCGCAGGCACCGACCGCGGCAAAGGCGATCCCGGACATGATCGCGACGAAAAGGACCTGCTGGACCACCAGCCAGTCATCTCCGCGCGACATGATGAACGGCGACCACCCCATCTCGGCGACCCGGAAGAGAAGCACGGCGCAGGCCGACGCGAGCGCGAAGACCCCGAACTCGGTCGGGCCCAGCACCCGGGCCGCGTAGACAAAGACCATCAGTTGCGCGACTTGCGAGAAGATCCGCTCGAGCATGATCGCCGCGGCATCCGCCGCGGTGCCGCGGCCTGCGGCCGCGACCGGCGCCGCGCTGTCCACCTGAAGATCCGGGGCTTGGGTTCCGGGATCGGTTGCGGTCATCTCAGCGGCCGCCTTCTCGGACGAGGGCGGGCCGGAGCAGGACCGCGGTCATGGCGATCGACCGCCGCACGCTCGGAATAAATGAAATCCAGCGCGATTGGGGTAGAGCATCGCGCATTCCTTGGTAATACCACGGCATTTTAGAAAGTCGGGAAATAATCAAGATAAAGCCTCCGGATGACTCGCCGTCATGTCGAAATTCGTTTCGAAAAAATATTCGCCATGAAGAATTAATTACAGCGCCCCTAGAAAAATAACATTTCCGAACTCATGAAGAATATGGCCAAGGAGGATCTCATAAAGATCGTCACCTCCTTTATGGAACGTCAACTTATGATCGGCTTTCGACGGTGGATTCGGTAGCTAACAAAACGATCATGTTCTTCCCTGCGGATCCGCGATCATTCTGAAAGAAATGCGAAAAATAAAGGCGGGGCGGGGGTGTTCGGCATCCGCGACGATGGCGTCGAGCGCCTTTCCCGGATGGACTGATCCATTGGTCTATTTACCGGCTCGACCGGCCATGGGAGTCTGGACTCGTTGCGCAGCGCCCTGCGCACCCGGCGCCTGCCGCCCATCCCAACCCCACAGCAAGGTGCCCGCGGCCCGCGGGTCTCACCCGTCTCGAACGGAGTCCCGTTTTGCAGCTGTACCCCGCCTCGATCGTCTTTCTTGCGATCCTCGCTCTCTTTGCGGTCCGGGGGGCTCAGAACGTGCTCATGCTCATGGTGGCGATGATCCCCTTCGGCATGTTCTCGGTGGTCGGGCTGCCCTCCGTGGGCGGCCTGTCGCTTCTGGCGGTGAACCTTTGCGCCGCGACGCTGATCGGACTGGGATCCATCGCGCTGGTTGCGCGGCTGATCCGGGGCGACCGAGTGCCGATCGAGCCCGCAACGCTGATCCTTGCACTCTTCGCGATTTATACCGTGTTCTCTGCCACCGTGCTGGTGCGCCTGTTCCAGGGCGACTTGATGGTCTTTGCCCTGTCGCGTGGCGCGACCGGCGTGAAGGTCAGCATTCATTTTTCCTGGGAAAAGGTCTGGCTCGGACCCAGCAACTCGAACATCTCCCAGACCCTCTACGTGCTCATCGCCTGCGGTCTTTTCGTGATCGCAAGCCACGTGCTGGCCAGGCATGGTACGGCCTTCGGTGTCCGGTGCCTCGCGTTCGGAGCCGGCCTCAATGTCCTGCTGGGCGCGATGGACCTTCTGGCGCTCGATCCGCTGCTGTCGATCATCCGCACCGCCGGCTACTCGCTGTCCAACGAAGCCACCGTTAACGGCGTACCGCGGGTGATCGGCGGCTTTTCGGAGGCCTCGAGCTTCGGCGCCGCCAGTTCGATGTTCTGCGCCTTCTTCGCCACCGCCAGTCTGCGCGAGCGGCGGCTCGGGCATGCCGCTCTGGCCCTGGCCAATGGTGGCTTCACGCTGATGGCGCTGTCTTCGACCGGGATCATCTCGCTGGGTGTGACCTGCTTGGTGCTGGGGCCGCAGGCGCTGGCGGCGATGCCCCGGCGCGTGTCGCGCAAGACGCTCATACTTGCCGCCGCGGGTCTCTTCGGGATCACCCTGACGATCTCGGGCATGCTTCTCTTCACCACCGCGCCGGACATGATCGGCAAGGTCGTGCAGAACCTGGTCCTCGACAAGTCGCAGAGCTCGTCCGGAATGGAGCGCACCGCCTGGGCCATGGGCGGCCTCGAGGCCCTGCGCGACACCTGGGGGCTGGGCGCGGGCACGGGATCGCTGCGATCGAACGGCCTGATCTTCGTCCTGCTGGGCAGCGTCGGGCTGATCGGCACCGCCGCCTTCCTGGCCTTCCTCTGGGCCGCCTTCGGCGGGCGGGCTTCCGAGGGGCAGGCGTCGGTCCTGTCGAGCGCGCGGGTCGCCGCGCTGGCCTGCCTGACCTCGATGTTGCTGGCCTCCACGGTGCCCGACCCGGGCGTGCCGCTGATCTTTCTTGCGGCCCTCGCGGTGGCAGCAAAGGCCCCGCGCGGCTTCACCGGCAGATCCCCACGCGGCGAAATTGCCTTCGTAAAATCAATGAGTGCGCCCGGGGACATGCATCTCGACCCCATGCGTGGCGGAGACGAATACCGCGACATCCCGAGGGCACGGATCGTGGGACTGTTTGTCAGCGCGGCGGAATCCAAGGCTTGGCGGCGGTCCGTGGCCCGCACGCGCTCCGCGATCCTGCGCTCCAAGCTCCGCCCCGCCGGAACGGAGCGTGCCGCCGTGGTGTTCGGGGGCCTGCCCAAGATGCTGGGGGCCGCATGAAGATCGCGGTGGCATTCGCAAGCACCGGACGCGCCGAGCTGCTCGGCCAGACGCTTCTCGACCTGCAGCGGCAGATCCGGGTGCCGGACCGCGTCATTCTATCGCTTGCAGGCCGGGACGACGTCGATCGCGACGCGCTTGGCCGCAGCACCCTGCCGGTCGAGGCATTGATCGGCGACAGGGGCCTCACACGGCAACGCAACACCGTGCTCGACGCGCTGCGCGACGAGGACCTCGTGCTGTTTCTCGATGATGATTTCGTCATGGCGCAGGACTATCTCGCACGGCTCGAACAGCTCTTTTCCGAGCGGCCGGATGTCTGCGTGGCCACCGGCACCGTGATCGCGGACGGCATCAACAACGCCGGGCTCAGCGCCGACTACGCGCGCCACCTGCTCGGGCGAAGGCAGGACTTCGCGGCTGATGCAGAGCTCGAAGAGGTGAACAACGCCTATGGCTGCAACATGGCCTTCCGCTGCGCGCCGATCCGGCGTCACGCATTGCGCTTCGACGAGAACCTGCCGCTGTATGGCTGGCTCGAGGACGTGGATTTCTGCCGCCGCGTGGCCGCCCACGGTCTTTGTGTCCGCGCTCCGGACCTTCGCGGCGTCCATCTCGGGGTCAAGGGCGGCCGCCAGAGCGGGCTTCGCTTCGGCTACAGCCAGGTGGCCAACCCGGTCTACCTGATCCAACGCGCGACGATGCGGCCGTCACACGCGCTGGCGCTCATCTCGCGGAACATCATGGCCAACGTCGCGAAGTCGCTGCTGCCGGAGCCCTGGGTGGATCGACGCGGCCGCCTGCGCGGCAACGCCTTGGCGCTGGTCGACCTGCTGCGCCGCAGGAGCGATCCGAGGCGCATTCTCGACCTTGGCGGTGGTCACGATGGCCGCTCCTGATCGCATCGTCCTTCTCAACGATTTCTCCCGCGCCGAGGGCGGGGCAGGATATCTCGCGACCACGCTCGCGGCGGGGCTTTCCGCGCGGGGGCTGCGCGTCACCTTCATCGCCGGTGACACGATCGAGCAGGGCCTGCCGGAGGGTGTCGAGCCGGTTGCGATCGGCGGGCATGCCTTGCTCGACGGCCCGGCCCGCAGCGCGGCGCTCCGCGGCCTCGACAACCGCACGGCGGCCGCGGCCGTCGGGCGCTGGATTTCGGAGAATGACACGCCCGGCACGGTCTACCACCTCCACAACTGGTCAAACATCTTCTCGCCCTCGGTGTTCGACGCCCTCGCCCCGGTCCGCGACCGCCTCGTCATTCATGCGCACGACTTCTTCCTCGCCTGCCCGAACGGCGCCTATCTCGACTTCCAGCGCGATGAGATCTGCGGGCGGACCCCACTTTCGACCGGCTGCATCGCGGTCAATTGCGACAAACGCAGCTACAGCCACAAGCTCTGGCGCGCGGCACGGCAGGGCGTGCTCCAGCGCAAGCTGCGTCCACATCTTCCCTTTGCCAGGTTCGTGACGATCCACGAGGCGACCGTGCCGCTGCTGCGCCGCGCCATAACGCCCGCCCACATGCACGTGATCCGCAATCCAGTCACCGCGTTTGCAAGCCCTGTCCCCGCCCCGGAAGCGCAGCGCCGCTTCGTGCACATCGGGCGGATCCAGAAGCTGAAGGGCGTTTTCGAGATCGCCGCGGCCGGCGAGCGCCTCGGCCTCAGGATCGACTTCTTCGGCGGCGGCGAGGATCTCGACGAGATGGTCCGGCGGCATCCCTCACATGCCTACCACGGCTGGACCGACCGCGACACGATCGGCAAGGCGATGCAGACGGTGCGGGCCGTGATCGTCGGCACCAAGAGCCCCGAGCCCTTCTGCCTTGCCGCCTTCGAAGCCGCGGCGACGGGGCTCCCGCTCATCCTCTCGGACGCGATCCTCGCCGCCCCCGAACTGGCCGGGACCGGCGCTGCCATCATGTTCCGCGCCGGCGACGCCGATGCACTGGCCGCCGTGATCGGCCGTGTCCGCGATGACGATGCGCTCGTCGCGCGGCTCGCCCGCGCCGCGCGCGACACCCGGGAAAGCCTGGGGCACGGGCTTCCGGACTGGATCGAGGCGCACCTGCGTCTCTACACGCAGCTTGCCCGCCCGGCGGGCAGGCATACCGACACTCAAGTCGCCCGTGCCGCGGGCTGAGGAGGAGACAGGATGATCTCGCGCCGCATCATGCTTCTGGGAGGCGGGCTGCTCGCCGCGGTCGCCACGCGCTTGTCCGATGCGCGCCCCGCGACCGCCAATCCGATCCCCGCGGTGCTCCGCCTCGAGGACCTGACCGCGACACCCGCCACCGGTCAGCCAATGTTCATCCCCGGGCAGGGCTGGTTCGAGAGCACCCTCCCGGACGGCGAGGCGGACGGTGTCGTGCACATTTCCGGCCCGGACGGTCGCCACTGGAAGAGATGCGGTTTCGACGGGGCGCTGCATCCCGGCTGGTTTGCGCGTCCAGAGGATGGCGAGGACCAGAGCCTCGCGATCCAGCGCGCCTGCGATCATGCCCGGAAGTTCGGACCATTTGCCGTCGAACTTGGCAATGCCGTCCACCGCTGCCTCTCGATCCTGCGCATCGACCCGACCCGCGTGGCCCTGCGCGGCTCCGGTGCGCGGCTCGATTACTCCGCCATGCCGGAACCCCCGGCCAGCGATCCCGTCGCGACGCTGGACAACATCGTGCCCTCCGCCGGGTGGCGCCGGGATGCGGGGGCCCTGATGTGCGACGATGGCGGCGGCGAGACGCTGTCGCTCGACCTCGAACTGCCCGGCGACGGGCGCTACCGCATAAGCGCGACGATCGGCGCGCTGGAGGGCAGCGAGGACTTCCCGTCGCTCCGGATCGCCATGCTCGCGCCGGGCCGCGAGCCGCTCGCAACACTGGTTGCAGCCTCTCCGGGACCCTTCTATTTCGAAGTCACCGGGCCCCAGCAGGCCGTTCGGCTGACGCTCGAGACCGGCTCCGCGGTGCGCCTCGAAAGCCTGACAGTCAGCCATCACGGGCTGCGCGAGTGCGTGCTCATCTCCTCCGGCGAGACCAGTCCGCAATACGGGCACAAGTGGATGGAGGGGATCGAGATCGTTGGCCCCGGCGCCGGCACCGCCCTGCATGGCATGCGCTTTGAATCCTTCGCCATGGCGCGTTCGGCCCGAATCGAGATGCAGAACGTCACCGTACGCGGCTTTGACACCGGGCTGGTGCTGTCGCACCGCTGCTATCTTCTGCGCGGCACCGCGATGCGGATCAACTGCGGTGTCGGCGTGCATTTCCTCGGTGGCCTCGAAGACGCGGGGGAACTCATCTCGTTCCAGGGCGGCGTGATCGACGGCGGCCGGATCGCGATCCTTAACAACGGGGCCGAGATCTCTTTCTTCGGGACCTCGATCGACTTCGCCGATCAGGTCTTTGTCGGGACGGGCCAGCTGAACCTCGTGGGGTGCCACGTCGAGATGAACCGCCCCAAGGCCGCGGACAAGCCGCTGGTCGACCTCGGCATCGGCAACGTCGCCGTCGACGGCGGCTCGTTCAGCGTCACCGGCAACGACTTCGAGGCCGGCAATCTCTGCGACCACATCTTCGAACTGCGCTCGCCCGCGGCGACAGCGTCGCTCCGCGAGGTCACGCCCTACAACCTGCGCACGCAAAGCGGGGCGCTGGCCGGCGGACCGGGACGGCTGGACACCGCGCTCATGCGGGGCCGCCGTCCGCGGCACATCGCGCCGATCGTGCAATTCGCGCAAGGGCGCAACCTGCTCGGCCCGATGCCGCTCGACCTGCGCGCCAGCGACGGTCCGGGCGGCGGCTTCCAGATGTTCCCCACCACCAACCCGAGCTTCAAGGCGTCGCAGAGCTTCCGCTATATCTGGCTTGTCGGCCGCGCCAGGCCCGGCAGCGAGGTCGGCGTGCATCTCAGGATGCGCTCCGACGTGCAGGGCGAGCTGAGGCTGGCGCTGCAGGCGTTGGCCGGAGATGTCCGGACACCGATCGGCAACGGCTGGGCGTTCAAGGTCGGTCCTGACTGGAAGACCTTTCTCGGTGACAGCAACGACACCCACCCGTCGGCGGCAACCTCTGGGCGGATGCCCGAGGGCAGCCTTCAGATCGGGTTGATGCTCGATCTCACCGGCATCGACGGCACGGTGGAGTTCGCGGACGCGTTCCTATGTGCGATCTAGCCTGCCCTGACAGCGCAGGCCTGCGGTCGGGGCCGGAAGCGCCTCGTGCCCGGGGCCACGGAATGGCAGGGGTCTTTCGCAGGGGCGCGGGATCGGAGACACCCCGGTGATCCGTCTCGCGTGGTTCGGCGCGGCGCTGGCGGCGACCGCGGCCCTCGCCGGCGCGCTGCGGTCAGACGAGCTGCTCTCGATCGGCCACGACGCCATGCGCAAGGCGCTGCTGCTGCGTGCCGGGCTCGACCTGCACAGCGGGATCATGGTCAAGATGCCGGACGGCGTGCGTCTCGCGACCGACGTCTACCTGCCCCGCAACGCCGGCGGCAAGCTGCCCGCCCTGCTGATACGCCTGCCCTACGGCCGCAGCGGCTTCGGTGGAGCGACCTGGTGGGTCGAGGCCTACGGGCCGCGCGGCTACGCGCTGGTGATCCAGGACATGCGGGGCCGCCATGGCTCGGAAGGGGTCTTCGCGCCCTATCGCAACGGCGCCGAGGACGGCGCGGCGACGCTCGACTGGATCGCCGCGCAGGACTGGTCCAACGGCCGTGTCGCAACCGCGGGCTGCTCGGCGCTCGGGGAAATCCAGCTCATCCAGTCCAAGACCCGCAATCCGCATCTGGCGGCCATGATCGCCGAAGGGGCCGGCGGTGCGATTGGATCGGGCGGCGCCTCGCACGCCTATTTCGGCGTCTTCGAGGGCGGCATCCCCAATCTTGCAGCCGCCTACGGGTGGTTCTCGGAAGCGGGCGGCAAGACGCCCGAGCACATGGCGCCGGCCGGGGTGGATCCGGCCCGGGTCATCGCGGAACTGCCGTCGGGCACGCTGGTCTCGCGTCATCGGCGCGACCCCACGGACTACGAGGACTTCCTCGCCAATTTCGAGAACCCCGACTATTGGCGCGATCTCGGCTACCTCACCGGGGACGACCGGTTCGCGGCGCCCGCGCTGCACGTCAACACATGGCACGACATCGCCATACGCGGCACCTTCGAAAGCGCGGCCCTGATGCGCCGCAACGCCGTCACCGAGACCGCTCGGCTGCATCAGCACGTGCTGATCGGGCCCGGCCTGCACTGCAGCTTCGATGCCCCCTTCGTCGATGGCATCGTCGGCGACCTGCCGGTCGCGCTCGACGCGGGACTCGACCTGCAAACGCTCTATGACGCCTGGCTGGACCACTGGTTGCGGGACGGACCGATGCCGGAGCTGGCGCAATACACCTTCTTCGTGCTCGGCGCGAACCGCTGGGAGACCTCGGAGGAATGGCCTCCGCGTGACGCCCGCCCGCTCCGGCTCTATCTCGGCGCGGCGGACAGCGGGATCGGGACGCTGAGCCTTGACGCCCCGGACGGCGGGGCGAAGAGCTATCTCTACGATCCCGCCGACCCGACCCCCTCGATCGGTGGTCCGATCTGCTGCACCGGCGGCCTCGATCTGCGTGCCGGTCCGCTCGACCAGAGCCCGAACAGGGCGCGCGATGATGTGCTCACCTTCGTCACCGACCCGCTCGACGACGCCATCACCCTTGCTGGGGACATCACCGCCGAGATCGCCTTTTCCTCCGATGCGCCCGACACCGATCTCATCGCGGTTCTCATCGACCTGGCGCCCGACGGAACGCAGGTCGCGATCCAGAGTGGCGCGCTGCGCATGCGCTACAGGAACGGGTTTGACAGGCCCGAACTTCTGGAGCCCGGAAAGCCGACGCGGGCCAGCCTGAGTTTCGCGCCGATCGCCTACGAGATCGCGCGGGGACACCGCATCGGGCTGCACCTGAGCTCCGCGAGCTTTCCGCGGCTCGAGCGCAACCTGAACACCGGCGGCCCGAACTATCTGGCGAAGATCCCGCGCAAGGCGCGCAACACCGTGCATTTCGCCGGCGAGGCCGGGGCGTCTTCGCTGCTGCTTCCGGTGCTGCCCACCCGCCCCTAAGTCGCGAAGCGCAGCATCTGACGCGTCCGGGCGGCGGTCACCTCGTCGGCGAATTCGGCGCGGAAACGCGCCGCCCCGAACTTGCCTGCGTGTTCGGCAATGGCGACCGGATCGAACTTCTGCCGCCGCGCATCGAAGTCGACGACCGCGGCGCGCAGCGACGCAGCGCTCTGCTCCTCGAAGAATGTGCCGGTCACATCCGGCAAGACCGAGTCCCGCACTCCCCCGCGCCCGTAGGCGATGACCGGGGTGCCGCAGGCCATCGCCTCGACCGGAACGATCCCGAAGTCCTCCTCGCCGGGGAAGACCAGCGCGCGGGCGCCCCGGTAGAGATCGGCCAGAGAGTCGACCCGCCCAAGGAGCTCGACGTTCGGCGGCGCGATCTTCGAGAGGCGTTTGTATTCTTCGCCCTGCCCGACCACCTTGAGCGGGAACTTCAGCCCGCGGAATGCCTCGACCGCGAGATCGGCCCGCTTGTAGGGCACGAGTTCCGAGACGAAGAGATAGTAGTCCCGGTCCGACTGCGGCACGCCCGAGCCCGCATCGCCAAGGTGGTAGGTTTCCAGGTCGACGGGGGGATTCACCACGCCGGCGTCGCGACCGTAGAACCGCGCGATGCGCCCCGCGACGAAGCGGGAATTGGCGACGAAACGGTCCACCCGCGCCGCGGAAGAGACATCCCACTGCCGCAGGCGGTGCGCGAGTTGCGAGAAATAGCGCTTCTTGGCCCAGCCCATCGGGCCCGAAAGGCTGTCGCGGTAGCCGTAGTAATGGTCCCAGATGTAGCGCATCGGGGAATTGCAGTAGCACAGGTGGGTCGCGTCGGGTCGGGGCAAGACACCTTTCGACGGCCCCGACTCCGACGACAGCACCAGGTCGTAGTCACTCAGATCGAGTTCCTCGAGGGCGCGCGGCATCAAGCTGAGGTATTTCGGGTAATGCTTTCGCGCCCCGGGCAACCGGCCGACGAAGGTCTCGGTCACCGTCCGCGCCGCCAACTCGGGGCTCAGCTTCGCGCGATCGAGAACGTGGGTGAAGAGATCCGCGTCGGGATAGAGTTTCAGAAGCTCCTCGACCACGCGCTCGCCGCCGCGCATCCCGATGAGCCAGTAATGGACTATCGCAACGCGGCGCGGAGGTTGCAGGATGAAGTTGCGTTGCTCGCCCTGCACAGGAATGGTGCCGGCTGCGACTGGTGCTCCGTCAGGCATGAAATTCCACCTCCCTCGAAAAAATGGGGTCGGGTGCGGCCACCGTGCCATTGGCAACGGCCCGACTGTCCGCACGCGACAGAATGGTTCCCGAGACCACCGCGCCCGCCGTCCTGAGCGCGGCAACGGCCGCGCTGATTTCCGCGCGGTTCGACCCGCGTGCCCTCGCGACGAGGACGACGGCGTCGGTCAGTCCGGCGATCACGGTCGTGTCCGCGAGGCCCGAGACCGGCGGGGCGTCGATGATGACCACATCATACCGCGCCACAAGTTCATCGAGCAGCGTGCCGAAGCGCCGGGCCGACAGCATGTCGGCGACGCTCCCGCTGCTCGGCGCGACGCGGACCAGCGCAAGGCCGGGCTCGGCGTCAGCGATGACGATGTCAGACACCTCGGCCTGACCCGCGATGTATTCGACGACGCCCGGCCCGCGCACCGGCACCTGCAAGAGCTGCGCAAGCGACGGACGGTGAAAGTCGGCATCGAGCAGCACGACCCGCTGGCCGATGTCCACCAGCGTCCGGCCAAGGCCAAGCGCGGTCGTCGAGCATCCGGCGCCGCGTTCCGGCGCGGTCAGCATGACCACCCGCGGCCAGCCATTTTCCGGATCGTTCATGAGCCCGAAGCGAAGCAGTCTCAGCCCTTCCGCGTAGGCCGTCACCTTCCTGGAACTCAGCCGCGCGCGCTGCCACGCGGCACCGCCCCCACGCCCGCGCCAGCGGACGGTGGGGAGTGTGCCGAACACCGGAAGGCCGGTAAGCTGGGAAAGCTCCTGGGCGGTCCGGACCGTGCGGTTCATCGCTTCGCGAATAAGCGCGATCGTGACCCCGAGGATCGCCCCGAGCGTGACCGAGACGGCAAGCACGAGCGGCTTGCGCGGGCGCGACGGGGCGAGCGCCGGTTCGGCCTCGGAGATGATCCGGGCATCGGGCCGCTGGAACTCGAGTTGCTGCGTCGTTTCCTGGAAGCGCGAGAGGAAGCTGTTGTAGACCTGCCGCATGGCGTTGGCCGAACGTTCGAGCTGGTTCATCCGGATCGAGGAGCGCAGAAGATCGACTTTCAGCGCCTGCGCCTTGCCGATGTCCTTCTCGATGGCAAGCTGCCGCCCCTCGGCCTGCGCCACCTCCGATTCCAGCTCGCGCACCCCGGCCCTGATCGCCGCGGCGCGATCGCGCATCAGGTCGCCGAACACGACGTTGAGCGACAGCAGGTCGGGGTGGCGCGGGCCAAGACGGGTCGCGAGCTTCGCCCGCTCGCGGGTGATGCTGGCAAGCTCCGAGTCGAGCGCGGTCAGCCGCGCGGTGTTGAGCGAGGCGGCGGCGACCTCGGGCCCGTCCTCGGCCAGCATCTGCTGGACGTGGGTCAGCCGCGCCTCCGCCGCCGCCCTGTCATTGCGCGCCGCGACCACCGATCGGTTCATCTCGCCCAGCTGCTGCGAGACGCCCTCCTCGTTGCCGCCGTCCTCGACGACCTGCTGCGCCAGCGCATCGACGACCGCGTCCTCGGCGTCCTGCAACTGCTTCTGGAGCTGCATGAGACGCGTATCGAGCCATTCGATCGCGCGCTGAGTTGCCGCCTGCTTGGCGTGCAGCTGGTCCTGGATGTACTGGCGCGCCACTGCGTTCGCGATATCGGAGGCCACCTTGGGGTCATGCGCCGCCATGGAGATCGAGATCACGTAGGAGATGCCGCTCTGGTAGACGGTCATCCCGCTGCGCACCTTCCAGATCACGATGTTGCGCGCATCCGCTTCGCTGAGCTTGCCGTCCTCGTCGGACTGGTTCTCGGCTTCCGGCATGGGTTCCGGGGCGCTCACGCCCGACCAGAAGCCCGCAAGCCAGGTGCGCAGGACAACGCCCGCGCGCCCGAGCAGGCTCTCGTCGTCGGCAAGGTCCGGGTCGAAGTCCGGGTGCGACATGAGATCGAGCTCGTCCACGACCTGGCCCAAGAGCAGGTTCGATCGCAGCACGGCGATCTCGCCCGCGACGACCGAATTCGTGACGTTGAGATCGGATACAACCTGCTCGACACCGACGACGCGTTCCTGCCGGGTGTCGAGCAGCACCTCCGCCGACGAGAAATAGCTTGGCCGGATGTCGGAGAGCGCCAGGAACCCCGTGGAGGTGGCCGCCAGGGTGCAGCCGAGGATCAGCCACTTGCTGCGCCCGAGCGCCCCGAAGACCGCGCCGAGATCGAGCCCCTCGGGCTCGGGCCGGTGCGGGAGCCGGATCGGGTATCCAGGTGCCGGACGCGGCTTCATCCGGTTCATTGCGACACCTCGCCCGCCAGCGCCGGATCGCGCAGCTCGATCCGCACGATCAGCGCGTCGCCGGGCAACAGCTGATCCGTCTCGCCGAGCTCACGGGTCTCCATGCCGCTGCCGGCCTCGCGCCGCCGGACCTGCGTCACGATGCGCGAGGTCTCCTCGCCTTCACGCGTGCGCAGCGACCAGTCCTTGACCAGCGCGAGGCGCTCGCCCAGAGAGCGCCGCGTCTCGCGCAGCTTGGCCGCGCGCAGCAGGCTGTCGGACATCTCGGTACGCCAGCCCTGCATGCGCCGGTAGTCGAGTTGCAGCAATTCGCGGTTCAGCGCGGTCAGATCGCGGCGGCGCGAGGCCTGCCCCGCCTGAAGCTGCAGCAGCACCGAACGCTCGTCGGTCATCTGCCGCAGGATCTGTGCGCGCACCGGCTCTGCCATCAGGCCCCTGTTCACCAGTTCCGAAGCGCGTTTCACTTCCTGCTCATAAGAGACGATCTGCGCCTCCTGCGCCTCGATCTGCTTTTCTGTGAGATCGATCTGCAGCTTCGCCTCTTCGACCCCCCGCTCGACAAGGTTGCGGTCGGTCGCGTGGAACGCCCGCTCTTCCGAGATGATGTCCTGTTGCTGCGCGACCATCTGGTCGACAAGAGCGGGTTCGACCGAACCGTTGCCGAGCGAGGCGGGAACCGCGATCTCGTCTCGGCCCGCGAGCTGCGCGGTGATCCGCGCGGCCGCAACCGCCTCGAGCGCAAGCGAATTCTCCGTTGCCGCGAGTTCACCCTCGAGCGCGATCCGCTGCAGTGCCCGCTGTGCTTCGCTGTCCATCTGCCGGATCACGCCCCCCGCGAGGCCGATCGCCTGCTCGACTGTGAGTTCGGCGGCGTAATCGTAGAAGCCCGGCTTCTGGACATCGCCCAGCACTGCGACCTTTCGGTGGTTGACCACCGAAAGATCGAGCTGAGGATGCAGGAAAATCTCCTTCTCGACGTAGGTCGCGGTCAGCAGATCGCGCGCGCTGCCCAGCGTAAGGCCGGCGAGGTCGAGCGTTCCGACATAGGGAAGCAGAACCTCTCCGGCGCTCCCGACCTTGAGAACGGCAGGCTCTGCGATGTCATCGAGGAAGTCGAGTTGCAGCTCATCCCCCGCCGCGATGACGTAATCATCGATGGCCGTGGCCTGTCCCTGCTTCACCGCGAGCACCCACAGCATGCCGATCAGGATCAGCACGGATGCATGTCGACACTGGAGCGAAAGCGGGAAAAGGCGCATGCGGCCTCCTGCATTTTGGTGGCCATAATCCCCTTGCGGGCGCCACGCCGAACGTAACTAAATTAAGGAAAAACTAAGCCGGGCTCCGTGACCGGTCTATAGACAGTTCGGTCAGGTCCCCAGCTTCGGCCACGCGAAGTGGCCTTCGGACGGCGTCACGCCCTCCGAAGATATCTGCTGGATCTGGTCGTCCGAACCGGGCAGATGCGCAATCATTTCGGCGCACGAGCGCTGAACGGCAGCCTGCCAAACGTCGAATGGCTGCCCGCGGATCATGGCCATGGCGCTGATTGGTTCCGAGAATTCCTTCGCGCCCGCATCGAGCCCCGAACGTTCCGACAGCCGCGCCTTCAGCCCTTGGCGAACGGGTCATCCTCGCAGGCCAGCAGCAGGAGCAGCCAGTCCTCGTCGTCGTCGGCCGTCTCGGGGGGCGGAAGGTCGAAACCCTGTGGGCCGGGCAGCGCGGGCGGCATCGCCGTCTGGCTGGTGCCGCTGCGCGGGTCGACCCAGTGGGCGCAGAACGGCACCTTTGCGAGCGGGGCGGGCGCGAGGTGCAGCGGCTGGACGCGGGGCGAGTAGACGACGGCAAGCCGGCCGTCCGGGGCCGCGGCGCAGTCGACCTCGGCGAGCACGTTCGGCGCGCCGCAGAGCGCGGTTTCGGCGTCGCTGCGCAGGGTCCACCAGGGGATCGCCTCGAAGAATTCGCGCAGGTGCGTCATGCTGACCGAGCCGGGGCTGGACAGCTCCTCCCGCCAGTCGCGCGGCGCGGCGAAGAGGCCCTGCCGGGTGAAATGCCAGATCGGGTTGTTGCCGAAGACCTGCCCGGCCGCCCCCGCCATGATCGCGCCGTAAGCCGCCTTGCGCAGCGACCGGGGGGTGGCGTCCCGTTCGTTTTCGTAGCGGCTCTCGATCAGGACCACCGGCAGGCCGAAGCCGCCGGCGAGGTGTTCCTCGACCTTGTCGCCGGTGTCGCCGTAGGTGTAGGCCGTGTCGAGGTCGAGCCACGGCGCGCCCCGCCAGAACGCGGCCGTGACGGTATCCCGGTTCGAATGCACGGTCTGAAGCGCACCGGGCTGCGCGGCGTCGATGGCCTCGGCCATGGCGGTGACGAGCGTCTTGTCCGGCACATCCCAGTCCCCGCCATGGGTCCAGACGATATTGTCGAGATCGCCGAAGGTCCGGGCGAGATAACCGGCATAGCCTGCAAGCCGTTCGGGCCCCGCCTCGGTCATCTCCTGCCACCAGCCCTGCGAGCCACCGTTCACCCCGACATAGGCGGGCGCGAGGAAGACGAGAAAGCCCAGATCCCGCGCGCGTTGCAGGACCGCATGGGCATGGGCGAAATAGGCCGGGTCGGGCATGTCGAAACGCCCCGGCAACTCGAAAGGCGCGACACCCTCGGCGTTGGCCGGGGCATTGGTGCTGAATTCATGCTCGATCAGGTTGACCAGCAAGGCGTTGAAGCCGCGCGCCTTGCGGTCCTGCAGGTAGACCTCGGCCTGCTCGAGGGTCAGCTCGGCGATCAGCGACCAGGCGGTGTCGCCGTTGACGAGAAAGGGCAGCCCGTCCCGGTCGACAAGATGGCTGCCATCGCCGGACACCGCGAGGGGAAAGGCCGCCGGCCCCTTTCCGGCAGGATCGGCGGCCTGCGTGTCATGCGCCGCGACAAGCCCGGCAAGGACCAGCAGAAGCGCGCAGCCCCACCTCCCCCACATCACCTTTTGCCCGGCGCGAGGCCATCGGGCGTGTTGTAGCGGCGGTAGACGACCTGCGAGGGCCGGCCCACGAGGTGCCTCTCGACGCCGTCCTCCAGCGCCCGGGCATAGACGCCGAGCGCGCCGTCGATCGCGGCGACGGCAAAATCGACATCCGCCTCGCTGTGGCTGTAGCTGACCACCAGCGACGGCGCGAGGATCCCCCTGCGGATCGTCTCCTGCAGGAAGAGCGAGCGGAAGGCCTGCGAGGGCGCGCCCTCCGCGTCGAGCGTCTGGTAGGCAAGGCAGCAATCCCGCCCGACGATGCCGACATGGCCGGTGAGCCCGTGCCGCCTGATCGCCTCCTCGGCGCCGAGGCGCAGCCGCCTGCCCATGGCGTGGACATGCGCGATCACCGGCTCGTCCCGGTAGACCCGCATCGTCTCGGCCGCGGCGGCGAGGGCATGGGTCTCCGCCCCGTGGGTGGTCGAAAGCAGGAAGACGCGCGGGAAATCGACGTGATCGAGCCCCCCGAGCCGCATAACCTCGCGCTTGCCGGCCAGCGCCGACACCGAGAAGCCGTTGGCCATGGCCTTGCCGAAACAGGACAGGTCGGGCTCGACACCGTAGACCTCCTGCCCGCCGCCCCGCGCCCAGCGGAAGCCGGTGATCATCTCGTCCAGAACGAAGAGCGCGCCGTTCTCGTGGGCCAGCTGCCGCAGGCCGGACAGGTAGCCCGGCGGCGGGTCATCGCCGCGCGCCGGCTCGAGGATCACCGCGGCGATCTCGCCGGGATGGCGCTCGAACAGGGCGCGGGCGCTTTCGAGATCGCCGTAGCGGAAGGACAGGGTCAGCGACTTGATGGTCTCGGGGATCCCGCCGTCGACCGGGGTCGTGCCGATGAACCAGTCGTCGGTCGAAAAGAACGGATGGTCCGCGCAGATCGCGATCTTCTCGCGGCCGGTATAGGCCCGCGCCAGCCGCATCGCGCCCGAGGTCGCATCCGAGCCGTCCTTGCAGAACTTGACCATCTCCGCCGCCGGGATCGCCTCGAGGAAGGTCTCGGCGCAGTTGATCTCGTAGGGGGTCGGCCGGGTGAAGTTGCAGCCCACGTCCAGCGCCCTGCGCGCGGCTTCGGTCACGCGCGGAAAGCAGTGCCCGAGGCCGATGGCGCGGTTGCCCATGCCGAACTCGACATAGGCGTTGCCATCCACGTCCCAGACCCGGCACCCCTGCCCGCGCGCGAGGAACCCGGGCGCCAGCAGCGGGTACTGATCGTCTCCCTTGGCATAGGTGTGCGCGCCGCCGGGAATGATCGCATGCGCCCGCCGCTGGAGATTCCGGGAGAGCGGGAAGGTCTCGGCGCTGCCCGGCGTGCCCGCGGCCGCCTCGTCCGTACCGAATGTCGCGCTGGGGAATGCTTCGATCTGCATGAGAAACTCTCCATGACTCCGGTGCAGGATTGTCGCGGCCCGCCCCTCTCACCAATCCACCCATTCGGCCCGGCCCCCCTCGAAAGGCGTAGTCCGCGTGCGCCTCAGGCCCGGGCGCGGAGGGTGCGCAGGAGGTTCTTCACCGGTGCCGGCAGGTAGGTCCGCAGCCCCGGACGCAGCCCCGGAGGCAGCCGCCAGCTCGACAGGGGGAGCGGCGAGGGAAGCGGTGGTGGATCGCGGCGCAGCGTCTCGATCAGCCGGGCATACTCCCTGCCCAAGCGGTCGATGCCATAGTATCCCCGGACCTTCTCAATTGCCGCTGCCGACATCGCCTCCCGCCAAACTGGTTTCTTGGCGAGCGCATCTAGGCATTGCGCGGCGACCCGGCACTTTCCAACCGGGAACAGCAGGCCATCGCGCTTGTCTTCAATGATCGTGCTGGTCACCCCGGGGATGTTCGACGCCACGGGGACGCAGCCGATCGCCATGGCCTCGATCAAGACGTAGCCGAAACCTTCGAACCGCGACGGCATGATCAGCGCGTCATGCGCCGCAAGGAGGGCTGGAACCTTGTCGGGAGGTACCCCGCCAAGAAAACTCACCTGGTGCTCGAGACCCGCAAAGCTCCGGCGGAGGCGGGCGAGATCCGGACCATCTCCCGCCACGGTCAACGTTGTGGACTCGCTGCAGTAACGCAAGATCCGAGGTAGCCAAAAGACCCCTTTCGAAGCATCATCCACGCGCCCCAGGAACAACACCCGCAATTGGCCGGAAACCCCTCGGGAGACCTGCGGCGCTGAAATTTCCGGAAGACCAAGCGCATTGTCGATCACC
This sequence comes from Salipiger sp. H15, assembly GCF_040409955.1. Taxonomy (NCBI): domain Bacteria; kingdom Pseudomonadati; phylum Pseudomonadota; class Alphaproteobacteria; order Rhodobacterales; family Roseobacteraceae; genus Salipiger; species Salipiger bruguierae. The sequence continues at coordinate 47,447 of NZ_CP123389.1, forward strand.
ACGGTCCTCACTGGATCAAACCTGAAACGACGCACGAGGTCATCGCGAATGCGCCGGCTCACGCAAACGGTGGCATGCACATGCCCCTGAAGCGCTCGCGCCGCGGCATAGGTCCCTGGAGAGATGTTGTGGACGATCATTACCTTCAGGAGCGTCTCCGGCAGGTACCTTGCGAGGTTCATCGACACGTGATCGCTGAGAACGTTGATGAAGACTCCATCACAACCGGCAGTCTCGATTTCAGCGGCCATCATCTTCGCCTGAGAGGCCTCATCCATGCCTTCCATTGGCGCAAGCGGCACACCGAATTTCAGTGTCGGCGACCAGTCGGGATCTACATCGAGTTTTTCACGCCGCGTGCGTCCCATCCAGACGACTGCAATGCCGAATGGCGCCAGGGCAGCCCGCACCTGGGTGAATACGGTGTAGGTACCGCCAAGATGAGGCGCGACAAGGAATGCAAACTTCATCACGAAAATGATCCTCCGGTTCACCTCGCGGAGATCGCCGATCCCTTGGCTACCGCGCCTTTGTCGAGCACAACGTAGTACGTAAGGGTTTTCCCGCTCTCTGCGCAAAGGGAGGAGACCCCTAGTTCCAATGGCGGTAGGGCGCGCCAAGGGGCGCATCGATACCTCGAAGAGCGATATTCTGCCCGCGTGCTACAGGTTGCAGGTTTCACGCTGTGGGACCGCAGACACCAGCAGGAGACCGAGCGTGAAGATCGCACTACTGGGGCAGTTTGGCTCAGGAAATATCGGAAACGACGGCTCATTGAAAAGCATGACGGAATATCTTCGGGAGTACGCTCCCGACGCAGATCTTCTGTGCATCTGCTCCCGCCCCGAAGAAATTATGGCAACCATGGGGCTGGCCGCGGTCGGAATAACGAGATCCGCGTCGCTTTCCCAGGGAAGATCTCTCGTCGTTTCAAAGCTATCGAGGTTGAACCGCATCAGACAGAATTTCGAGTATGCCTTCAGGACAGCAAAGGACTGCGACCTGATCATAGTCCCCGGCACCGGCATCCTCGACGACTTTAAAGAGCTTCCGTTCGGGTGGCCATTTTGCCTCCTGAGATGGACGACCGCGGCACGGCTTGCCCGCACGCCTGTTGCCTTCGTGAGCGTTGGGGCTGGACCGATCAACAATTGGCTGAGCCGTCGATTTCTCATCTCGGCGGCGAAGGGCACCGATTACATCTCCTACAGGGATCAGAACTCACTCGATTACATGTCCGAATACGGCTCCGCGTACAATAACTCGGTATACCCCGACATAGTGTTTCGCCAGAAGTCCCAGGAAACACGCCGGGTTAAACGTAATGCCCGAGAAAGACCCTGCATCGGGCTTGGCGTCATGAATTATTCCGGGTGGTCGAAAAGCGGGGCGAACAACCAGGAAACATATGAACGCTATATTTCCGAGATGACGCTGCTGGCCCGGTTGCTGACATCAGAAGGCTCACAGGTAAGGCTTCTCACGGGCGGTCGGGAAGACAGGACCGCGGTCGAGGAGATTCTCGACGCTGCCAAGCGCTGGCAAGACGAGGAGACCTCCTCGCTGCTGGAATATAACGAAATCAATTCACTGGATGACCTGCGCGACGAGATCGCACAGACGGATATCGTCGTCGCCAGCCGGTACCACAACGTCGTCTGTAGCTTGGCGATGCTGAAGCCCACCATTTCACTTGCGTATGCATCCAAGAATGATGCGATCATGCGCGACTTCGGGCTGCAAGATTATTCCCGTTCGATCTCGAACTTTGCCGCTCGTGATATTCTTGGCCTGATCAAAATGGCTCACGCCGACGGCGCGAATATCGCCCGTCGGTCCGCAATCACGATGCGCGACTACAGGCGGCGGCTTTCCATTCAGGATCTATGCATCTTCAACTTGTTCCTGATCCGCACTCAGCGTCGTCTGGACACCACGTTCGCTCACGACTCAAGAGACGATCTGCGATGCGAATGAGCGCGGCTTCATGAGACCGGCGCGCCGCAAGATGTACCCGATCGGCGGAAACACCTTGGCGGGCCATTTCCTGCGCTGGAATGAATAGATCAGAAGCTTGAAAATTTCCTCAGGTGCAAGCCTCAGAGCGCCCGTAACGGCGGAACAGTACGCTCGCTCCCCCAGAACCCTGAGCGCGTCGTCACGCAGTTGATCGGAATTCGACAGTCGCGCGCCGTCTGCGGCGAAAAATTCCACGAAGGCTGCTTCGAATTCCATGTTCCAATGCAGCACGTTGGGAACAGACGACGATTGATTGTACGGATGACGCCGCGCATATGCCTGCATACAGTCCAGGAAGGCCGCGTTGCCCGTTGTCGCGAACCGCAGCCACATTTCGAGGTCATCCGCATGCCGAAGAGTTTGAGAATAGTGCCCTAAAGATTTCTGGACAGATGTACGAACGATCACGCTGGGACCACCAATGTAGTTTCGAGCCGCATGACATAGTCCGGCCAGCAGATCGCTTCCCATCACCGGCACCCAGCTTGCGTCACTGTTCTCGGCGGGCAATGGTGATAAGTCGCCTGCAATGCTCGAAACACGTCCATAGGTCAGGTTGATATCGGGGTGGGCCTCCAGGACGGCGGAGGCGCGTCGCAGCGCCCCCGGCACCAGCATGTCATCCGAACAGAGGATGAGAAAATAGTCCGACCTTGCCCAATCGATGCCCTCGTTGAACGAGGCGTGCGGGCCGAGGTTGCGTGGGCGGAGGCGCAATTCCACCCGGGGGTCCTCCGCCGCGAGGGCGCGGGCAATCTCGGGGCTGTCGTCGGTCGAGGCATTGTCGACGATGAGGATCCGCAGGTCCTCCACGTCCTGCGACCTCACGCTGTCGACGCAGGCCCGCAGGTAGCGCCCGTAGTTGTAGTTCGGGATCACGACGTCGAAGCTGGGCATGGGGACTCCGGGGATCTCAGGCGGTTTTGCGAACCATGCCGAGCGCATGGTGCGAGAGGATGTTCAGTTCGGTCAGGATCGGGTGGCGCAGCAGGATGACCCCTCCGAGCCAGCCGACGAAGGCAAGGCCCGCGCAGGCCAGCGCCTGCCACATGCCGAAGGCCAGCCCCGCGCCCGAGGCCACGATCAGCGCCACGGGGCCGAGGAACGTGCAAGCAAGCACGGCGCCGCTGTGAAGCGCGACCCGCCCGAACTCGCCCCAGGTGAACCCCAGGTGGCGGCGGACGGCACGGAGCGACACGAAGGCGTAGAAGGGGATGGCGACGAACTGGCTCAGCGCCAGCGCCGTCAGACCGAGGAAGCTGGCGCTGCCGAGGATCAGCATCCCCGCGCCGCGGCCGGTGAGGCTGGCGGCCAGCGCGCTGCGATTTGCGCCGAGGGCGAAGAGCGTCGGCTGGGTCACGATGATCGGAAACCAGAAGACCGAGGCCATCGCGAGGATCCGCACGATCGGCGTCACCGCCTCCCAGCCTGCGCCGAGCGCACCGCGGACCAGCGGGCCCGCGATCAGCGCGACAAACGCGACGGCGGGGCAGAAGAGGACCGAAATGTAGCTCTGCGCCTGCAGGTAGGCCGACTTGGCGTCCCCCCCTGCCCGTATCCGCGCCGCAAGCGCCGGGAAGGTGAAGGAGAAGACCGCCGACATCATCAGCCGGTCGGGGATCCCGCAGAGCAGGTTCGCGCGGTTGTAATAGCCGACGGCGGCGACGGGCATCACGCGGCCAAGGATGAGCTGGGGCATCGCCTCGTAGATCCGGTCGATGATCGTGGTGGTTCCCTTGACCCCGCCGAAGGACAGCACGTTGCGCCATCCGGCGAAGCTCATCCCCGCCGTCACGATATCGGGGCGGAGCGCAACGGCGCAGGCGGCCCGGACCAGGGCCCCGGCCATCTGGCCCCAGGCGATGCTCATGAAGCTCATCCCCATCGAGGCGCAGAGGATGGTGACCGCGGCGGTCACGGCGGCGGAGGCGATGTTGACCCGGGCGAGAAGGGCAAAGGCGATCTCGCGCCGCAGCAGCGCCTGGAACGGCGTCGTCAGGGTCTCGAAGAGCGCGGCAAGGCACATCACCTCGAGAAAGGCGCCGAGGCCGGGCTGGTCATAGCCTTGCGCAACCCAGCCCGAGGCGATCCAGAGCACCGCGGCGACCGCAAGATTGACGACACCCGCAAGCGTGACCGCCGTGCCGACATCCGCGCGCGTGAGCGTCCTTTGCTGGATGAGGAACTCGGAGCTGACGAACTCCTTGGCGGTGAAGACGATCGTGCCGATGCCGACGCCGATGGCCGAGATGCCGATCTCCTCGGGGGTCAGCAGCCGCGCCACGACGAAGACGCTCACGAACCCGAGGATCGCCACGATGAACTGTTCGACACTGGCAAAGGCGAAGGCACGACGCATGCAGGGATCCATCCTGTTCGGGCGGCTGGCGGCCTCGGGACAGGACGCCGCCGAAGTCGCCCCTCATGGCAGGAGGCTAGCAGCGGGTCGTGACGGGCCTCCTCAACCTTTTGGCGAAATGGCGTAGTCAATTGGGGGGTATTTCAACGCGCCGGCCTTTCGGCGGGCGGCGCGGCATCGCCGCGCTTTCCCGGGTGTCCGGCGGCCCCGGGGCGGGTCGCCCTTCGTCTGAAAGGCGTAGGTGGCGGCATTTTTTGGGGGTGTTTGCCGGGGCGAGGAACCGGTCGAGAGTGGGGGCAATGCGACGGCTCGCCGGCGCGTGAACCGCCGTTCTTGCAGGGAGATACTGTTGATGCGCGTTCTGGTGACTGGCAACCGTGGATATATCGGCACGGTGATGACGCCGATCCTCGCCCGGGCAGGGCACGAGGTGACGGGATATGACGTCGATCTCTACCGGCGCTGCAGCTACGCCGCCGGCGGCCCCGTGCCCGACGTGCCGACGATCGAGAAGGACGTGCGCGACGTGGAGCCCGCGGACCTCGCGGGCTTCGACGCGGTGATCCACCTCGCCGCGCTGTCCAACGATCCGCTCGGCAACCTGAACGAGCAGGTCACGCTCGACATCAACCACCTCGGCAGCGTCCGCATGGCGCGGGCGGCCAAGGCCGCCGGCGTGCGGCGGTTCCTCTTCGCCTCGTCCTGCAGCAACTACGGCCGCTCCGGCGACGCGATGATCGACGAGACCGGCGAGCTGAACCCGGTGACCGCCTACGGCCGGTCCAAGGTTCTGGCCGAGCGCGACATCGCGCAGCTGGCCGATGACGGTTTCTGCCCCACCTTCCTGCGCCCGGCCACGGCCTACGGCGTCTCGCCGCGGCTGCGGTTCGACATCGTGCTCAACAACCTCGTCGCCTGGGCCGCGACCGAGGGCGTGATCCTCCTCAAGTCGGACGGCAGCCCGCTGCGCCCGATCGTCCACATCGAGGATATCTCGCGCGCCTTTCTCGCGGCGCTCGATGCGCCCGTCGACAAGGTCTGGCGCGAGGCGTTCAACATCGGCTCGACCGGGCACAACTACCGCATCCGCGACATTGCCGAGATCGTCGCCGACGTGGTTCCCGATTGCCGGCTCGACTTCGCCTCGGACGCGGGGCCGGACACGCGGTCCTACCGCGTCGATTTCGGCAAGCTCGCCCGGACGCTGCCCGAGGCGATCCCGCAATGGGATGCCCGCCGCGGCGCCGAACAGCTCCTCGCCGCCTACCGCATGACCCCGCTCTCGGTGGCGGAGTTCGAAGGCCCGCGCTATCAGCGCATCGGCCATATCCGAAGCCTGATGGAAGCCGGCATCCTCGGCGGTGACCTGCGCGCGCAGGGCGGAATCCACCAGCTCGCCGCGAGCGCCTGAGATGGACGACGCGCGGGGCGGGAGCGACGCCTGGCCCGTCCCGGCCGATCCCGGAACGCTCGGCCCGCGGATCCATGCGCGGGCCGCCGAACTCTATCCCGTCTGCCGCAGCATCGCCGGACCGGGGCTGCGCCAGACGCTCGACATCATCGGCCGGGAGATCGCGCTCGACCGCGTCGAGACACCGAGCGGCTCCGCGGCCCATGACTGGACGGTGCCCCGCGAATGGACGCTCCGCTCTGCATGGATTCGCGATCCGTCGGGCCAATGCGTGCTCGATGCCGCGGACAACAACCTGCACGTCCTCAACTACAGCATTCCCTTTCATGGCAGACTGCCGCTCGAGGAACTGAAGGCGCATGTCTTCACCCTGCCGGACCAGCCCGAGCTGATCCCCTACCGCACCTCCTACTACCAGCCGCGCTGGGGGTTCTGCATGCGCCACGCGGATTTCGAGCGCCTGCCGGAGGGAGAGTACGAGGCCTGCATCGAGGCCAGCCATGGCGACGGCGCGATGAGCCATGGCGAACACCTCATCCGCGGGCGCAGCGACCGCGAGGTCGTGCTGAGCGCCCATATCTGCCACCCCTCGCTCGCCAACGACAACTGCTCGGGCATCGCCGTGCTGGTCGAGCTTGCAAGGACACTCGCAGGGCGCGACCTGAGGCACAGCTACCGCTTCCTCTTTGCCCCCGGGACGATCGGCGCACTGGCCTGGCTGTCGCGGAACCAGCAAGGCGTGGGGCGGATAGATCACGGCCTGATCGTATCCTGCCTCGGCGATGGCGGCGGTCCCACCTACAAGCGCAGCCGGCGCGGCAATGCGCCGATCGACCGGGCCATGGCGTATGTCCTTGCTGCGCAGGGACCAAGCGCGCGCTGCGTGGAGTTCACCCCCGACGGCTACGACGAGCGGCAATATTGCTCACCCGGCTACGACCTGCCGTTCGGCTCCTTCCAGCGCAGCGCGCCCGGAAGCTTCCCCGAGTACCATACCTCTGCCGACAACCTCGACTTCATCCGCCCCGAGCATCTTGCCGCGTCGCATGACATGATCCTGCAGGCGATCGAGATCCTCGAGGAGGACCACTGCCCGCTGAACCTCTGCCCGATGGGCGAGCCGCAGCTCGGGCGGCGCAATCTCTACGGCACGATCGGCGGCGCGGGCCAGTCGTCGGAGATCGACGCGATCCGCTGGGTGCTCAACCTCGCCGACGGCCGTCATTCGCTGCTCGACATGGCCGAGCGGTCGGGCCTGCGCTTCCGCGACCTTGCGCGGGCCGCGCGCAGGCTTCACGCGGCGGACCTGCTGAGCGCGCCGCCGCGCTAGCCTCCGGCACCGCGACTGCGCCGCTGGTCGGGATGAGGCCCCACGGCCCCCGGCACGAGCCCTTCGGGAGCGGCATCGGCCAGGTCCCGCAAGCCGGGCCAGAGAAGGTCCTTTTCGCTCATCACCGTGGCCGGTTCCGGCCAGGCAATGGCGATCTCGGGGTCGTCATGGGCAACCCCTGCCGCGGCGGCGGGCGCATGGAAGTTCGAGATCAGGTATTGCGTCACCGCGTTGTCGGTCAGCGCCTGGAAGCCATGGGCGAACCCGGCGGGAATGTGGAAGCGCCGGCCGGTCTCGGGCGAGAGTTCCGCCGCCCGCCACTGCCCGAAGCTGGGCGACCCGTGCCGCAGATCGACGGCGACGTCCCAGATCCGCCCGCCGACGCAGGAGACCAGCTTGGTCTCGTCATGGGGTGCCCGCTGGAAATGCAGGCCGCGCCGGGTGCCGCGCCGGAGCGACAGCGACTGGCTGTGCTGGACGAAGCGCGTCTCGAGCCCGTGCGCGGCGAACTCCCTTTCGCAGAAGATCCGCGCAAAGGAGCCGCGCTCGTCGCGCGCCTCCTCGGGCTCGATCAGCCACAGCCCCTCCAGTCCCGTCTCGATGAAACGCATGCACCCTCGCAATGATCATCCGGCAGATGCCCAATTGATCGCATTCCCGGCGCCGAAACGCCTAGGCCGCAGCTGGGATAGGGGTCGGCCGATCGGCGGAGTCATCGGATGAGCGAAGGGTCCACCGCTCAACCGATAATCCATCTTGACCTACACCTTATGGTCAGGTGCGCCACCTCTGTTGGTGGAGTCCAATGCGCCTTGCTCTCTGGGTAAGTTGAACTAGGGTCCGGAATTTTGCCGGATCGGCCGTTATCAGTCGCCGACGGTGCAAGAGGGTATTATGACCATTCATTCAGTTCACGACCTACACGAAGATACCATTTCTGTCGATCCGGCCCCGTGCCGGCTGTGCGGATCGCCGCTCAATCACATGATGATCGACCTCGGCATGTCCCCCCCGTGCGAAAGTTTCCTGCTGCCGGAATTGGTCGATTCCGCCGAAACCTTCTACCCGCTCCGGGTCATGGTCTGCGATCAGTGCTGGCTGGTGCAACTGCGGGAATACGTGGATCCGCGCGAGATCTTCACCGAATACGCCTATTTCTCCTCCTATTCGACGAGCTGGGTCGATCATGCCCGGCGCTATGCCGAGATGGCGGTCGCGCGGTTCGGCCTTGGCGGCGAAAGCCTTGTGGTCGAGCTGGCCAGCAATGACGGCTATCTCCTGCAGCATTTCGCGCCCTTCAATATCCCGGTGCTCGGGGTCGAGCCCGCCGCCAATGTCGCCGAGGCTGCCGAGGCGCGCGGCGTTCCCACCCTGGTCGAATTCTTCGGCGCCGAAATGGCAACCCGCATGGTTTCCGAGGGCCGCGCCGCCGATCTGATCGTCGGCAACAACGTCCTTGCACAGGTTCCAGACCTCAATGATTTCGTCGCGGGCATTGCGATTCTGCTGAAGCCCGAGGGCGTCGCGACGCTGGAATTCCCGCATGTCGGCCGCCTCCTGGCCGAGAACCAGTTCGACACGATCTACCACGAGCACTATTCCTATTTCTCGCTCCTGACGATCGAGAAGATGGCCGCCCGGCACGGGCTCCGGGTCATCGACGTCGAGGAGCTGCCGACCCATGGCGGTTCTCTGCGGGTGTTCCTTGCCCGCGACGGGTCGGACCGCGACACGTCGGACGCCGTCACGGCGCTGCGCGATCGCGAGCTCGCTGAGGGCCTCGACCGGGTCGAGACCTACACCGCATTCGACGAGCGGGCGCGGCGTACCAAGCGGGAATTGCTGTCCTTTCTCATCGCCGCGAAGGACGAGGGCAAGACGATCTGCGGCTACGGCGCGCCCGGCAAGGGCAACACGCTGCTGAACTACTGCGGGATCGGACGCGACTTTCTCGACTTCACCGTCGACCGCAACCCCTACAAGCACGGCCGCTACACGCCCGGAATGCACATCCCCATCCGGCCCGTCGATGCCATCATGGCGGCAAGGCCGGACTACATCCTGATCCTGCCCTGGAACCTGCGTGACGAGATCGTCGCCCAGCTCAGCAGGACCGCGGATTGGGGTCCGAAGATCGTCGTTCCCATTCCGCACGTCGAAATCCTGGAGACGCGAGGTGACTCGAAATGAAGGTGGTTCTTTTCTGCGGCGGACTCGGCACCCGGATCCGGGAATATGGCGAGAACACCCCGAAGCCGATGATCCCGGTCGGGCATCAGCCGATCATCCGGCACGTGATGCAATACTATTCCGATTTCGGTCACAATGACTTCGTTCTCTGCCTCGGTTACAAGGCCAATGTCATCAAGGATTTCTTCCTCGACTCCCGACCCCAGACCTTTTCCGACTGCATCGTCACCGGCGCGGGGCAAACCGTCGAGGTGCTCGGCAAGCCGGCGGCCGATTGGCGCATCGCGCTGATCGATACGGGGATCTGGCGCAACATCGGGGAACGACTCTGGGCGGTACGCGAGCACGTGCGCGGCGAGGAGCTCTTTCTGGCCAATTACAGCGACGGGCTTTGCGACGTCGATCTCGATGACATGATCCAGCGCTTCAGGGACAGCGGCAAGATCGCCTGCTTCCTCGCCGTCCGGCCTCCCCTCACCTATCACCTGGTGGATGCCGACGAGTCCGGCCTCGTGCAGGAATTCCGCTCTTCCAACGCGTCGGATATCTGGATCAACGGCGGCTATTTCATCTTCCGCTCCGAGATTTTCGACTACATGCGCGAAGGCGAGGAACTGGTGCTGGCACCCTTCGCGCGGCTCATCGAGGAACAGCAGCTGCTGGCCTACAAGTACGAGGGATTCTGGCGCTCGATGGACACGCTCCGGGACTGGCAATCGCTGCAGGACATGGTGGAGCGCGGCGAAACCCCGTGGCTCTCGAGATCCCGTGGCAAAGAAGCGGCGCCGAAACACGTGATCATGACATGACGCCAATTGCGTTGTCCGAACGCAGCGAGAAACTCGACCTTCTCTGCATCGGCGCCCATTCGGACGATATCGAAATCGGTGCAGGTGGATTTATTCTCAGCCTCCTGCAATCCGGATTTCCGGTGAACGTGCAGTGGTGCGTATTGAGCGCCAGCGGCCCGCGCGCGGAGGAAGCCCGGCAATCGGCCGAGGCATTCCTTTGCGGGGCCGCCTCGATCCAGATTGAGATCGGTGATTTCGCCGACACGCAATTCCCCAGCCAGATTCCCGCAATACGGGAATGGCTTTCCAGAATTCGCGAGAAAGCTGTCCCCGACGTCGTCCTCGTGCACCGCGCCGACGATGCCCACCAGGATCACCGCACGCTCAACCAGCTGGCCTGGAACATGTTCCGCGACCAGACGATCCTCGAGTACGAAATTCCCAAGTGGGACGGGGACCTGGGGCGCCCGAACGCCTATGTCGCGCTGACCGAGGCGGTGCTCGAACGCAAGCTCGAACTGCTGCAGACGCATTTCGCGAGCCAGCGGTCGAAGGACTGGTTCGACACCGATACCTTCCGCGGCCTGGCACGGCTCCGCGGCATGGAATGCCGCGCCCCCGAACGTTTCGCGGAAGCCTTTACCACCACCAAGGTCCGGCTCCTGTAATAGGCGCGCTTATAGGTACATCAGAAGGATATTAATCTTTCGCCATGACAGGACTGTTATCAGGTGACATGAAGGGCATCCAACTCTCCTTTTAGGCGACTTTATGAAAAAAATGTGTCCACATAACTCTTTATGTTACCCCGGTTTTAGACTATTCTATCTAAATCGTCGTTTTGGCGAATTTCGGATAAAAAGTGTTAAAACTGCCCCCCGGGCCCGAGTTTTTTTATTGACGCATTCTGTCTAGGCTTTTGTGCACGTTGGAAGGTGCTGGGATGTCCTCTAGAAGCGATTCGAACTTTCATGTTTCAACGACCAAGAAAATTAGTGCCGTGCCCGTGTCCCGCCTTCGCGATCACGATCTTCGCGAGACCTCCAGGGCCGATGCAGGCTGGTCCATCGAGCTCATAGACTCCCGTGTTCTCGATCGCGAGTGCTTCGAATTGTCGCTGCGCTCGGCTCAACCCAATATCGACGTCACGTCCTTCTCGTCCGTCGACGAGTGGAGCCGGGCACCCCGCCCCGCCTCCGATGCCGCTGCGATCATCTTCAACATCGGCAGCCTGCGCGCCTCGAATCCCAAGACGCGGGATGCGCTGACCACGCTTGTCGAACTCGCCGCCCCGACCCCCGTCCTGGTCCTCGCAACTTCCGAGGACCTCGCCGACATGCTCGACGCGCTCGACTGCGGCGCGCGGGGCTACGTCCCCTCGAGCGTCGGGGTCGCGGTCATGACCGGGGCCACGCGCCTCGCCATCGCCGGGGGCGTCTTCCTTCCGGCGCTGAGCGTCATGTCGATGCGCGAGAAGCTCAAGGACGCGCAGAACGACTTCGTCTGCGTGAGCGACATCTTCACAAGCCGGCAGGCCGCCGTCGCCGATGCGCTGCGGCGCGGCAAGGCGAACAAGCTCATCGCCTATGAACTCAACATGTGCGAGAGCACGGTGAAGGTGCACATCCGGACCATCATGAAGAAGCTGCAGGCCCGGAACCGCACCGAGGCCGCCTACCAGCTCAACCAGCTGTTTCCGCCCGATCAGGCGTGAGCCGATCCGTGCCGCCCGCGGCACGGCGTCCATAGTGCGTGCATTTCAAAGCATGAGTTTCGTTCGATGATAGTGTCTTCAGACCGAACCGACGACGCAGGTGTGCTGGAAGCGCTGGCATTTCTGTGGCGGTGGAAATTCAACATCGTCCTTCCCGTGATCCTGGGAACCGCCTTTGCCTTCTTCGCATTCGAGACGACGCCGACGCAGTTCTCGTCCCAGACCGTCCTGGTGATGGACGTCCGCAGGCAGCAGGTGCTGCCCGGAGAGTCGGTCGTGACGCCGCTCTCGCCCGAGAACCGCATGATCAAGACCGAGCTCGACATCATCGCGTCGAGGAACACCGCCGAGGCGGCGGCGGCGATCCTCGCCGAGCGGAACGTGGCGATCCTTCCCGTGCGCCCGGATCGCCATCCCCTGCTGAACTTCGTGGGCAAGCTGACGCAGCTGGTCGGACCCGCGGTCGCGGATGCCCTCGACGGCGCCGCGGCCGCAAGTCCGGGCGGAGCCGACGCCTCGTCCGGGGGAGACATCGACGACCTGCTTGCCGGCCTGCAGGTCTCCAACTCCGCGGGCACGCACACGATCTTCATCAGCTACGATTCCACCGATCCCACCTACTCCGCAGAAGCGGCAAACGCCTTTGCGGAGGCCTATCTCGCCCAGCAGATCGCCATCTACGACAGCGCGGCCGAACGGGCCGGCGACTGGCTGAAGCCCCGGGTCGAGGGGCTGCGCGACCGGCTGGAGGTGGCCGAGCGCAGCCTGCAGCGCCACCGGCGCGAGGCCGGGCTCGGGCCCGAGGGTGAAATGACCATGGCGACGCAGCGGCTGGTCGCCCTCAACACCGAACTCGTGACCGTGCGCGCGCAGGTGGCCGAGGCCCAGGCAAGGCTCGACAGCGCGACCGACGGGACCGACGACAGCGACTCGGACGCGCAATCGCCGCTGCTCAGTTCCCTGCTGGAAACCCGCGCGGGGCTCGAACGTGACCGCTCGCGGATGGTCGAACAGGGCGCGCTCAAGAACAAGGAGCTGGCCGCCATCGAGCTCGACCTCGCCTCGGTCGAGCGGCAGATGGAGGCCGAGCGCGCGCGGCTCGCAAGGCAGCTCGCCAACGAGGTGGCGATCTCGGGGCTCAAGGAAAAGACCATCCTCAAGGAGATCGAGGAGACCCGGTCGGCGATTGCCGCGAACCAGGGCGCGGTGATCGAAGCGGCGCAGCTCGAGCGCGAGGTCGAGGCGACGAGCACGCTCTACGAAAGCTTCCTGACCCGCTACAAGGAGGCGATCGAACAGCACGGCATCGCGACCGCCGACGCCCGCATCATCTCGCGCGCCGAGGTCGGCCGGCCGGAAGGTCATGGCCGCCTCGCCAAGTGGCTGATGTCCGGCTTCGCGGTGGGCGGCGTCATCGGCGGAAGCTGGGCGCTCACCCGCGGTGCCTTCGCGGCGCAGCTGACCACCCCGGGCGCCGTCGAGAGCGGCACGAAGGCCTCGGTGATCGGCTTCGTGCCGCCCTTCGCCCCCCGCGCCCTGCGCCGCGCCCTGCGCTCCCCGCTCGACGATAGCTCGGCGTGGAGCCGCGCCATGGCGCAGATCTGCACCAACGCAAGGCTCGCGCTCTGCGACAAGACCCCCTCGGTCGTGGCCGTGACCTCGCTCGAAGAAGGAGACGGCAAGACCAGCGTCGCCATCGGCCTCGCTCAGGCCTGCGCCGCCACCGGCGCGCGGGTGCTGCTCGTCGATGGCGTGCCGAATTGCCCGCCGCGCATCGCGGACAGGCTCGGGCTTCCTGCGATGGAGACGTCCGAGACGACCGACCCGGACGGCCTGCTCGACTCCGCCGCCTGCCAGCGCACCGGGTGGCACGGCGACCTTCTGACGATGGCCACCGCCGGCACGCCGATCGCGGTCGCCTTCGGTCCCGAGCGGCTGAAACCGTTCCTCGACGCGGCGCGCAGGCGGTACGACGTGATCGTGCTCGACACGCCGCCGATGTCCGGCTCGCCCGCCGCGATCACCCTTGCCGCCGCCGCCAACTGCGTGATCCACGTGGTGCGCTGGCAGCATTCGCATTTCACCGAGACCCGGGATGCGCTCGGCCAGCTCGACAGCGTGCTGCGCGGCCGTCCCCAGGGCGTCGTCTTCAACGGTCTCGCGCGGGGCACCTGCCACCTGCGGATGACGCCGGACCTCGATCCCGAAAGCCGGAGCGCCTGACATGGCTGGTTTCATATCGACTGCCAAACAGGCCCGGGCCGCCGCCGTCGCCCTGCTCCTGATTATGCTCACCGCCGCCTGTCCGGCACTGGCTCAGCAGGCCGAACCCTACCGCGTGACCACGGGGGATCGCCTCTCGGTCTCGGTCTACGGCAACCCCGACCAGTCCGGCGAGCTGCGGCTGGATGCCGACGGCGCGATCGTTCACCCGCTCGCCGGGACCGTGCCCGCTCTCGGCCGCACGCTCGAGGAGATCCGCGGCGACCTCTCGGCGCGGCTCGCCGAATTCCTGCCGAACCCCACGGTGACCATCGGCATCGCCGCCTATTCCCCGGTCTTCGTGCTGGGCGACGTGCAATCCCCCGGCGAGTACGACTACCGCCCCGGGCTCAGCGTGCTGCAGCTCATCGCGCTTGCCGGCGGCGTGCCGCGCGACCCGCTCGGCCTCACCGGCGGGTTCCTGAGCATCCTCGACGCCAAGCGCGATGCCGAGATGCAGTCGCTCGCCATCTTCGCCGCGGAAGTGACCATCGCGCGCCTGCAGAGCGAGCTGTCCGACGAGTCCTTCGTGACGACCGGCATCACGCCCCCGCCGCTCATCTCCCGGTCCGACGAGAACCGGATCATCGACGACGAGCACCAGCTCTACGCCCTGCGCAAGGAAAAGCGCGCCGCCCAGGACCGCGGATTCGAGGCGCAGATCCAGAGCTACGACACCGAGATCGAGACGCTCGAGAAGAGCATCGTGCTGCACAACGACGAGCTTGCGCTGATGGAGGAGGATATCAGTGCGACCCAGCAGCTGGTCGAGCGCAGCCTCGCGACGCCGACACGGCTGCGCGAGGTGCAGCGCGAGAAATCCGCGAAACTCCGCGACGCGCTGGAGCTGCAGATGTACCTGTCGCGGGCCCGCCAGGGAAAGGTGGCAACGACCCGCGAACGCACCGACGCCGGCACGGAATTCCGCACCGCGGTCGGTGAATCGCTGAAGGCCGCGCGGGCGGATCTCGTGCAGGCGCAGCTGCGGCTGCGGACGATCGAGGAAACCCTTGCGAACCTGCGCTCGAGCCGCGAGCTGGCGGCGGACGGCGGCGCCGAGTCCGACCTGGTGCTGACGGTGATGCGCGCCTCCGGAGACGAACTGCAGGAACTTCCGATCACCGCGAACGCGCGGCTCGCTCCCGGCGATATCCTCCGGGTGACGCGCCCCGCCTTCGCCGCGGGCGCCACGAACTAGCCCCGGCGGCCCGACCGTTCGACTACCGCATGGCCGATGGGAGGAGGCGATCCTCGTCCCAATGGCCATCCGCCGACACGCGCGATCCGTGCCATCTCATGGCGGCGGCGACATCGCACCCGGCGAGGGTCGGTGCCGCGGCCGCGCGGACGCGCTGCACCAGCCTTTGGGAACCCCAGGATGAAATTGATTTTCGTGAACCGTTTCTTCTATCCCGACGAGTCCGCCACCAGCCGCATGGTCTCGAGCCTCGCCATCGCGCTGGCCGGCGAGGGGGTCAGGGTGACGGCGCTCTGCGGCACCCGACCCGACGATGCCGCGCAGAAGCCGGGCAGGGAAAGCCTTCGCGGCGTCGAGATCGTGCGGCTCGCCACCTCGAAGCACACGGGCGGTCTCGTGCGGCGCGCCATCGGCGATCTGGGCTTCCACCTTTCCGCATCCTTCTGGCTGCTTCGCAACCTGCGGCGCGGGGACTGCTGCGTCATCTGCACCGACCCGCCCATGCTCAGCGTCAGCGCGGCCCCCGCCATCGCCCTGCGGCGCGCCACCATGGTGAACTGGGTCTTCGACCTTTTCCCCGAGGTCGCCATGGAACTCGGCGTGATCCCCCGCTCGGGGATGGTGGCGCAGCTCTCGGTCTTCCTGCGCGACCTGTCCCTGCGCGCCTCGTCCCTCATCGTCTGCCCGACCGAGGCCATGGCCCGGCGGCTGGCAAGGCGCGGCCATGGCAGTGACCGGCTCGCGGTGATCCGGCTCTGGTCCGACGGCAGCGAGATCGTCCCGGTCGCGCGGGGCGACAACGTGCTGCGCCGCGACTGGGGATACGGCGACGAGCTGGTGATCGGCCATTCCGGCAATTTCGGCATGGCCCATGATTTCACGACACTTCTCGGCGCTGCGGAAAGGTTGCGCGACACGCCGGACGTCCGCTTCCTGCTGATCGGCAACGGCGTGAAACGCGCTGAGGCCGAGGCCTTCGTCCGCGACCGGGGGCTGACCAACGTCACCTTCGAGCACCTGCAACCGCCTGAACAGCTCAGCCAGAGCATGTCGGTCGCCGACGCCCATGTCGTGTCGCTCAACCCCGCTCTCGAAAGCTGCATCGTCCCCAGCAAGTTCTACGGCGTGCTCGCCGCGGGTCGTCCCACGCTTTTTGTCGGCGATCCCCAGGGCGAGGTCGCCCGCACCGCCGCGACCGCCGACTGCGGCGTGCAGGTCGACATCGGCGACGTCGACGGGCTCGTCCGGCAGTTCCTGCGGCTCCGCGACGATCCCGAACGGCGCATGGCGATGGGCCGGCGGGCGCGCAACCTCTTCCTGTCGGACTACACGCTCCAGCGCGGCATCACCGAATGGCGGACCGCGCTCGGCGGTCTGCCGCACGCTTCCGGGCGGAACGCGCGCCATGACATTCCCCGCGAGATCACCATGACAGAGGCAAGCGAGGCCGAGAAATGACCGCAGACGTGATCGTATGCCACCTTGGGGCGCGGCGGCACTATGCCGAGGCGCGCATGCTGGCCGCGCACCAGCGGCTTTCCCGGTTCTGCACCGACATCTGCGCGACGACCGGATGGACATCGCCGCTTGCGCGGCTGCCGGGCCGGCTCGCCCCCGCCGCGCTGCGCCGGCTCGCCGGTCGCGTGCCGCAGGGCGTTCCCCCCGGCCGGATCGTGACCTTTCCGCTCTTCGGCCTGCACTCGGCCTTTGTCCGATTGGCGGGGCGCGACGGGACCGATGTCACGCGCCACGCGATCTGGGCGGGCCAGCGCTTCTCTCGCCTCGTCGCGGGACGGGGCTTCGAGGGCGCGCGGGGGCTCTACACGATCTCCGGCGAGGGGCTGGAAATGATCGAGGCCGCCAAGGCCGCCGGGCTCTGGGTCGCCGTCGACCAGATCAACGCCCCGCACGAGATGCTGGAGCGTCTCGTCGCCGGCGAGCGGCGCCGCTTTCCCGACTGGGAGGCGCAGGGGACGACCTCGGCCGAGGTGGCCCGCGCCTTCGCCGATCGCGAGAAGGCCGAATGGGCGCTCTGCGACGTCATCGTCTGCCCCTCGGAATTCGTGCGCCAGGGGATCGCCGCGGTGGGCGGTCCGGTCGAGAAATGCGTCGTCGTTCCAAGCGGCTTCGACGCCGCGCCTTTGACAGGGGATCGCACCCGCGCGCCCGGGCCGCTCCGCGTGCTGACCGCCGGGGCAGTCGGGCTCCGCAAGGGCACGCCCTACGTGCTCGAGGCCGCAGAACGCCTGAAGGGCCGCGCCGAGTTCCGCATCGCGGGACCTATCGGCATCGCCGCCGAACCGCTCGACCGGCTGCGCGCGGCGGTGGATGTACTCGGCATCGTGCCGCGCGCCGGGATGGCCGCGCAATACGCCTGGGCCGACGTGTTCCTGCTGCCGTCGGTCTGCGAGGGCTCTGCCATGGTGGTCTACGAGGCGCTGGCCGCGGGCCTTCCCGTGGTTGTCACCCCCAATGCCGGCAGCGTCGCGAGGGACTGCGAGGACGGGTTCATCGTGCCGCTCGGCGATACCGACGCCATCGTCGCGCGGCTGGGCCAGCTGGCGGGGGATGAGGCGCTCCGGCGCACCATGTCGGAGGCCGCCCGCCGGACCGCCGCCGACCACAGCGTCGCGCGCTACGGCGAGCGGCTGCTCGCCGCCCTGCCCTCGCCACCTGCGGAAAGGGTGCGATAAGATGCGGATATTGCACGTCATCGCCGACATCGATCCGGCCCATGGCGGCCCGCAGAGCGGTGTCATCCGCCTCGCCGCCGCGCAGGCCGCGCAGGGTGCCGAGGTTGTCGTCGCGAGCTATTCGCCCGCCGAGGTCGCCACCGCGGCCGCGGCCGATGTCCCGAACGCCTCGCGGGTGGCCTTCGCCGCGCTGCGCCCCGAGTCCGGGTCCGGCCGTTTCACCGCATCGGCGGCCGCGGCCGACCTGCGGCCGCTGATCGGCGAGGCCGATTTCCTGCACCTGCACGGGGTGTGGGAGCCGGTCCTGCTGCGCGCGGCCAGGCTGGCGAACCGCGCGAACGTCGCCCATTGCATCACCCTGCACGGAATGCTCGACCCATGGAGCCTCTCGCAGAAGCGGCTGAAGAAGGTGATCGCCCTGCGGCTCGGCTTCCGGCGTATGCTGAACCGCACGGATTTCATCCATACGCTGAACGACGATGAGCGCAGCCTCATTGCCCCGCTGGGACTGACCGCGGACACCTGCACGATCCCGAACGGCATCTCTCTGGCCGAGGTCGACGGTCTGGCGATCCGCGGCGGTTTCCGCGCGCGTTTCCCCGCGCTTGGCGATGCGCCCTACATCCTTTTCCTGTCGCGGCTCCACCCCAAGAAGGGGCTCGATATCCTCGCCCAGGCCTTCGCCCTGCTGCTGGCGCGGCGCGGCGATGTCCACCTCGTGGTCGCGGGCCCGGACGCGGGCGCGGAGGCCGAGCTGCGCGCGGCCATCGACCGGACCGGGATCGGCGCCTCGACCCACATCACCGGCCCGCTCTACGGCGCCGCCAAGTTCGAGGCGCTTGCCGATGCCGCCTGTTTCTGCCTGCCGAGCCGCCAGGAGGGGTTCAGCATCGCGATCACCGAGGCGCTGGCCTCGGCGACGCCGGTGGTCATCTCCGACCAGTGCCACTTCCCCGAGGTCGCGGCGATCGGCGCGGGGCATGTGGTCCCGCTTTCGCCGGATGCGGTCTGCGACGGGCTGGACGAGCTGCTGTCCGACCCGGAGCGCGCCGCGGAAATGGGCCGGAACGGCCGACGCCTGGTGGAAGAGCGCCTGACCTGGGACAGCATCGCCCGCCAGACCCTGCGCGCCTACGGCTCCTACCTGCGGCGGCCGGGAAGCGCGCCGACAGCCGTACTCAGCGCGCGCCGAAGATATCGTCGGCGGTGAAGGCCGCCCTCGTCCGAAGCGCGACGGCCGGGTTTCCCGCATAGACCGTCCAGGGATCGAGATGCCTCATCGCCACGCCGCGCGCGCCAAGCACCGCGCCGGTGCCGATGACCACGTCCGGCCCGACGAAGGCCTCGGCGGCCACCCAGGCGTCGTCTCCCACGACGATCCCGCCCGGGCGCAGCGGAAAATCCGGCCGGTCGATGTTGTGCCCGGCGGCGCAGAGAAACACGCCCTGCGACACGTTCGCCCGCGCGCCGAGCGTGATCGGCGCGACGTTGTAGCAGGTCGCCTTCGGCCCCAGCGAGCTGTCGGGCCCCATCTCGAGGTGGGCGGGCCACCAGATGCGGGCGCTCGACCGGACCCGCGCCGTGGGATGCAGGCGCGCCCCGAAGGCCCTCAGCAGCAGGCGGCGGACCGGCATCCAGCCCGGCGGCGTCCAGCGCGCGCACAGGAGCCAGGCGACCGACCACAGCAGGCGCATCGCCCTGTGCCGCGCCGGAAATGTCGGCGCGCCGAGGATCGGCAACCGGCCCGTTCCCTTCGATCCGTTCGCTGAGGAAGCGGTCATCTCATGCTCCTGTGGATGTCTGCGGGGCACGCGTCACCAGCGCATAGGCAAAGGCGGGCGTGCAGAAGGCCAGCATGTGGATCCATCCCGAAAGGACCCAGTCGGTCTGGTGCGAGAAGGCGTGCATCGCGGGCACGACGCTCAGCATGTAGACGAACTGGCCCATCGTGTCGCCGCGCCGTGCCGACGCCCAGATCACCCCGAGCACGTAGGCCAGCAACATGAATTTCAGCGCGCCGAAGTACCAGAAGGATTGGAAGGCATCGGGCATTCCGGTCATGGTCGTGCCGGTGGCGGGCTCGAACCCGCGCGGCGCGGCGGGCGTGGGGATCATCAGCCCCGCCTTGACGTCCCAGCCGACGAACCTTGCGGGGAGGTAGTTCCAGACCAGCGTGTTCCAGTGGCTGGCGCCGTAGTCGAACAGCGACGTGGCATCGGTGTTGTCGATCAGGATCATCGCGTTCTGCATCTCGTACCCGCCTTCCTCGAAGGTTCCGGTCAGGTTGCCGAGAAAGTCGATGTCCGCGACCTCTTCGAAGACGAGCCCGGAGTTGGCGCGCGTGACATCGCGGTATTGCCCCATGCTCGTGCTGCCGATCATCGCCAGCACCAGACCCGCGACCAGCAGGGGCCGCGGCAGGATCCAGCCGCGCTGGAACCAGAAGGACAGCGCGAAGATCATCGCGAGCTCCGCCGTTTCCGCCCGCTTGCCCGTGACGATGATCCGCTCGAGATAGAAGAGGCAGTCGAAGACGATCAGGATCAGCATGGCCCGGCTCGGACGGTGGGCATAGCACAGGCAGGCGATCGCCAGTCCATAGGTCATCAGCCGGGCAAAGAAGAGGTACATGACGGGCGCGCCGGAGATCAGCACGCCCACGATCATCTCGCCGGGCAGCTGGCTGAGCTTGTAGTAGAAGAACGCCCCCACCAGCGAGAACACCGTGGCGATCTCCATCAGCCGCCTTTCGGACATGTCCCCGCGCAGAAGGCCCATGGGCCGCGCCGCCAGCCGCCAGCCGATCAGCGCGCAGATCGCACAGAGGAGCGTCATGAAGGTGGTCTTGACGTAGGACCTTCCCGGCAGGAAGGGCGCGTCGAGCAGGCTGACGAGCTGCGGCAGGACGAAGCTGCACAGGATCAGCCCGACGAAGAACGGAAACTCGAGCACGCGCCGGGTGTCGATCATCGCGCGGACGACCAGCCCGACGGACAGGACCGCAAGACTTGCCAGCAGGACCTCTTTCATGGCTGACCGGCGGCGCTCATGTCGACTGGCCCTTCTGGAGCCGCCGGAGTTCGACGGCCTTGACCTCGATCATCAGTTCGTAGCTGGCCAGCATCCGGCAATAGGTGTAACCGGCCCAGCCGTCGAGGAACCCGCCGCGCAGGACGTACATGTAGAGAAAGCGCTGCGTCGGGCGGAACGGCAGGCGCGCGGCCAGGGCCTTGAGCGCATAGCGCCGGTCAGCCGTGTCGGACGAGAACAGGTCCCGCCACTGGATCGGCGTCGGCTCGTCGGTCACCGTCGCCAGCGTCGCCTCGTTCGAGGAATAGCGGTTGTGCTTGTCGTACCAGGCTGCCAGTCCCTTGTTGAAGCTGTGGTGGTCGTAATGGGACTGGAGCCGCCCGACCGGGCCCTCGCCAAGGCAGCGCGGATGGATCAGCCGTTCGTAGTGCACCCGGTCCGGCCGCATGAAACGCGGTGTCCACGTGGGATAGAGACTGCTCCGCCGGATCCAGCGCCCCATGAAGATGTTGCGGTAGCGCACCATGAACAGGACCTCCTGCCGGGCGGGATCGCGGGCGATGGCCAGCATCTCGTCGCGCAGCTCCGGCGTGCAGATCTCATCGGCATCGGGCGTGTAGACCCAAGGGTGGACGTAGTCGATTTCCTTCAGGCTGAAATTGCGCTGATGCGGCTCGCAGTCGAACGCCCGCTGGAAGACGCGCGCGCCGGCGGCGCGCGCGATCTCGACCGTGCGGTCGGTGCTGAACGAGTCGAGGACCACGATGTCGTCGCACCACTCCAGCGCCTTCAGGCAGGCCGGAAGGTTTTCTTCCTCGTTCAGGGTCAGGATAACAGCCGACACACTCATCAGTGGACCACCCTTATTGCTTCAGGTTGTTTTGCAGTGCCCTCCACGCTTCCCTTGAAGGGGGCCACGTCGGGCGGCAGGGGCGAATTGGCGGGCACCTCGATGCGGATGCCCTTGGTCGCGACCAGCACCAGCGCCGTATGGGCCACCACCAGCGGAACCAGCCCGATCATCATCACCGAGGCCCGCACCCCCACCACCATGCCGAAGAAGCCGACCCCGCCACAGACGAAGGCGATCGCGGAAATGACCAGGGTCACGCGGGCGTGGGACAGGCCAAGGTCGAGCAGCAGGTGGTGCAGGTGCCAGCGATCCGCCGAGAACGGGCTGCGCCCCGCGGCGAAGCGCCGGACGATCAGGCTCAGCGTGTCGATGACGGGAACCGCCACCAGCCACAGCAGTGCGGGCAGCGTCGGGCCGCCCTCCGTGCCGCTCAGCCCGAGGATCAGGTAGGCCAGCGCCGCACCGAGCGCCGTGCTCCCGGCATCGCCGAGGAACACGCAGGCCCGCGACCGCCAGGCCGTGCGCAGGTTGAAGACGAGGAATCCGGCCGTTGCCGCCATGACGATCTGCGCGTCGCCCGCGATGCCCTCCGCGCCGAACCTCGAGGCGATCAGGACGAGCCAGAACAGCGCCGACATGCTGACGCCGCCGGCAAGCCCGTCGAGACCGTCCATCATGTTGATGCTGTTGAGCAGGAGCAGCGCAAAGCCGAAGCCGATCACCAGGCCGGCGGTCGGCATGATGTCCCCCGGCAGCCGGGCCATGTCGCCGAAGGCCACGACGGGGATCTCGTGCGTGACGAAGAGCAGCAGCGCCGCCATGCCATAGCCGATCAGGCGGCCGGTGGCGGGCAGCCCGCGCAGGTCGTCGGCGGCGCCGATGCAGGCGGCGCCCAGCACCCAGAGGCAGACGACCAGCGAGGCCGCCAGCGCCCCGAACAGCGCCGCGACCGCGATGGCCAGCAGGATGGCGATGCCGCCGCAGGTCGGGGTGGTCTGCTCGTGCCGCTTGCGCCCGGCGGGCACGTCGACAAAGCCGAGGCGCACCGCCAGTGGCTGGAAGAAGTGGATCAGGACAACGGAAACCAGAAATACATTCAATAAAATTGTCGGCTGGATGCTCATAAAATGCGACCCCATCTAGACCAATTAGGATGCAGTCAAATTTCGAAACGGGGCGCGCAGAGCCCCTGCCCAGCCAGCGGACTCGCCCCCCTCGCCTCGATGCTAGGGCCGGGGGTGCATGGCCCCCCTTAGGCAATCCGTTCGATCGAGCCCCCCTCCAAGGGAGTAGGCCGTCCGGTGCCAGCACCGCGGCCTCCTCCATTTGGTGCGCCTCGCCCCTCCCCCTTCGGGTCATGCCCGCCTCCCCCAAGGGGGCAATCGCCTTTCGTGACGGGAGAGCTACGCCCTTCGTGCGGATCGGGCCCGGCGGGCAATGCGCCGAACCTGAACCTCTGCGAGGCGCCCCGGGGCGCCTTCGCCGTGTGCGCTGTTGCAAGCGGTCTGGGATCAGCCTGCGAGGGGTCGGAAATGTGTGGAATCGTTGGAGTCCTGATGAAGAAGCCGGCCGCGCCGGTGATGCTCGAAGCGCTCCGCCGCCTCGAGTACCGCGGCTATGACAGCGCGGGACTTGCCACGCTCGCGGGGGGCAGCCTGCAGCGGCGCAGGGCGGCGGGCCGCATCTCGGCCCTGTCGCAGCTGCTCGACAGCGAACCGCTCGCCGGAACCATCGGCATCGGCCACACCCGCTGGGCCACGCATGGCGCCGCCAGCCAGCACAACGCCCACCCGCACCGCTCGGGGCCGGTCGTGGTCGTGCACAACGGCATCATCGAGAACTGGCGCGCGCTGCGTGACGAGCTGATCGCCGGGGGCTGCGTCTTCGAATCCGAGACCGACAGCGAGGTCATCGCCCATCTCTGCGCGACGCTGCTGGCCCGCGGGCTCGACCCGCGCCGGGCGGCAATGGAAACCATCTCGCGGCTGGTCGGGGCCTATGCGCTCTGCCTGCTCTTCGAAGGGGCGGAGGACATGATGATCTGCGCCCGCCGCGGCTCGCCCCTCGCGATCGGCTACGGCGAGGGCGAGATGTTCGTCGGCTCCGACGCGCTTGCGCTCGGCCCGCTCACCGACCGCATCTGCTATCTCGCCGATGGCGACTGCGCCGTGCTGACCCGCACCGGCGCCGAGGTCTTCGATGCAAGCGGCGCGCCGGTCCAAAGGCCGATCCAGACCGTGCCGATGGAGGCGGTGCTGGTCGACAAGGCGGGCTACCGCCACTTCATGGCCAAGGAGATCCACGAACAGCCGACCGTCGCCGGATACGCGCTGGCCCGCCACCTTTCGGCCGACCGCCGTCACGTGGTCAGCGCCGCCGCCGCCATCGACTGGCGCACGCTGCCCCGCCTGTCCATCGCCGCCTGCGGCACCGCCTTCTACGCCGCCCAGGTCGCCAAGTGGTGGTTCGAGACGATCGCCCGCCTGCCGGTCGACGTCGAGATCGCCTCGGAATTCCGGTACCGCCAGCCGCCGATGACCGAAGGCGGCGCGACCCTCGTCGTCAGCCAGTCGGGCGAGACGGCCGACACGCTGGCCGCGCTGCGCTACGCCCGGTCCGCCGGGCAGACCGTCCTCGGCGTCGTCAACGTCGAGAATTCGACCATCGCCCGCGAGGCGGACATGGCGATCCCCATCCATGCCGGGCCGGAGATCGGCGTCGCCTCGACCAAGGCCTTCACCACCCAGCTGATCGCGCTGGCCTGCCTCGCCATCCACGCCGCCCGCAGCCGCCAGGCCATCACGCCGGAAACGGCGGCCGCGCTCATCGACGCGCTTTCATCCGCGCCGCGGCTGATCGCCGAGGCCATCGCGCTCGAGGACCAGATCGCCGTCGCGGCGAGGGACATCGCCGAGACCGAGAGCGCGCTCTTCATCGGCCGCGGCACGATGCACGCGCTGGCGCTCGAGGGCGCGCTGAAGCTCAAGGAGCTGACCTACATCCACGCCGAGGGCCATGCCGCGGGCGAGCTGAAACACGGCTCCATCGCGCTCGTCGACGCGACGCGCCCGATCATCGCCCTCGCGCCGCATGACGATCTTTTCGAGAAGACCGCCTCGAACATCTCCGAGGTGGCCGCCCGCGGCGGCCGCATCCTGCTGATCACCGACCGCAACGGCGCCGCCCTTGCCGGGGCCGAGGCCGCCCGCACGCTGGTCCTGCCGGAGGTGCCCGACTTCATCGCCCCCCTCGTCTACGCGATCCCCGTCCAGCTGCTCGCCTATCACGCGGCGGTGCAGCGGGGGACCGACGTCGACCAGCCCCGTAACCTCGCGAAATCGGTGACTGTCGAGTAGCGCGCGCAGGTCTGACCTCGCGGAACAACTCTTTCGGGAAGGTTGAAGATGACCGCCGGTCACAATAGTCATGACCGCGAGTCATGTCCCTCCTGCGCAATGCGCCCCTGCATCGCAGGCGCGGCCTTCCGCGCAGTCGGGACGCGAGTGAGGCCGATCCCATGGTGCAATACGCAACCGCCCTCGAAGACAAGGAAGCCCGCCGCGAGGTCATCCTCGAAGCGGCGCTCGCGCTCTTTCTCGAGGACACCCGCCGCCTGCCGACCGTCGCCGCCGTGGCCGCCCGCTCGGGTCTCGCAAAGGGGACGGTCTATCTCTACTTCGCGAGCAAGGAGCAGGTCTTCGCCTCGCTGCTGGTGCGCGAGTGGCGCGGCTTCATCGGATTGATCTCGGGTTATTTCGACGCGGCGACCGGCACGCCGGAAGACAGGCTCGCCGGGTTCATCCGCTTCTACGTCGAGCATATCCTCGCGCATCCGGCGCTGATGCGGCTCGACTCGATCGGCTACGCGGTGCTGGAACCCGCGCTGTCGGACGAGGCGCTGATCGACTTCAAGACGCAGTTCTCCGATGCGCTCGACGGCGCGGGCCAGGCCATGGAGCGGGCGCTGGACCTGCATCCGGGCGACGGCGTGACCCTGCTCTTCCGCAGCTTCGCGATGACCCGCGGCCTCTGGCAGGTGGCCGACCTTCCCGAGACCGTACGCGCCCATCCGGGCTTCGCCGGCCACCCCTTCGCGCGCGTGGACTTCGGCCGCGACCTGTCACGCGCGCTCAGCGATTACTGGCGCGGCGCCTGGGAGATGTCCCGGCGACACGCCGCGCCCTGACCGCAGCTTTTCCGTCGGGACTTCATGACACGGGCCGCAATGGGGCACGGTCTGCAGAACCCCCTGCCCTTTTCCATAGGGATGCCCGCGCTTGGCGGAGCGATCAGCACGAAGGCGGGCCTTGCGTCACGTCAGGCGGACACGGTGTCGATCGGCAGCACCGTCTGCGACTTCAACCGCTTCAGGGCGAAGTTGGCCGAGAGATCCCGGACCGGGATCGCCTCGGTGATCTGCCGCCGGATGCGCTCGAAATCGGCCATGTCGCGCACCACGATGCGCAGCACGTAGTCGTGGCTCCCGGCAAGCTGGTAGGCCTCCATGACCTCGGGCAGATCGCCCACCACCTCCTCGAAGCGGCGCTGCCAGTCCGCGCCCTGCTCGGGGGCGGACACCCCGGCAAAGACGGTCAGGCCAAGCCCCAGCCGCTCCGGATCCACCAGCGCCACGCGGCCGCGGATCACCCCGGCCTCCTGCAACTTGCGCAGGCGCTTCCAGCACGGCGTCTGCGACAGGCCCACCATATCGGCGAGCCGCGCGAGCGGCACGGTCGCGTCGGCCATCAGCGTCGCGACGATCTTGCGGTCTATGCGGTCGAGATCCATCCGGGCGCCTCCTGCGACTCGGGTCATGACCCCAGCATGTCGCTAATTTACAATAAGTCTACTGCTATTGTCGTGATTAAGAGAAAGACGACTTCTCCTGCCGCGAAATTGGTGATTTACTGCCGACATGATCACCCAGAAGACCAAATATGCCCTCAAATCGCTCATGGCGCTCGGCGCGGTGGAGCATGGCACGGCGCTGACCATCGAAGAGGTCGCGCAACGGTCGGGTGCGCCGAAGCGCTTTCTCGAGCACATCCTGCTCGACCTGCGCAAGTCGGGCTACCTCGGGGCCAAGCGAGGCCGTTCGGGCGGGTATTTCCTGATCCGCGAGCCCTCGAAGATCTCGCTCGGCGAGCTGCTGCAGCAGATCGACGGCCCCATCGCCCCGCTGCCCTGCCTCTCGCGCCGCGCCTACCGCCGCTGCGAGGATTGCACCGACGAGCAAAGCTGCCAGCTGCGCCGGGTCTTCGGCGAGATCTTCTACAGCTACCTGCTGCTGATCGAGTCGCTGACCCTGCAGGACCTGCTGAAAGACCCTGTCATTATTGGGAAATCCCTCGGAATCGAGGCCGGCCCGGACGGCCTGCAGGAAAGCGGATCATCCCAGCAGCCGGTCGCCGGAGAATAAAATTCTCCCGGCGCGGCGCAGAACGCTGAACCTCTTCTCTCGAAAACACGACTAAGACGGTGGATATTTAGGTCATTGGGCGTTCCCGCCCATGTCTTCACCGGGCGATCCCGCCCGTTTCCGAAAGGAGGACCTGAATGCCGAACGCTCTTCACACCAGGCCCAAGGGGCGGGTCCACGTGCTGCATCTCGTGGCCCGCGACACCGGCCTGCCGCTGCTGATCGGCGGACGCGAACTGACCGTGCTCGCCAGCGATCCCGATTACGCCGCCCGCGAACTCATGCGCGGCCGCAACCCCGCACAGTGGCGGGTCCGCGTGACCCGGCCCGGGCAGCTGCCCGCCTGATTTTCCCAAGGAGAGAGACCCGACATGACCCTTGCCTTCCTTCGCACCCCCGCCCCGCTGCTCGCCGCGCTTCTGGCCAGCAGCGCGGTCATGGGCCCGAGCCACGCCGCCGCCGAGACGCGGCTGCTCAACGTCTCCTATGATCCCACGCGCGAGTTCTACCGCGCCTACAACGAGCTTTTCACCAAGTGGTGGGAGGCGCAGGGCCACGAGCCCGTCACCATCGAGCAGAGCCACGGCGGCTCCGGCGCGCAGGCGCGGGCGGTGATCGACGGGCTGGACGCGCAGGTGGTGACGCTGGCGCTGGCCTCGGACATCGACGCCATCGCCGAGCGCTCGGACGTGCTGCCAAAGGACTGGCAGGCTGGCCTGCCGCACAATTCCGCGCCCTATACCTCGACCATCGTCTTCCTCGTGCGCGAGGGGAACCCCAAGGGCATCGCCGACTGGGCCGACCTGATCCGCGACGACGTGCAGGTGATCACCCCCAACCCCAAGACCTCGGGCGGGGCGCGCTGGAACTTCCTCGCCGCGTGGGGCTGGGCGCTGCACCAGCCCGGCGGCAGCGAGGAGAGCGCGCGGGACTACGTGACCGAGCTCTTCAGGCACGTGCCGGTGCTCGACACCGGGGCGCGCGGGGCGACCACCACCTTCACCCGGCGCGGCGTCGGCGACGTGCTGCTGGCCTGGGAGAACGAGGCCTTCCTCGCGCTCGACGAACTGGGCGAGGACAGTTTCGACATCGTGGTGCCCTCGGTGTCGATCCTTGCCGAGCCGCCGGTGGCGCTGGTGCCGGGCAACATCGAGGATGACGCGCAGCGCGAGGTGGCGCAGGCCTATCTCGAGTATCTCTACAGCCCCGAGGCGCAGGCGCTGGCACTCGCCAACTACTACCGCGCCTGGGACACCTCGCTGGCGGCGGATGACGACATCGAGCGTTTCCCCGAGCTCGAGCTGGTCAACATCGCCGACTTCGGCGGCTGGACCGAGGCGCAGCCGCGCTTCTTCGGCGACGGCGGCATCTTCGACCAGATCACCGCGGAGTGAGCCGGATGCTGCGCGTGGCCTCGCCCCTGCCCGGCTTCGGCCTCGGCATGGGGATCCTGCTGGCGGCCCTGACCGGCGTCGTGCTGCTGCCGCTCGCGGCGCTGCTGGGTCAGGGCATCCTCATGGGACCGGCGGAGATCGCCGGTCACCTCGCCCCGGCGCGGGTGCGCTCGGCGCTGCTGCTGTCGTTCCGGGCGGCGCTGGTCGCCTCGCTCTTCAACCTCGTCTTCGGCCTCGCGCTGGCCTGGGTGCTGACCCGCTACCGCTTCCCGGGGCGGCGGCTGATCGACGCGGCGGTGGATCTGCCCTTCGCGCTGCCGACGGCGGTGGCGGGGATCGCGCTCACCACGCTCTACGCGCCGAACGGCGTCTTCGGCCAGGCGCTGACCCCCTTCGGGATCAGCGTCGCCTACACCGAGGCGGGCATTTGGCTGGCGCTGGTCTTCGTCGGGCTGCCCTTCGTGGTGCGCACCGTCCAGCCGGTGATCGACGAGATCGACCCGGAATGGGAGGAAGCCTCGGCCACGCTCGGCGCCTCGCGGCTGCGCACCCTGCGCCGCGTGGTGCTGCCGGTGCTGACGCCCTCGCTGATGACCGGCTTCGCGCTGGCACTGGCGCGCTCGGTCGGCGAGTTCGGCTCGGTCATCTTCATCGCCGGCAACCTGCCGGGAAAGACCGAGATCGCGCCGCTGCTGATCGTCATCCGGCTCGAGGAATACGACTACGACGCGGCCGCCGCCATCGGCCTCGCCATGCTCGGCATCTCGTTCGCGATGCTGCTCTTCATCAACGCCACACAGGTCTGGACCCGAAGGAGGATCGGCCATGTCTGACCCAAACCCCTCTCGCCCGAGCCTGCCCTGCGCCTGCCGCGGCACCATCCGGCTGCGCAGACTTCCCGCCGGCAGCGGCTTCGCCATCGGCGGCGCCTTCGGCGCGATCGGCCTCGCCGCCGCGCTGGTGCTCTGGAACGCGGGCGCGCCGCTCTGGGTGGTCCTGCTCGTCTACATGACCCTGCCCGGAACGCTGCTTGCCGCGCTCTTCCTCGCCACCCGCCCCCTGCCGCCACGGACCACAGCGCACCACCTGCGCGAGGAGAACCGCCATGTCTGAGGCCAGCCTGCCCCACCGCGTCACCACCGAGGCGCCGCCGGTCCGCGCCCTGCTCACCCTCGCCGTGCTGGCGCTGACCCTCGTGCTGCTGATCGCGCCGCTCGCCGTGGTCTTCGCCGAGGCGCTGCGCGACGGGCTCGGCGCCGCGCTCGCCTCGCTGACCGAGCGCGACGCCTGGTCGGCGATCCGGCTCACCCTGCTGGTCGCCGCAGTCTCGGTGCCGCTCAACGCCGTCGTCGGCCTCGCCGCCGCCTGGGCCATCGCCAAGTTCGACTTCCGCGGCAAGGCGGTGCTCATCACCCTCATCGACCTGCCCTTCTCGGTCTCGCCGGTGGTTGCGGGCCTCGCGCTGGTGCTGCTCTACGGCTCGCACGGCTGGCTCGGGGTCTGGCTGCAGGCGCATGACCTCAGAATCGTCTTCGCCTTCCCCGGCCTCCTGCTGGCGACGCTCTTCATCACCTTCCCCTTCGTCGCGCGCGAACTCATCCCGGTGATGACCGAGCAGGGCCGCGCCGAGGAGGAGGCGGCGCTGACCCTCGGCGCCTCGGGCTGGCACATGTTCCGCACCGTGACCCTGCCCAACGTCCGCTGGGCGCTGCTCTACGGCGTGCTGCTCTGCAACGCGCGCGCCATGGGGGAATTCGGCGCGGTAGCGGTGATCTCGGGCAAGATCCGCGGCCAGACCACCACCATGCCGATCATGATCGAGATGCTCTACAACGAGTATCTCTCGGTCGCCGCCTTCTCGATGGCGGCGCTGCTGGCGGCGCTCGCGCTGCTGACCCTCGCCCTGAAATCCCTGCTGGAATGGCGCCACGCGGACCTGCTGTCCGCCACGCGCCGGCATTGAGAGGAGACCCCCATGCATATCGACATCGACGAGATCTCCAAGAGCTTCGGCACCACCACCGCGCTGCACCCCGTGTCCCTGTCCATCCCCTCGGGCGCCATGGTCTCGCTGCTCGGCCCCTCGGGCTCGGGCAAGACCACGCTGCTGCGGATCATCGCCGGGCTCGAACAGCCAAGCGCCGGCCGGGTACTGCTCGACGGCAAGGACGCCACCGGCACGCCGGTGCAGCACCGCCGGGCGGGCTTCGTCTTCCAGAGCTACGCGCTTTTCCGCCACATGACCGTCTTCGAGAACATCGCCTACGGGCTGCGCGCCCGGCCGCGCCGCAGCCGCCCCGGTCGCGCCGAGATCGAACGCCGCGTCGAGCGGCTGCTCGAGCTCATCCAGCTGCCGCAGATCGCCGCGCGCTACCCCAGCCAGCTGTCGGGCGGCCAGCGCCAGCGCGTCGCGCTTGCCCGGGCGCTCGCCACCGAGCCGCGCATGCTGCTGCTCGACGAGCCCTTCGGTGCGCTCGACGCGCGGGTGCGGCGCGAACTCCGCGCCGGGCTGCGCGAGATCCACGACGCCACCGGGCTGACCACGGTCTTCGTCACCCATGACCAGGAAGAGGCGCTGACCCTCGCCGACCGCGTCGCGGTGATGTCGATGGGGCGGATCGAGCAGGTCGGCGCGCCCTCCGAGATCCGCGGCCACCCGGCGAGCGACTTCGTGCGCAGCTTCGTCGAGCCGGGTGCGGGGGCCGGGGTCGCCCAGCCGGAAAGGGCGCTCGACAGGGCAGCGGCGCCGAGATAGCACGAGCGCGCCGGCACCCCGGCGCCGTCCCGCATCGGGGCGGCGCGGCTGCCGGCGCGAAAGGGAACACATGTCCGAGCCCTGCCCCTCCGGGTCCGCAAGATGAGAAGCCCGCTCTTCCGCAGCATCCTCTCGGTCGGAAGCTGGACCCTGCTGAGCCGCCTCGTCGGCTTCGTGCGCGACCTGATGATCGCCGCCTACCTCGGCACGGGGCCGGTCGCGCAGGCCTATCTCGTCGCCTTCAGCCTGCCCAACATGTTCCGCCGCTTCTTTGCCGAGGGCGCCTTCAACACCGCCTTCGTGCCGATGTTCGCGCATCGGCTCGAGGCCGGCGACAACCCGCGCGGCTTTGCCGAAGAGGCCTTCTCGGGGCTCTTCACGGTGGTGCTCGCGGTGTCGATGCTGGCGCATCTGGCGATGCCCTGGCTGGTCGCGCTGCAGGCGAGCGGCTTCATCGGCGACGCGCGGTTCGACCTCGCGGTGCTCTACGGGCGCATCTGCTTTCCCTACATCCTCTTCATCTCGCTGACCGCGCTGCTCTCGGGCCTGCTGAACGCCGGCGGCCGCTTCGTCGCCGCCGCCGCCGCGCCCGTGCTGATGAACCTCATCCTTATCGCCGCGATGCTGATGGCGGACCGGCTCGGCTGGGACATGGGCCTTGCCATGGCCTGGTCGACACCGGTCTCGGGCCTTGCGCAGCTTGCCACGGTCTGGTGGGCGGCGCGGCGGATGGGCTTTTCCCTGCGCCTGCGCCGACCGCGGCTGAGCCCGGACATGCGGCGGCTGCTGGCGATCGCGGCCCCGGCGGTGCTGGCCGGCGGGGTGGTGCAGGTGAACCTGCTGGTCGGGCGGCAGGTCGGGTCCTTCTTCGACCACGGCATCGCCTGGCTGACAAATGCCGACCGGCTCTACCAGCTGCCACTGGGGGTGGTCGGGATCGCCATCGGCATCGTGCTCCTGCCCGAGATTTCGCGGCGGCAGAAATCCGGCGACCGGGCCGGTGCCCGCCACGCCTTCAACCGCGCCGCCGAACTTGCGCTGCTGCTGACGGTGCCCGCCGCCGTGGCGCTGATCCTCGCCGCCGAGCCGCTGATCTCCGTGCTCTTCCGCCGCGGCGCCTTCCTGCAGTCCGACGTCGGCCCGACCGCGCTCGCCCTCGCGATCTACGGCGCGGGGCTTCCGGCCTTCGTGCTGCACAAGGTGCTGCAACCGCTCTACTTCGCACGCGGCGACACGCGCGCCCCGTTCCGCTTCGCGCTCTGGTCGATGGTGGTGAATGCCGTCGTCGCCCTCGGCCTCGCGCCGCTCATCGGCTTTTCCGCCTCGGCCCTCGGCACGACGGTCGCCGGGTGGACCATGGTGCTGCAGCTCTGGCGCGGCGTTCGGGGCTTCGGCGAGACCGCCCGCCTCGACGAGCGGCTGCGCCGGCGCGCGCCGCGCATCCTGCTGGCCTCGGCGGTCATGGGGGTGGCGGTCTGGACCCTGCGCCACATGCTGGGCGACGCCTTCGACACCCCCGGCACGCGCTATCTCGCGCTCGGCGCGCTGGTGATCGGCGGGACCGTCACCTACCTGCTGGCGGGATGGCTCTTCGGCGCGGTCCGGCCCGGCGACCTCGGCCTGCGCCGCCGCCGCCGGTGACCCCGCGGCTCAGTGACGGCGGACGATGACCGCGTAGCTCACGTAACGATCCGTGGCATTGCGGAAGGTGACCGGGCTCGGCGCGCCGAGCGACATGCTGTCACCGGCGCCGAGGGTCTCGGCCTCGCCGCCGCAGACCACGGTCAGCTCGCCCTCGAGAACCCAGATGAGCTGGCTGATGAAGGTGAAGGCCCCGGCGGGGAACCCGGCCTCGGACCGCGGCGGCAGCACCACCTTCGTCACGTCCATCCCGGTTGCCGACCCGTGCGGCGACACGGTTTCGCGCGAGAGCCGGGTCTTCGGATCGAAGAACGGCACGCGATCTGCCTGCCGCGCCACGCGCTGCTGCGCCATCGCCGGCTGCGCGACGAGTTCCGAGACCGTCATGCCGAAGGCCGCCGAGAGCTTGCCCACCATCTCGATCGTCGGGCTGCTCTGCCCGCGCTCGAGCTTGTTGATCATGCCCTGCGACACCCCCGCCCGCTCGGCCAGCTGCTGCCGGCTCCACCCGGCATGGCGCCTGAGCTCGAAGAGCCGCTCCGCAAAGCCCTGCGCAGCGCCGGCGGGTGCCCCGGTCGCGGGCGTCGTCGCTTCGGTCATCTCCCGCGGGTCTCAATGCCTGCCGGGGTTGCCCCGCCGCCTCCCGCGCAGATTGTCCAGGAGAGGCATTGATTACTATAGTAACCATCCGCGCCCCCGACACCCGGGAAGCCACCCGATGTTCTTCGACCAGCCGACATCCACACTCCTTCCACCTTCCTGCCCCGCTCTCAGCCCGAAATCCCGGAAGGAAATCCACCAAGGCCGGGCTATCCCGATCCCGACACGGGTTGCGCTTTTGTGTACTATAGTGGAAATCAGGCGCAAGCACCACCGACTCAGAGAGGGTCACATGCGGATACGCGACGCGGAAGCGGGCGACATCGACGCCATCACCGCCATCTACAACGACGCCGTGCGCAACACGACCGCGATCTGGAACGACAGGACCGTGGACAGCGCCAATCGGCACGCCTGGTGGACCGACCGCCA
Organism: Salipiger sp. H15; assembly: GCF_040409955.1. Taxonomy (NCBI): domain Bacteria; kingdom Pseudomonadati; phylum Pseudomonadota; class Alphaproteobacteria; order Rhodobacterales; family Roseobacteraceae; genus Salipiger; species Salipiger bruguierae. The sequence continues at coordinate 81,538 of NZ_CP123389.1, forward strand.
GCGCGCGGGCTACCCGGTGCTCGTGGCGCAATCCGACACGGGCGAGGTGATCGGCTACGCCACCTTCGGCGACTGGCGCGCCTTCGACGGCTACCGGCACACGGTCGAGCATTCGGTCTACGTCCTCGGCAGCCAGCGCGGCGGCGGCGTGGGACGGGTGCTGATGGTCGCGCTCATGGAGCGGGCGCGGGCGCTCGGCAAGCACGTCATGGTCGCCGGCATCGAGGCGGGCAACACCGCGTCGATCCGCCTGCACGAGAAGCTGGGGTTCGAGAAGGTCGGCCACCTTTCGGAAGTCGGCACCAAGTTCGGCGCGTGGCTCGATCTCGCCTTCATGCAGATCCGCCTCGACAGCCGCGAGCAGCCCGACCAGATCGCCTGACCACTTTCCGCCGGGCCCCCGCGCAGGCGGGACCCGGCGCCGCCTCGCTCAGGCCTTGATCAGCATCTTGCGCGGGATGTCGCAGAAGACCTCGGGCGTGCCCTCGGTGATGGCGATGGATTCCGTGGTCTCGTAGCCCCAGTTCTCCATCCAGAGCCCGGTCATGAAGTGGAAGGTCATGCCCGGCTGCAGCACCGTCCGGTCGCCGCGGCGGATCGACATGGTGCGCTCGCCCCAGTCGGGCGGGTAGCTGAGGCCGATGGAGTAGCCCGCCCGGTTGTCCTTCTCGATGCCGAATTTCTCGAGCGTGCCGAAGAAGGCCTTGGCCATGTCCTCGCAGAGGTTGCCCGCCCGCGCCGCCTCGAGCCCCGCCTCCATGCCCTCGAGCACCGCCTTCTCGGCGTCGAGGATCTCCTGCGGCGGGGTGCCGAGGTAGATCGTCCGCGAGAGCGGCACGTGGTAGCGCTGGTAGCATCCGGCGATCTCGAAGAATGTGCCCTCGCCCGCCTTCATCGGCAGGTCGTCCCAGGTGAGGTGCGGCGCGGCCGCGTCCGGCCCCGAGGGCAGCAGCGGCACGATCGCCGGATAGTCGCCGCCATGGCCGTACCATTCGTCATAGCGCAGCCCCGCGTCATAGATCTCGGCCACGAGATCGCACTTGCGGATGCCGACCTCGACCTTGTCGGCGATGCGGTGGTGCATGCGCTCGACGATGCGCGCGGCTTGGCGCATGTAGTCGAGTTCCTTGGGGGATTTCACCGCGCGCTGCCAGTTGATGAAGCCGGTGATGTCCTTGAATTTCGCATCGGGAAGGCCGTTCTGCAGCCTTTCGTAGGCGCGGGCCGAGAACCAGTAGTTGTCCATCTCGACGCCGATCCGGCCCTTGTCCCAGCCGCGCTCGACCAGCTTGGCGCAGAGGTACTCCATCGGGTGGCGTTCGGTCGACTGCACGTAGTGGTCGGGATAGCCGATGACCTGCTCGGGCGGCATCCAGACGGTGCGGTAGGCGCCGTTGGCATCCTGCCCGCGCCCGAACCATACGGGCGGTCCGTCCGGCCCGACGAGCACGCACTGGTGCACGTAGAAGGACCAGCCGCCGTAGCCCGCGACCCAGGCCATGTTCGACGGATCGCTGAGGATCAGCAGGTCGAGCCCCTCGCGTTCCATGCGGGCGCGGATCTTCTCGAGCCGGGCCTCGTATTCCTCGGTCGTGTATCGCTCGGGGGTTCGCTGGAGTTCGGGCATTCGGACCTCTGTGACAGATACGGCACGCGCGCGGGCGGCGACGGGCTGCCGCGAAACCCCTTGCGCGTCTTGAACAACGTCCCCGGACCGTCGCCCGAGATCCCCCTCATGTCCAGTCCCGACCGGTGCAAGACCAAGGTCCGCCCCGCACCCTCCCCGCCGCGCTTGATTTCGGGGCAGCCACCCGCGTCAGGTCGCGGTGACCTCCGCCAGCGCCTCGAGCAGCGCGCGGGTACAAGCCGGGCGTTCGCCGTTCTCCGGTGTCACGACGACGATGGACCGCTGGTAGAGATGCCCGTCCGGCAGCGGCACCGCGCCCCGCAGCCCCGGCCAGTCCGGCACCACCGACACGCCCGCGCCCTGCCGCACCATCTCGGAGATCGCCTCGAGCCCGTCGAGCGCGCAGAGCCGCTGCGCCGCGATGCCGTGATCGTCGAGATAGCGCTGCGCGATCCGCCCGCCCCAGCTGCGCGGGTCATAGGCGACATGCGGATGCCCGGCGAAGAGCTCGGCCACGGGGCGATGCGCCTCACCCGCCGGAGCCAGCAGCACCAACGGCTCGCGCCGCAGCTCGAGCAGCCGGATCCGCTCGAGCGGCGGGACACCGGGCGCGACGATCAGCGCGGCGTCGAGCCGCCCCTCCAGCACCGCCTCGTGCAGCGCCTGCGAACTCCCCGGCTCGATCTCGAGCGTGACCCCCGGCGCGATGCGGCGCAGCGCCTTCAAGAGGTCGGGCACGATCCCGGTCAGCATGGTCGAGATCGCGCCAAGCCGCACGACCCCCTCGGCCACGCCCGGCGCGGCGCGCTGCTTCAGCGCCCGAGTCTGCGCCACGACCTGCCGCATCGGCTCGAGCAGGTCGAGGCAGCTGCGCGTCGGCACGGCGGCATTGGCCTTGCGGGTCAGCAGCTGCACGCCAAGCTCCCGCTCCAGCACCTGTATCCGCTGGCTCGTCGCGGCGGGGGTCAGGTTCTGCGCCCGCGCCGCCGCCACGATCGAGCCGGTCTCGACCACGCTCAGCAGGCTCTCGAGAAACCGGGTGTCCATCGGAAAAACCTTTTCTCAGACACAGAACAATGCGTTTTTCCTTTTTGTCGGATGGCTCTACTGCTGTCATCCGAAAACAGGAGACCCTTGATGAAATCCCTCTTCCACCTCGCCATCCATGTCACCGATCTCGACGAGACCCGCCGCTTCTACGGCGACGTGCTGGGTTGCGAGGAAGGCCGTTCGACCGACACATGGGTCGATTTCGACTTCTTCGGCCACCAGCTTTCGTTCCATCTCGGCAAGCCCTTCGAGACCACGCGCACCGGCAAGGTCGGCGATCACATGGTCATGATGCCCCATATGGGCGTGGTGCTGGCCCTGCCGGACTGGCTGGCACTCGCCGAGCGGCTGGAGAAGCACGGCATCGCCTTCGACATCCCGCCGGTGATCCGCTTCGAGGGCGAGCCGGGCGAGCAGCGCACGATGTTCTTCTTCGACCCCTCGGGCAATCCGATCGAGATCAAGGGCTTCGCCGATTTCGCCGGTCTCTTCGCGCGCTGAGATCTTGCGTGCACGTGGGCCCGCCCCCCTGCCGGGTGCGGGCCCTTTCCGCTACAAGAACCCGAGCAGGCCTTTCTGCTTCGCGATCTCGACCCAGTTCCGCACGCACATCTCGATCAAGTCGGCCCCGCCTTGCGCACCGACAGGAGGGCCGAGGGATAGATCGCGGCCAAGCCCGGCTCGGCGGTCACGAAGGCGTCGTCGGGCAGCAGCCTGTCCAGCGGTGCGCTCGTCGTGGGTCGGTACGTGTTCGATATCGGAGCAGCCCTGCCCGCCCTCGTGCCAGCCGATCATCGTCTCGCAGGGTAGCCCGAAGGCATGGCTGGCGGCATGCTGGTCGGGCATCTTCAGGATGATCTGGCCGCCGGGCATCGCGGTCGCGGACATCCGGTCTTCCTTTCCTTGCCGGGCGGCATCTGTCCTGCAGCGGCACTCCGCACCCGACCCGGAGATTTTTTCCCCGGCGTTCCCGATGATTGCAAGACCGGCCATGCGCCGGAGAGCGGCTGGAGCCTGCGCCCCCTCGAAATCCGCGGGCGGGCTCCTATCTTCCACATCGGGGCCTCCGCGACCTTTCGGGACGACGGTTGGCGAACGCATCCCAAGCGCCCTTCTTCGCCGGACAGCCTGAACATGGTCACCCCCGCCCCCTTCCCCCGCAGGCGCCTCGTGCCGACCGGCGCGGCCGCGCGGCGGGACCGAGGGAGAGCCCCTGCGCGCCCTATGTGGTTGCGCAGCGCCGCGCGGCACGGCAAGAGTGGGCGGCCATGACCACCACGACGATCACGCGACGGATCGGGGCGCTTGTCCTGCTGCTCGGCCTGCTGGCCGGGCTGGTCGTGTACCCGTCGCCGAAGGTGCCGCTGGCCAGCGTGCGGCAGGCGGCCGAGACGATTGCCAGCTACGTGCTCACCGAGGCCAAGGGCGTCGTGCGCCCCGCCGCGGTCGAGCGCGCCGGCGATCCGACCGTGCCCGACCCGCTCTTCCTGCACGCGCTGACGCCCACGCTCGCGGTCCTCGCCCCGCCCTCCGCGGCCTCGTTCCGGCTCGCCTGGGCCGTCACGCGCGCGCTCTACCGCCGCGCCGGGCAGAAGGTCCACCCGCCGCGCGCACCCCCCGCAGCATGATCCCGCGAAGCCCCCGCCACGCCTGATCCCGATCAGGGACGGGCGCCGGGGCACCCATATCACGACAAGACCAAGACATATCGACACGTCCCGCACCGCCATGGCGACGGGATCTGTCCGGGATCCGACATGCAAAGACCAACCTTGTGGAAACGCCTCGGGGTGTGGGGCGTCTGCCTCCTCTGCCTCTGGCTCGCCCTGCCGAACGCCTTCTATGCGCGCGTCGAGCAGCACAACGACCTCGTCGCGCAAAACGCGACGGACACCACCGCCTCCGGCAGCGCGAGCTGGCCGAGCTGGCTTGCCTCCGACCTCGTGAACCTCGGGCTCGACCTGCGCGGCGGCGCGCATCTTCTGGCCGAGGTCGACGTCGACGGCGTCGCGCGCGAGCGCATGGACACGCTCTGGCCCGACCTGCGTGACGCGCTGCGCAACCTGCGCGCACAGGTCGGCACGCTGCGCCGCGTCGACGCCCCCGTCGGCGAGCTGCGCGTCTCGATCTCCGAGCCGCAGGGCATGGACGCCGCGCTGCAGGCCGCGCGCGGCTTCGCGACCCCGGTCACCTCGCTTTCCGGCGCCGGGCAGTCCGACATCGAGGCCTCGGCCGAGGGCAGCACCCTCGTCATCCGCTACACCGAGGCGGGCCGCGCCGAGATGGCCGACCGCGTCGTGGCGCAGAGCCTCGAGATCATCCGTCGCCGCATCGACGAGGCGGGCACGCGCGAGCCCACCATCCTGCGCCAGGGCCAGGACCGCATCCTCATCGAGGTGCCGGGCATCGACAGCGCCGAAACGCTGAAGAGCCTCATCGGCACCACCGCGCGGCTCTCGTTCAACCCGGTGCTCGGCACCGGCGCCGGCGCGGGCTCCGACACGCTGTCGCTGCCCTCCGCCGACCAGCCGGAGGTCATCTACAACCTCGACCCGCGGGCCGTGGTCACCGGCGAGGATCTCGTCGACTCCAAGCCCAGCTTCGACCAGAACGGCCGCCCCGCGGTGACCTTCCGCTTCGACACCTCGGGCGCCCGCGCCTTCGGCGACTACACCGCCGCGCATATCGGCGAGCCCTTCGCCATCGTGCTCGACGGCAAGGTGCTCTCGGCCCCGGTGATCCAGAGCCACATCCCCGGCGGTTCGGGGATCATCACCGGCCACTTCACCGTCGAGCAGTCGACCGAGCTCTCGCCGTGCTGCTGCGCGCCGGCGCCCTGCCCGCCGAGCTGCACTTCCTCGAAGAGCGGACCATCGGGCCGGAGCTCGGCCAGGACAGCATCGACGCGGGCAAGCTGGCGACCGGCGTGGCCTTCGTCGCGGTGCTCGGCTTCATGTGGGCGAGCTACGGTCTCTTCGGGGTCTTCGCCAATATCGCGCTGATCGTGAACATCGGCCTGATCTTCGGCCTGCTGTCGCTCATCGGCGCGACGCTCACGCTGCCCGGCATCGCCGGCATCGTGCTGACCGTCGGCATGGCGGTCGACGCCAACGTGCTGATCTTCGAGCGCATCCGCGAGGAGCTGAAGACCGCGCGCGGCCCGGCCCGGGCGATCGAGCTCGGCTACGAGAAGGCGCTGTCGGCGATCATCGACGCCAACCTGACCACCATCATCACGGCGATCATCCTCTATGTCATGGGCTCGGGTCCGGTGCGCGGTTTCGCCATCACCCTCGGCCTCGGCATCGTCACCTCGGTCTTCACCGCGATCTTCGTCACCCGGCTGCTGATCGCGATCTGGTACGACCGCCGCCGTCCCAAAACCATCGAGGTCTGAGCCATGCGTCTTCGAGTCATTCCCGACAACACCAGCTTCGACTTCTTCAAGCGCTGGAAGCTGTGGCTGGGCATCTCCGGGCTCATGCTGGTGCTCGCCATGGCGAGCTTCGGCATCCGCGGCCTGAACTACGGCATCGACTTCCGCGGCGGCACCACGATCCGCACGCAGAGCGCCGAGCCGGTGGACGTGGGCGCCTACCGCGACGCGCTCGGCGCGCTGGGGCTGGGCGATGTGGTCATCTCCGAGGTGTTCGACCCGGCCTTCGGGCCGGACCAGAACGTCGCCATGGTGCGCATCCAGGCGCAGGACGAGGCCGAGGCGGTCACCCCCGAAACCATCAGCGCGGTCGAGGCGGCGCTGCAGGGCGTCTCGCCGGACATCGAGTTCGTCTCGGTGGAATCGGTGGGGCCCAAGGTCTCGGGCGAGCTGATCTGGACCGCGGTCGAGGCCGTGGTCCTGTCGATCGCCGCGGTGCTGATCTACATCTGGCTGCGCTTCGAGTGGCAGTTCGCCGTCGGCGCGGTGCTGGCGCTGGTGCATGACGTGATCCTGACGATCGGCGTCTTCTCCGAGCTGCAGATGAAGGTCGACCTGACCATCGTCGCGGCGCTGCTGACCATCCTCGGCTACTCGATCAACGACACGGTGGTGGTCTTCGACCGGGTGCGCGAGAACCTGATCAAGTACAAGAAGACGGACCTGAAGGAGGTGCTGAACCTCTCGGCCAACGAGACTCTGAGCCGGACGCTGATGACCTCGTTCACCACGCTGGTCGCGCTGATCGCGCTGCTGGTGCTGGGCGGCGACGTGATCCGCGGCTTCGTCTTCGCGAGCGCGAGGCGGCGCTGGCCGCCACCCACAGCTGAGCCATTGCTCCCCGCCCGCGACCTGCGGGCGGGGACACCGTAAGGCGGTTCAGTCCTTGCCCATCCGCAGCCGCCGCTCCACGCCATGCCCGGCGCGCGCGGTCACGGGATCCTGCGTCTCCATGCGCCGGCGCAGGTACATCCACAGCAGCGCCATCACCCCGATCGAGAAATACCCGTCCACCGCGTAGTGATAGCCGCTCCAGATCGACAGGAGCAGGATCGCGCCGCAGAAGAGTGCCGCCGGGAAAGCCAGCAGCACCGAGCGCTCGCCGCAATAGAGCGCCACGACGGTCGCCACAGACACGTGCACCGAGGCAAAGGCCGAGATGCCGGTGCCAAAGCCCTCGCGCCCCGCGGCATACATGTCCCACAGGTAGTCCTGCAGCGCGCCCATCACCGTGCGGTCGAGCCCCGCGAAATGCAGCGTCCGGGTCAGCGCGGCGAAGCGGTCGCTGTCGTAGAGCCGGTCGTAGAAGATCGGCCCCACCGACATGCCGCTCAGCGCCAGCACGTTGCCGATGACGATCCAGCTTGCGCAGTAGAGCACGAGGTAGCGCTTCACCCGCACCGGGTCGTCGTCGGTGGCGATCAGGATCACCGGGAAGAGGAAGGCCGCGACCAGCCAGGGCCCCTGGTAGAGCGGCGTAAGGCTGAGCATGGTCTGCGCCCCGAACAGCCGGTTGATGACCGCCCAGGGGTCGGTGTGCCCGTGCAGCCAGGCGTCGAACCGCGCGAGATAGGGGTCGGCGTAATAGGGAACGATCGACGGCATCGTCGTCTTGAACATGGTGAACCCGACGTGCAGCGAGAGGATCGCGGCATAGACCATGGCGACGGTGCCGACCGCCCCGGCGGTGCCCGTGCCCCGCCGCGTCTCGGCGCGGACGGCCCAGAGCGACACCAGCCCGGCGGCCAGCCAGAGATACCAGAGCGAGACGTCGAGATCGCCGGACACCGTTCCCAGCACGTCGGCCACCACCCCGTCGCGGAACAGGATGGCGATCAGGAACGAGACCAGCGCGTAGCCGATGCCGAAGGCGAAGAAGGCCCGGGATGGCGCCAGGGTCATGGCCACCTCGTCAGAGCGGAAGATTTCAACATGTCCTTCACGAGCAGATTGTCACGAACTCGACATGTAGGAGACCTTAGGCCCCTTTGTAGTCAAGGGGCTGGATAATCCGCGCGGCCCGCTCCCGCTGGCGGATCCCTGCTCTCAGGCACCGGGAGCGAGCGCCGCGCGGATTGCATCCATCGTCGCCAGCATGTCGAGCGTGTCCGTCAGCGGCCGTTTCGGCGTCTCGGTGAGCCCGGCGGCGATGCAGCGCGCGACCTCTGCCGCCTCGTAGAAAAGCCCGTCGAAATGCCGCCCCGCCGGCTCCACGTAGTCGAGCACGGTGCCACCATCGGCCGAGATCACCCGGAACGGCCCCGGCAGGTTGAACTCGCTGCCGAACCGCACCGTGCCCTTCGTGCCGACGATCGCCGCGTTGGTCGGGGTGATCCCGTAGAGCGTCGTGGACATGGTGCCCTGGTTGCCCCGCGCATCGGCAAGGATCACCGACAGCTGCCCCTGCACCCCGCTTTCGTCCATCTGCGCAAGGCCCAGCACCTTCTCCGGCACGCCGAGCAGCCGGGTCAACAGCGACACCGGGTAGGTGCCGAGATCGTTGAGCGGCCCGCCCGCCAGCGCCGGATCGAAGATGCGGTGATCGCGGGTGAAATACTCGCCGTACTCGGTGTGCACCGACTTGATCTCGCCAAGCGCGCCCGAGGTGAGGATCTGGTCCAGCACGTCGAACTTCGGCAGGAAGTAGGTCCAGAGCGCCTCGGCGAGGAAGAGCCCGCGCGCGAGGGCCAGTTCGGCGAGCCGCACGCCGTCGGCATGGCTCAGAACCATCGGCTTTTCCACCAGCACGTTCCTGCCCGCGCTCAGCGCCATCTCGGCATGGGCGGCGTGCAGGTTGTGCGGCGTGGCGACGTAGATCACGTCGAGCGAGGGATCATTCACCAGCGCCTCGTAGCTGCCGTGGGCGGTGGGGATCCGCCAGTCCGCCGCGAAACGGTCGGCGCTCTCCTGCGAGCGCGAGCCGACCGCCGCGATCTCCTGCGTGGTATGGGCGCGCACCGACTCGATGAAGCGCTGCGCGATCCAGCCTGTGCCGAGCAGGCCCCAGCGCAGCGCCGGGGCCGCCATCGGGTCCGGCACGCGCGAGGCGGGCAGTGCCGAAGGAAAGCTCATGCGGGCACGCCCTGCGGCCGGTTGGCGGGCGCGGTGCTTCCGACCCGCTCCCAGACCCCGCTTGCCAGCGAGCGCTCCATGGCGTCCATGATGCGCATGTTCTCCAGCCCGAAGGCGAAGTTCGGGGCGCAGTCCGCATCCGACATGATACCCTCGACGAGGTCGCGCACCTCGATCACCTTCACGTCGAAATAGCCGAGCCCGCCCCCGGCGAAGTCGAAGGGGAAGAAGGCCGAGAACTGCGGCACCTGGCTGCCCGCCAGCAGCGTCTTGAAGCCGCGGTCGGGCTTCTCGTCGCCGAAGCGCGCGATCTTCAGCTCGTTGAAGCGCTCGCCGTCCATCAGGATCGTCCCCGTGGTGCCCGAGACCTCCCAGTAGACGCCGAAGACCTTGCCCGCCGAGACGCGCGAGGCCTCGATCGTGCCCCCCGCGCCGCTCTCGAAACGCACGAGTGTCTGGATCTGGTCCTCGTTCTCGACCGCGCGGCGCGGCGCACCCTCGCTGGCCTTGGCGCCGTAGCCCGCCGCGCCCTGCGGCACCGGACGGCTCGGGAAATAGGTCTGGCTCTGCGCGATGGTGCTCTCGATCCCGCCCATGAGGTACTGCGCCACCGAGATCACGTGGCTGCCAAGATCGCCGAGCGCGCCCGACCCCGCCTCGCGCCGCGTGCAGCGCCACGAGAACGGCAGCTCGGGGTCGTTGAAGAAGCCCTGGTCGAACCAGCCGCGGAAGCGCATCGGCGTGCCGATCTCGCCCCGGTCGATCAGCTGCTTCGCCAGCATGGCCGCAGGGGTCTTCACGTTGTTGAAGGCGACCATGGTCTTCACCCCGGCGGCGGCCGCCGCGGCGGCCATCGCCTCGGCCTCGGCCAGCGTCACCGAGAGCGGCTTTTCGCAATAGACGTGCTTGCCCGCCGCGATCGCCGCCATCGCCATGTCGAAATGCAGCGCGTTTGGCGAGGTGATGTCGACCACGTCGACACCCGGATCAGCCACCAGCGCGCGCCAGTCGCCGGTGCTGCGCTCGAAGCCGAAGCGCGCGGCCGCCTCCGCCGCCAGTTCCTCGGTCGCATCGGCCAGCATGTAGGGATGCGGCACGGCGGGAAGGTCGCGGTACAGCATCGCGGCACGGCGGAAGGCGTCGGCATGGGCCTGCCCCATGAAGCCCGATCCGATGAGGCCGATGTTCAGTCTCTTCTGCATGTCTCTCTCCTGCTCAGGCGGGCAAGGCGGCAAAGGCCGCGCGGATGTGGTCGAAGGCGCGGGTCACGGCGGCGCGCGGCGGGGCGATGGCGGGGTCCTGCTCGGCCTCGACGATCAGCCAGCCGCGGTAGTCGCCTCCGGCGGCGAAACGGACCAGCGGGCCGAAATCGAGCGCGCCGTCGCCGGGCACGGTGAACATCCCCTGCCGCACCCCCTCGTTGAAGCTGGCATCGCGGTCGCGCACCTGCCGCATGGCGCTGCTGCGCACGTCCTTGAGGTGGATGTGCGCGATCCGATCGCCGAAGCGCTCGATGAGCCGCGTGTAGCTGAAGCCCGAGGCGACGGCGTGGCCGGTGTCGAGCAACAGCCCCACGTCCGGCCCGCAGCGCCCGAGGATGTCCGAGATCTCCTCGAAGGTCTCGGCGATCATCATCAGGTGGTGGTGATAGGCCAGCCGCAGCCCGTACTCGCCCAGCAGGTGACGGGCAAACCCGGTGAGCCGCTCGGCATAGCCCGGAACCTCGCGCGGCAGCATCACCCGGCGGCGCGACATCGGCGCATCGAGCGGCGCGCCCGGTGCCATCATCGCCACCTCGCCATAGACCATCACCCCGCAGCCCATCGCCTGCAACAGCCGTGCGTGGGGGGCCACTGCCGCGAGCTCGGCGGCGACGTCGCGCTCGGCCAGCTCGCCCGAGTACCAGCCCGAGGCGAGGGAAAGCCCGTGGCCCTTCAGCAGAGGCGCCAGAAGCTCGGGCCGGCGCGGGAACTTGCGGCCGAGCTCGACCCCTTCGTAGCCCGCCTCCGCCGCGTCGCGCAGGCAGGTCTCGAGCGGGATGTCCGCGCCCAGATCCTCCAGCACGTCATTGGCCCATGAGAGCGGGCTCACCCCGAGCCGCAGCCCCGGCGGCAGGAAATCGGTTGCGCTCATCGGGTCCTCCTCCCGTGCTGCGGCTGTCATTCCGGGCGCCAGTCCGGGCTCATCGCCACGGCCTGCCCGGTCTCGTTCGACCGGATCGCCGCCTCGACCAGCCGCTGCGCCTCGAGCCCGTCGCGCGCCGTGGCGAGCGGCGGGGTGCCGTGCTCGATCAGCCCGGCGAAGGCGGCCATCTCGTCGCGGTAGGCCTGCGCGAAACGCTCGAGGAAATAGTTCATCGGCGGCGGCGCCAGCGTGCCCTCGGGGCGCACCACGTGCAGCGTGCCCTGCGGCGCGTTCTCGACCCGCAGCACCTCGCGCGCACAGATCGCCTCGAGCCGCTGGTCGTAGCCCATCGGCCCGCGCCGGCAGTTGACCACCTGCGCCAGCCGCCCGCTCACCGTGACGAGGGTGATCATCAGCGTGTCGACATCCCCCGCCGCGCCGATCTCGGGCGAAATGAGGCAGGAGCCCCGCGCGTAGACCGAGGCGATCTCCTCGCCGAGCAGGAAGCGCGCCATGTCCATGTCATGGATCGCCGTGTCGCGGAACATGCCGCCCGAGCTTTTCACATAGGAGACCGGCGGCGGCGCCGGGTCGCGCGATTGCATGATGAGGTGCTCGAGCCGCCCCGCCTCGCCGCTTGCCACCCGCGCCTGCAGCGCCCGGAACGAGGCATCGTAGCGCCGCTGGAAGCCCAGCATGCAGGGGATGCCCGCCGCCTCGACCGCCGCCACCGCCTTCTCGGTGAGCGCGAAATCGAGGCTCACCGGCTTCTCGCAGAACACCGCCTTGCCGGTCTCGGCGGCGCGGTGCAGCAGCGGCGCGTGGCTGCTGGTGGAACTCGCGACGATGATGCCGTGCAGCTTGGGGTCGGCAAAGACCTGCTCGGCGCTGACGATGCGCGCGCCGGTCGCCCTGGCGAGATCCTCCCGCGCCGGGCCCTCGAGCGGGTCGACGATGTACTTCACGTGCAGCCCGGGCTGCGCCGCCGCGTTGCGGGCGTGGATCTGCCCGATGCGGCCGGCCCCGAAAACGGCAAGCTGGACCATGTGCTCTCCTCCCTCCTTCGGCGCGCCGCTACAGCAGGTGCGCGACCTGCGGCGCGGGCACGAAGCGCCATTTGCGCAGCGGCCCGGCCATGACGTTGAGGTAATACATCTCGAACCCGTGCGGCGCGCCGCAGGGGTGGTGGCCGCGCGGCACGCAGACCACGTCGTGGTCATGCACCGCCATGGTCTCGTCGAGCAGCCGGTCGTCGGTGTAGACGCGCTGGATGCCGAAACCGTCGCCCGGGTTCAGCCGGTGGTAGTAGGTCTCCTCGAGATAGGTGATGCGCGGGAAGTCGTCCTCGTCGTGGCGGTGGCTCGGGTAGGACGACCAGTTGCCCGCCGGGGTGAAGACCTCGGTGACCAGCAGGCTGTCGCAATAGTCCTCGTTCTCCATGGCGATATTGTTGATGTGGCGGGTGTTCGCCCCCTCGCCGCGCTGGGTGAGGCTGATCCCCTCCGGCCCGATCCGCCGCGCCGCGTGCCCGCCCCTGCCCGGCGCCGAGCAGACCGCGAGCGTGCAGTCGGTGGTGGCCTCGGCGCTCCAGTCGCTGCCGTCCGGCAGGTAGAGGCAATGCGGCGGGCTCTTCTCGAAGACGCTCATCCGCGCGCCGAGCTCGCCCCAGTCCTGTCCCGCGCCGGTGAGCCTCGCCCTGCCCTCGACCAGCACGAGGATCACCTCGCGCTCGCCGGTGGCCTCTGACACGCGCTCGCCCGCGCGCAGCCGGTAGAGCGAGAAGCCGACGTAGCGCCAGCCAGCGCTCGCCGGGGTGATCTCGTGCACCTTGCCATGGGTGCCGAAAGGGTGGTGAAGAAGGTGGCTCATCTGCCCGGTGTCCCTGTCCTGTTTCCCTGACGCGCTCACGCCTCCTGCGGGGTGATCAGCCCGACCTTGGCCGAGAGCGCCTTCAGCGTCCGCAGCCCGAGCCCCTGGTACTCGAGCGGATTGCGGACTGCGCTGTCCTGCTCGGCCTCGATGACGATCCAGCCCGAATACCCGTGCTCCGCCGCGACCCTCAGCACCGGCTCGAAGTCGACGCAGCCCTCGGGATCGCCCGGCACGGTGAAGGTGCCGCGCCGCACCCCCTCGAGGAAACTCAGGCCCTTTTCGCGCACCTCGCGGGCCACCTCGGGGCGCACGTTCTTGCAGTGGATGTGGCTCACCCGGTCCATGTATTGCCGCGCCAGCGCCTCGGGATCGGCGCCGCCGAACCAGGCATGGCCGGTGTCGAGCAACAGCCGCGTGTGCGGCCCCGCCATCTCCATGAAGCGCGCGATGTCCCCCGCGCTCTCGATGATCGTGCCCATGTGGTGGTGATAGCCCATCGCCACCCCCTCCTCGGCGGCGACGCGCGAGAGCTCCTCGTAGCCGCGCGAGAAGCGGTCCCACTCGGCCTCACTCATCACCGGGCGGTCGTTCACCGCCACCGCGTCATTGCCATGCACCGTGTTCGAGCATTCGCATGCGTTGATGTGATCGCCCCCCGCCGCCTTGGTGAAGGCGATCCAGTCGCGCAGCGCCCGCACCTCGGCCTGCAGGTCGTTCACCAGCAGGCCCGTCGAGAACCAGCCCGCCGCAAAGCGCAGCCCGAACCCGGCGAGCACGGCTTTCAGCGCGGCGCCGTCCTCGGGCATCTTGTGGCCCTTCTCGATGCCGTCGAAGCCGAGCGTCCGACAGTCGCCTAGGCAATCCTCGAGGCTCAGGTGATCGCCGATCGACCAGTCGTCGTCGTTCGACCAGGCGATGGGGTTGGTGCCGAAACGGATCATCTCTCTCTCCCGATCCTTGTCATGTCCATGTCGCCGAGGGCTGCGCCTTCAGTCGAAGACCCGCTGCCTGCCGGCATTGGCCTCGTATTTCTCGCGCGCCGCCTCGAGCCGCTCCGGCCCGCCGACCTGCGGCACGGCCACGTCCCACCAGTGCCCGCCCGCGCCGGTGCCGGGCACCGCCGTGGTGTCGATGACGATCACCGTGGGAATGTCGCGCCCGCGCGCGGCGACGATCTTCGCCTCGAGCTCGGCGATGCTGCCCGCCTTCTCGGCATGCGCGCCCATCGCGGCGGCATGGGCGACGAAGTCGATCTCGGGCTGCACCTCGACGTTGCTGTCGCGGTACATGTTGTTGAACTCCGCCCCGCCGCACTCGATCTGCAGCCGGTTGATGCAACCGTAGCCGCGGTTGTCGGTGAGCACCGTGGTGAAGGGCACCCGCCGCATCACCGCGGTCGCGAGCTCGGAGTTGGCCATCATGTAGGAGCCGTCGCCGACGAAGCAGATCACCTCCTTGCCGGGCGCGGCGAGCTTGATGCCCATGGCACCGGCGAGCTCGTAACCCATGCAGGAATAGCCGTATTCCATGTGATAGCCGCCCTCGGCCGCCTGCCAGAGCACCTGCAGCGCGCCCGGCATGGTGCCCGCGGCGCACATGACGACGGTGTCCTTCGTCGCCACCCGCTGCACCGCGCCGATCACCTGCGCATCGCTGGGCAGACCCGCCGCGTTCGGCGCGGCGGTCACCTGCGCCACCGTCTCATGCCAGCCGGTCCGCGCCGCCGGATCGTGCCAGCCGAAAGCGCGGTCCCCCAGCCCCGCGCCCAACTTCTCGAGCACCACCCTGGCATCACCCACCACCGGCGCCGCCCCATGCTTCTGTGCGTCGTACCCCGAGAGGTTGACCGAAAGCAGCCGCCGCCCCTCTGCGCCGAACACCGTCCACGAGCCGGTGGTGAAATCCTGGAACCGCGTGCCGACACCGAGGATGAGGTCCGCGCGCGCCGCCAATTCATTGCCGCAGGCAGACCCCGTGACGCCGGGCGAGCCGAAGTTCATCTCGTGCTCCCACGAAAGCCCGCCCTTGCCGGCCTGCGTCTCCACGACCGGAATGCCGTGGCGCGTGGCAAACTCCGCCAGCACCCCCTCGGCGCCGGAGTAGAGCACGCCGCCGCCCGAGACGATCAGCGGCCGCTCGGCGCCCTGGAGCATCTCCAGCGCCGCCTCGAGCTCGACCGGGTCCGGCTCAGGCCGGCGGATGCGCCAGACGCGCGGTTCGAAGAACGCCTCGGGATAGTCATAGGCCTCCGCCTGCACGTCCTGACAAAACGCCAAAGTCACCGGGCCGCAATTGGCCGGGTCGGTCATCGCCTGCAGGGCCCGCGGCAGGCAGGTCAGCAGGTGCTCGGGCCGGGTGATGCGGTCGAAGTAGCGCGACACCGGGCGGAAGCAGTCGTTGGCCGAGACCGTGCCGTCGCCCCAGTCCTCGATCTGCTGCAGCACCGGGTCGGGCCGGCGGTTGGCAAAGACATCGCCCGGGATGAGCAGCAGCGGCAGGCGGTTCACATGCGCCAGCGCCGCGGCGGTCACCATGTTGGTCGCGCCCGGCCCGATCGAGGAGGTCACCGCCATCGCCCGCCGCCGCCGCTTGGTCTTGGCATAGGCGATGGCGGCATGGGCCATGGTCTGCTCGTTCTGCCCGCGCCAGGTGGGCAGCGCCTCGCCGATGCCGTGCAGCGCCTCGCCGATCCCCGCCACGTTGCCGTGCCCGAAGATCGCCCAGACCCTCTCGACGAAGCGCTCGCCCTCCTCGGTCATCTGCACCGAGAGCCATCTCATCATCGCCTGCGCCGCCGTCAGCCGGATCATGCCCATCGCCTCATCTCCCACTCGGCCAGCCGCGGCCGTTTCCACATGGTCCAAATATCCCGGGGGAGTCTGCCGCAGGCAGACGGGGGCAGAGCCCCCTCCCTGTTCGCCGTCCTTCATGCCGCCACCTCCCGCGCCCCGGCCCGCGCCCGGTCCCAGAGCGCGCAGAGCCGGGCGTAGCGCGCCGCCATCTGCTCCACCGCCTCGCCATCCGAGATCGCGCCGCCCATCCAGGCCCGCGCCGCGTCGCCGAAAATCGTCCGGCCCACGGCAAAGCCCTTCACGAGCGGCTGGCGCGCGGCGAGCGCGAAGCTCTCGGCCAGCTCCTCCTCCGGCGCGTCGAGACCCAGCACCACGATGCCGCGGGTGCGCGGGTCGTTCTCCTCGATCGCCGCCACGGCCTTGGCCCAGGCCGCCTCGCTGCGGAACGGCTCGAGCTTCCACCAGTCAGGGCAGATGCCGAGCGCGTAGAAGCGGCGGATCACCTGCGCCGTGGTCTCGTCGTTCACAGGGCCGACCTTCGAGGGGATCACCTCCAGCAGGAACTCCAGCCCGCTCCGCCGCGCGGCGGTGAAGAGCCGCAGCACTGTCTCCTCCTGCGCGGCCCAGGTCGCGGCATCGTCCTCGGGGTGGCAGAAGCACAGGCACTTCACCACCTGATCCCGCGGCCATTCCCTGAGCCCGCCAATGTCCGGGCCCAGTTCGGGCTCGAGCATCAGCGGCCGCGAGCCGGGCCATTCCACCGGGCGGCCGATCCAGAGCCCTGTGCCCTCGGCGCGGTAGAGCGCCTCGCGTCCGAGCCGCCCGTCGCAGAGGATGCCGAAGCCCCCCTGCCCGCCCGCCACCTCCTGCGCCGCCCGCAGGCAGAGCTGCTTGAAAGCGCCGATCTTCTCGGGGCATGCGCCGGCCATCTCTTCCATCTGGCTGCGGTGGTCGAAGGCGAAGACGCGCATGGTCAACCAGTCGCCCTTGCGGTTCGTCGCCCAATGCACCTGCTCGAGCGCGGCGTCGTTGCGCAGGTCCCTTCGCTGGATGCCGCGCTCGAAGAAATACTGCAGTTCCTCCCAGCTCGGGTAAGCCGGGGTGCAGCCGTGGCGCGAGACGGCGAAAGCGCCGCAGGCGTTGGCGTATTTCAGCGTCGTCGGCCAGTCCTCGCCATCGAGCCAGCCCTTCAGCAAGCCCGACATGAACCCGTCGCCGGCCCCCAGCACGTTGAACACCTCGATCGGGAAACCCGGCCCGGTCTGACCGTCATCGAGGCTGTCCGGGATCGCGCCCTCGAAGGCCGTCGCGCCCATCGGTCCGCGCTTGCAGACCAGCACCGCCTCCGAGACCCTGCGCACGTTGCGCAGCGCCTCGAGCGTGTCGGTCGAGCCGCCGGCGATGTGGAACTCCTCCTCGGTGCCGACGATCAGGTCGAAGAGGTGCAGCGTGGATTGCAGCTGCGCGGTGACCTCGGCGCTCTCGGCAAAGCGGCTCTCGCCGTCGCCGTGGCCGAGCACGCCCCAGAGGTTCGGGCGGTAGTCGATGTCGAGCGCGGTCCGCGCGCCGTGCTTCTTGGCAAGCGCCAGCGCCTTCAGCACCGCCGCGCGGGTGTTCGCGTGGCTGAGGTGCGTGCCCGTCGGCACGACCGCCCGCGCGGAGGCGATGAACGCCTCGTCGATGTCCTCCTCGCAGAGCGCCATGTCGGCGCAGTTCTCGCGGTAAAAGATCAGCGGGAACTGCTCGCGGTCGCGGATGCCGAGGATGACCAGCGCGGTCAGCCGCTCGGGGTCGGTCTTGACGCCGCGCGTCTCGACCCCCTCGCGGGCAAGCTGCTCGAGGATGAAGCGCCCCATGTGCTCGTTCCCAACGCGGGAGATCAGTGCCGATTTCATCCCGAGCCGCGCGGTGCCGCAGGCAATGTTGGTGGGCGAGCCGCCGATGTACTTCTCGAAGCTGCCCATGTCCTCCAGCCGGCCGCCGATCTGCGCGCCGTAGAAATCCACGCCCGCGCGCCCGATGGTGATCACGTCCAAACTCTTGCTCATCTGTCGTCCTCTGGCTGTCCCGCGGCGCGGGCCTATCGGGGAGTTGCGGGTGCCGCGCCGCGCGGGAGGAGGGCGCAGCACCCTGTTCCGGGCGGCCAAGGGAGAGCGGCCGCCCGGACGTTCAGACCTTGGCCACCACGCCCTCGCGCACGAAGGCGATGCTCTCGGCCAGCGCCGCTTCGGGGTCCGGGAGCGCATGGACCTCCTCGGCGAAGGGCTCGAAGGAGAAGGGGCCGTCGTAGCCCGCCGCCAGCAGCGCGCGGATCTGCGGCAGGTTGCCGAGTCGGTCACCCGCATCCACCAGTACCCGGTGCGCATCGAGCATGTCCTCGACCGCGACGCCGGGATCGGTCACGCCGGAGATGTGCACGAGCCCGGTCCATTCGGGGAAGATCTCGGTCTCACCGGCGAGGGTGTGGTGGAAGGTGTCGTGCATCAGCCGGAAGACATCCTCGCCCCCCGCCGCCTCGATCGCTGCGATGGCATCCGCCTTGCGACGCAGCGAGGAGACCGGGAAACCGAGCGGCTCGACCAGCCCGGTGATCCCGCGCGCGCGCAGGATCGGGGCGAGGTTCCGCAGCGCCTCGACGAGCTGCGCCTCGGGCACCGGCGTGCCGTCGTTGAGCGGGCAGAGCACCAGCGCCTTCGCGCCGCAGTCGCGGGCGTAGTCGGCCATCCTCTCGGCCCGCTCCGGCAGGTCGCCCGACCAGACGTTGAACGGGTAGAGCGCGTTGATCGACAGGATCTCGACCCCCGCCGCCGCGGCCGCGGCTTTCACCGCATCGGGCGCGACATTGTTCATCACGTCGGGGATGTCGTTGCGGATCTCGACCCCGGTGGAGCCGAGCCGCCTGGCCATGGCGAAGACTTCCTCGACCGAGAGCTTCGGCGCGCAGATGTGGTTGATCGCGAACTCCATGGGCATGTCCTCAGGCGTAGAGCGCGGGGCGCTCGGGGTTGGTGATGGCGATGGCGGCGCCATCGCTCTCCTGCGCCTTCACGCAGGCGTCGCAGGTCACGGCGGCCATGTAGCCGTCCCAGGAGGTCGGGCCGGTGGCGGTGCCCGCCGAGGCGGCCTTGATGAAATCCTGCAGCTCGGTGTCGTAGCTGGCGACGAAGCGGTCCTTCCAGTCGGTCAGGATCGCATTCTGAAGCGTGGCGTTGAGGCGCATCTGGATGGCCATGGGCTCGGGCAGCCGGGCGATGCCTTCCTCGCCGACGACCTCGCACTGGATGTCGTAGCCGTACTTGCAGTTCACGTAGATCTCGGTGGTGATCACCACGCCCTTGGCTGTGGTCAGCGTGACGATCTGCGGATCGCGCAGATTGGCGTGGGTGGCGGCGCAGCTGCGCGGGAAGGTGACGCGAGCCGAGACGTAGTCGTCCCCCAGCAACCAGCGGAACACGTCGATCTCGTGCACGAAGGTGTCGTGGATCGCCATGGGGGTCACGTATTGCTCGGGCACGGTCGGGTTGCGGTGCGCGGCATGGACCATGATCGGCGCGCCGGTGCGGGTCTCGACCGCCTGCTTGAGCGCGACGTAGCCCGCGTCGTAGCGGCGCATGAAGCCGACCTGCACCAGCCGCTTGCCACCCGCCACCTCGGCATCGACGATGCGCTTGGCGCCCTCGGCGGTGGTGGCGAGGGGTTTCTCGCAGAAGCAGGGCTTGCCGGCGGCGATGGCGGCAAGGACATAGGCCTCGTGCGTGGAGCCGGTCGAGCAGACCAGCACCGCGTCGACGTCTGCCGCGGCGATCAGGTCCTCGCCGCGCTCGTAGACCGTGGCCTGCGGCGCGAACTCGGCCTGCACCGCGCGGGCAGCCTCGGGGTTGTAGTCGCTGAGCGCGACCACCTCCGCCCCCGCCAGCACATGCTGCAACCGCCGCGTGTGATCGCGCCCGATCATCCCCGTGCCGATGACACCGATTTTCAAAGTCATTTCCGAGACCTCACTTGAAGTGCTTGTCGATAAGGCGCTGCATTTCCGCGCGCATGAACCTGCCGGACTCGTCGGCCCTGTCCTCCCAGGCGAAGACGCAGGCGGTCATGATCCCGTCGAAGCCGATCTCGGCCAGCGTCCGGTAGAAGTCGTCCCACGGCACCTCGCCCTGGCCGATGTTCAGGTGCTGGTGCACCCGCGCCTGGGTGCCCGGCGGGTTGAGAATGTAGCGCAGGCCAGAGCTGGCCTTGTGGTTGAACGTGTCGGCGATGTGCACATGCGCGAGCACGTCGGCGCAGTCGCGCAGCATCGCCACGGTGTCGTCGCCGAAATAGAAGGTGTGCGGGCAGCAGTAGAGGAACCTGACCCGCGGGCTGTTCACCGTGCGGATGAGATCGACCGAGGGCTGCAGCGTCTCGACCCAGTCCTCGGGGTGCGGCTCGATGTGCAGGGTGATGCCCTCGCGCTCGAAGACCGGGACAAGTTCCTCCATCGAGCGCCACCAGGCGTCCTCGCAGGCCTCGATCATCGACCCTGTGTGGCAGCAGTAGCAGCTGCCCTTGTCCGGATGCGGGCCGCGGCCGAACTCGCTGTTCATCGTGTCGACGCCCAGCTCGACGGCGATCTCGATGGCGCGGCGCCAGTGCTTCACGGCGGCGCGGCGCTCGTCCTCGTCGTTGCTGGCCCAGCGGTACATCGGCAGCAGCGAGGCGATGCCGACCTTCGCGTCCGAGAGCGCTCGTTTGAACGTCCTGACCCGGCCCGGGAACACCCGCGGCGCCTTGAACCATTCGAGGAAATCCCCGCGCGGGCTGAGTTCGATCCAGTCATACCCCAGCTCGGCCACCTTGGACGGCAGCGCTTCGAGACTGAGATGGCGGTGCATGAAGGGGTCGAGGGCGATCTTCATGGGGGGCTCCTTGGGTGGCCGCCTGCGCGGCGCAGTCACGTGTCGTTCGGCAAACCTCTCCCGCTCCCCTTCCGCGAAGGGGATGGCGGTCTGCGCTCCTGTCTTGGCGGGACGCCCGGCGAGTGGGACCGGGCGTCCCCGGGGGGACGGCCTACGCCGCGCCGGCGAATTCTTCCTGGGTCTTGGCGCCGGTGATGTAGGCCACCACGTCCTGTCCGTCGGTCTCGTGCTTGCGCAGGTTGGCGACGATGCGGCCGCGGCGGAACACCACGATCCGGTCGCAGATATCCATGACCTGCCGCATGTTGTGGCTGATCAGGATCACCGGCTCGCCCTGCGATTTCAGCGTGTGCAGGATGTTCTCGACCTGCGCGGTCTCCTGCACGCCAAGCGCGGCGGTGGGCTCGTCCATGATGATCAGCTTGGACTTGAAGGTGGCGGTCCGGGCGATCGCGACGCACTGCCGCTGCCCGCCCGACATGTTCTGGATGGTGTTGTTGATGTTGGGGATCTTCACCCCGGTCTTCTTGAGCCCTTCCAGCGTCGCCTTGCGCATCCCCTTGTAGTCGAGGATCGAGAACGGCCCGAGCCGGAAGCGCACCATCTCGCGGCCGAGGAACAGGTTGTCCGGCACGTTGAGGTGATCGGCCAGCGCGAGGTTCTGGAACACGGTCTCGATCCCGGCCTCGCGGGCCTCGAGCGGGCTCTTGAACTCGACGTAGTCGCCGTCGAACCAGATCTTGCCCGAGGTGCGCTGCTCGACCGCGGTGATCTGGCGCACGAAGGTCGACTTGCCCGCGCCGTTGTCTCCCATGATCGCCACGGCCTCGCCCCGGCGGATTTCGAAATCGGCCCCCTCGAGGGCATGGACCCCGCCGTAGCGCTTGGTCAGGTTCTCGGTTTTCAGAACGATGTCCGACATGTCCTCTCCTCCCTCAGATCCGGTCCGAATGGCGGGACTGGCGCCACTGGTCGAGCACCACGGCCCCGACGATGATCGCGCCCTTGACCATCTCCTGGTAGTAGGCGTCGAGCTTGAGGAACGTGAACCCCGAGATGATCACCCCGAAGATCAGCGCGCCCAGAACCGTGCCCAGCACCGAGCCGCGGCCGCCCTGCAGCGAGATGCCCCCGATCACCGCCATGGCGATGGCGTCGAGCTCGTACATCACGCCCATGCCCGACTGCGCGGTGAGGTTCTTCGAGCTGAGCACGATGGCGGCGAGGGCCGAGAGCACGCCGGCGATGGTGTAGACCAGCACCTTGTGGCGGGCGACCTTGATGCCCGACATGCGCGCCGCGGATTCCGACGAGCCGATGGCATAGGTGTGCTTGCCGTAGACGGTGTATTTCAGCGCGAGCCCGAAGAGGATGGCGACCCCGGCAAAGATCAGCACCGGCGTCATTCCCGCCCCCAGCGAGGCGTAGCTCTCGGTGGGGAAGGAGACCGGCTGACCCTTGGTCCACCACTTGGCGATGCCGCGGGCGGTCACCATCATGCCCAGCGTCGCGATGAAGGGCGGGATGCGCGTGTAGGCGATGAAGAGCCCGTTGATCACCCCGGCGAGCAGCCCGCAGGCCAGCCCCACCAGTAGCGGCACCACGATCGGCAGATCCACCCAGCCCTGCGCGAAGAAGACCGCGCGGGTGTTCTCGGCGCCGTAGACCGTGCCCGCCTGCGCGAAGCTCATCGCGATCATCGCCGTCGCGCCCACCACCGAGCCCGAGCTGAGGTCGATCCCGCCCGAGATGATCACCTGGGTCACGCCGATGGCGATGATGCCGATGATCGAGACCTGCAGGATGATGATCTTGAGCCGCGCCGTGTTGAAGATCGCGTCGACGTTGTCGCGGGTGTTGAACAGGAAGCTGTCGTGCATGAACAGCCTCCCGAGAACCTCGAAGATCGCGACGATCAGGACCAGTGCCAGCGCCACGCCAAGTTCCGGCGGCAGGGCGCGCTTCTTCGGGTCGAAGGTCAGGCCGCCAATGCCGTGCGTCGTGTCAGTCATGGGTTCTCCTCCAGCCCGGGCCCGGCCCGCGCGCCTCTCGATCGGGGCGGCACGCCGTCGCGCCGCCCCGGTTCGGATCAGTTCTTCGCAAGGTACTGGTCGCGGGTCTCGGGGGTGACGAGCTGGAAGGGGATATAGACCTTCTGCGCCACCTCCTCGCCCTTGGCGAGCTTCAGCGCCGCGTCGAGCGCGCCGCCGCCCTGCCCCGCCGCGTCCTGGAACACGGTCACGTCGAGATCGCCCGCGCCCATCGCCGCCAGCGCGTCCTGCGTCGCATCGACCCCGCCGACGATCACCTCTTCCATCGAGATGCCCGCCGCCTTCATCGCCTGGATCGCGCCGATCGCCATCTCGTCGTTGTTCGAGATCAGCGCATCGAAGGGCGTGCCGGTGGACAGCCAGTTGGTCATCAGGTCCTGCGCCTCGTCGCGGCTCCAGTTGGCGGTCTGCTCGTCGATGATCTCGAGCGTCACGCCGCAGTCGCCCGAGGCCATCACGTCATGGATGTCCTTGGTCCGCTGCACCGCCGCCTGGTTCGACAGCTCGCCCATCATCACGTAGATCTGCGCCGTGTCCTTGCCCTTGTCGGCGAGCAGGCGGCAGACCTCCTTGGTCTCGAGCGTGCCGCTCTCGCGCTCGTCCGAGGCGACGAAGGCCTGGTTGTCGGGCAGCGTATCGACGTTGATCGGCTCGCGGTTGACGAAGACCAGCGGTACGCCGCCGGCCGAGGCCGCGTTGGTCATCGCCTCGGTGGCCGAGGTGTCGACCGGGTTGACGATGATCGCGTCGACCCCCGAGGCCACGAAGTTGTTGATCTGGTCGAGCTGCTTGGCCACGTCGTTCTGCGCGTCCTCGACCTGGATGTCGACGCCCTCCATGGACTCGGCCTTGGCGATCATCCCGTTGCGCAGCACGGTCAGGAAATTGTCGTCGAACAGCGCCATCGAGACACCAATCGTCTCGGCCTGCGCGGCACCCGCCACGGACAGGACGAGGGCCGTCGAGATAAGAAGCTTCTTCATTATTTCTCCTCCAAAAACTGACGTGGCCTTCGCCGGGCACAGCTCTCCCGCGCTCCGAAACGGGGTTCGGAGATCGTGCTGGCTGTGGTCTGAGACCCGGGGACACGGCAACGCCTCCCAAACGTTGCGAGGCCCAGCATTCGTCAAAGGCGACGTATGGTCAACGTCCTTGGCGAGCGGAAACCCATCATTCCTGATGCAAAATGATGCGCAATGATGGCTTTTCTATCAGGAGAGGGATTCCGGCGTGTAGATCCTTGGGGCGAAGAATTTCTGCCCCGGGGTTTCCGCCATGCCATTGTCCAGCGTGCTTCCCGCCAGCACCAGCAGGTCGGTCACGATCTGCCGCAGCGGCGTGCCGAAGACGATCGAGACCACGCCGTTCTGCAACCCGCTGTAGGATTCCGGCGTCAGCTCGTTGACGATGAGCGCGTGGCTGTCGGGCTCGCGGCATTCCTCGAAGGCGGCGATCGCGCCCTCCATGCCGCCGCCCGCGACGTAGAGCCCGACAAGATCGGGGTGCCGCGCCAGCAGCTCGCAGGTCGCGTCATAGGTCAGGTCGCGCGTCTCGAGGTTGATCTGCGCCTCGAGCAGTTCGAAGCCGCGCCCGTATTCGCGGATGAAGCTGCGCAGCCCGGTCTCGCGCAGCTCGTGCCCGTGGTAGCGGTGCGCGCCGATGAAGATGCCGATCTTCCCCGGCCTCGGCGCGATCTTCGAGATCAGCCAGCCGGCCGTCCGCCCGACCCGCAAGTTGTTGAGCCCGAAATAGCTTTCCCGCACCCCCTGGGCGAAATCCGACAGCAGCGAGAAGGTCGGCACCCCGGCGTTGCGCAGCTCCAGCACCGCCGAGGTCACCTCGTGGTGGTCGATCCCGGTGCTTGCCACCGCGTGCACGCGGCCCTTGAGCGAGAGCAGGATCTCGGCCAGTTCCTGCGGCCGGGTCGACTGGGCATAGCGGATCTCGAGCCGCACGTTGCGCGTGGTGACCTGCCGCGCCTGCTCCTCGAACTCGCGCTGGAAGTCCTGGTAGAAGGTGTGGCGCGGCTTCTGCAGCACGACGCCGAGCCGCAGTTCCGGCAGGTCGGTCATGATCCGCTGCCGGATCGCGTTCGCTCCGTGGTAGCCGATCGCGTCGGCCGCCTCCTGCACCTTGCGCGCGGTCTCGTCGCGCACCTTCATCCGCCCGCTGAGCACCCGGTCGACGGTAGCGACGCTCACGCCGGCGGTCTTGGCAACATCGGCAATCGTGGGGCGTTTCATGGCAGGTGTCCGGTCAGGAGGGGGGACTCCCAGAGAACGCCCTGAGGGAATTCATTGCAAGACCTTCCCTCAAACACCTCACGCCCTGAGGGGCAAAGGCATCATCGACTCGCCGGTCAGTCCTGCCATTCCACGTCGAACCGCGCGACCAGCGCGGCGACCTGCGCCGCGTCCAGCATCCGCGGCGACAGCCCCCGGGTCATCATCGCCAGCTTCGCCCCCGCCTCGAGCTCCTCGATGGCATGGACCGCGCCCTCGAGATCCTTGCCCGCCACCACCGGGCCGTGATTGGCCAGCATCACCGCCGAGCGCTTGCCCGCCAGCCCGCGGATCGCGTCGCCGATCGCAGGGTCCCCGGGCATGAAATAGGGCAGCAGCTTCACCCGCCCGAGCTTCATCACCGGGTAGGGCGTCAGCGGCGGCAGGAAATCCTCGCTGTCCGCGTCGGGCATCATCGAGAGCGCGACGGAATGGCAGGCGTGCAGGTGAACGATCGCCCCGGCCTTGCCCCGCGTCTCGTAGAAGGCGCTGTGCAGCGGCATCTCCTTGGTGGGCGCGTCGCCCTCGACCAGCCGCATCTCCGCGTCGAAGCGGCTGAGCCGCGCCGGGTCCAGCGTCAGGAAGGACGAGCCGGTCGGCGTCACCAGCAGCCCGCCATCCGGCGTGCGCACCGAGATGTTGCCGGTCGAGCCATGGGTGAGCCCCTGCCTGTAAAGCGTCTCGGCATGGGAACAGAGCTGCTCGCGCAGGCGCGACAGCGCGCTCATGCCCGCGCCTCCAGCACCGCGAGCGCCTTGGCGAAGAAATCCGCGTCGCCGAAGTTCCCCGACTTCAGGGCCAGCGCCAGCGCGCGCCCCTCTGCCGCCACCGCCGGAACGCCCGGCGCGATTTCCGGCCCGATCCGCAGCGCCGTGAGGCCCAGCCCCTCGACCACCGCGCCCGAGGTCTCGCCCCCGGCGGTGACCAGCCGCGTGACCCCGCCCGCGACCAGCCGGCGCGCGGTCTCGGCAAAGAAGCCCTCGAGCCGCCCGGCGATGGTCGCGCGCCCGTAGCGCTCCTGCGCCGCCTTCACCCGCGCCGGATCGGCCGAGGAGTAGATGAGCAGCGGCTCCGGGCTTTCCAGCGCGGCATCCGCCGCCGCCTCGGGGGTGACCTCGCCCGACATGACCGCATCGGCGCTCACCTCGAGCGCCGGGTGAAACTCGGACCAGCGGGCGATCTGCGCCCGCGTCATGGTCGAGGCCGAGCCGGCGATCAGCGCAGCCCGGCCGCCCTGCCCGCTCCAGCCGGTCCCCGCCGGCCGCAGCCCGTCCTGCCCCATGAGCACCGAGGGCAGCCCCATGGCGACGCCCGACCCGCCGGTCACCAGCGGCAGCCCGCGCGTCGCCGCGCCGATGGCGCGCAGGTCGGCGTCGCTGACCGCGTCGATCACCACCAGCGGGCGGCCCGCCTGCGCCTCCGACCGCACCGCCCCGGCGATGGCCTCGGGCCCCGCAAGGACGGTGGACGCGGGCACATGTCCCACGCCCCGCGTGGACTGGCGCGACAGCCAACGGCGGATGTCGGGATCGGTCATCGGCGTCAGCGGGTGATGCTCCATCCCCGACGCCGACAGCAGGTGATCGTTGACGAAGAGATGCCCCTGGTAGACCGTGCGCCCGGTCGCCGGGAAGGCCGGGCAGACGATCGCGCAATCCGCCCCGAGCCGGTCCATCAGCGCCTCGGTCACCGGGCCGATGTTGCCCTCGGGCGTCGAATCGAAGGTCGAGCAGTACTTGAAGAAGATCTGCTCACAGCCCTGCGCCCGCAGCCAGTCCAGCGCCTCGAGCGAACGCCGGACCGCTTCCTCGACCGGCACGGTGCGCGTCTTCAGCGCGACCACGCCCGCGTCGATGTCCTCGGGGGCCGGCCCCTCGGGCACGCCGGTGAACTGGATGACCCGCATCCCGTTCTTGGCCAGCATGCTGGCAAGGTCCGAAGAGCCGGTGAAATCGTCACCGATGCATCCGAGCTTCATCTAGGTATCCCTTCAGGCTTGGTTCGCGGTCATGCGTCGCGGGTCTCGGCGCGGCTGTCGCGGTGGCGGCGGATCATCGGCATGATCACCGTCACCACCAGCAGCAGCACCGCGATGGCCAGCAGCGCCGCGCTGATCGGCCGCTCGAGGAACACCGACCAGTCGCCGCGCGACATCGCCAGCGACCGGCGCAGCTCGCTCTCGGCGATCGGACCCAGCACCACGCCGAGGATGATCGCCACCAGCGGGAAGCCGATCTTCTCGAGCAGGAAGCCCGCGAGGCCGAAGCCCAGCATCAGCCAGACGTCCATCATCGAGTTCTGCACCGAGTAGGTGCCGACGACGCAGCAGATCACGATGATCGGGCCCAGCACCGAATAGGGCACGTCGAGCAGCTTCGACAGGACCGCGATGAACGGCTTCGAGAAGACGAGGATCAGCACGTTGACGATCATCAGCCCGACAAAGACCGCGTAGATCAGCTCGGAGTTGCCGCTCATGAAGGTCGGGCCCGGGGTCAGCCCGTGCACGATGAAGGCGCCGAGGATGACCGCCGTCGTGCCCGAGCCGGGAATGCCGAGCGCGAAGAGCGGCACCAGCGCCCCCATGGCGGCGGCGTTGTTGGCGGATTCCGGCGCGGCGACGCCCTCGGGCGCGCCCCTGCCGAAGCGGCTGCGGTCCTTCGACCAGCGCACGGTCTCGCTGTAGGCCACCATCGCCGCGGTCGAGGCGCCGATGCCGGGCAGGATGCCGATCGCGGTGCCGAGGATCGACGAGCGCAGGATCGTGCCGCGGATCTGCCGGATAATCGGCAAATCGAAGATGCGGATCTCGAAGCTCTTGGTCGAAAGGTGGATGTCCCCCTCCTGGCTGCGCTTGAGCACCTCCGAGATGGCGAAGAGGCCGATGATCACCGGGATCAGGTTGATGCCGCTCATCAGCTCGAGGCTGCCGAAGGTAAAGCGCTCGGTGCCGGTCAGCGGGTCGAGCCCGACCGAGGCGATGATCAGCCCGATGCAGACGCCGATGACGCCCATGATCAGGTTCCCGCCCAGCGAGGCCACCACTGTCAGCCCAAGCACCGCAAGGGCGAAGAACTCGGGGGAGGAGAATTGCAGCGCCATGCCCGCAAGCAGCGGCGTCGCGCAGATCAGCACGATGGTGCCGAACATGCCGCCCACCGCCGACGACAGGATCCCGACGCCGAGCGCCTTGCCCGCCTCGCCCTTCTGCGTCATCGGGTAGCCGTCGATCGCGGTCATCACCGCCTCGGGCGTGCCCGGCGCGCGGTAGAGGATGGCGGTGATCAGCCCCGAGAAGACGCTCGAGGCATAGATCGCCGTCAGCAGCATGAAGGCGCCGGTCGGCTCCATCGAGTAGGTGACCGGCAAGAGGATGACCACGAGGATCACACCGCTGATGCCGGGCAGCGCGCCGCCGACGAAGCCGATCAGCACGGCCGAGGCCAGGATCAGCAGGTTCATCGGTTGCAGGACGACCCCGAAGCCGCCCATCAAGTCGCTAAGCATGTCGTGTCCTTTCAGGCGTCCGTCACGGAAGCGGAATGTTGAGCAGCCGGTCGAAGACCACGCTGACGATGAGGACGGCGATGATCGTGTTGAGGCCGATGCGCAGCGGCCTGCGCTCACCAAGGACGACCGTGGTGGCGGCGGCAAAGAGCGCGGTGGCAACGAGGTAGCCGGTCACGCTCATCAGCAGCGTGTAGCCAAGCGTCAGCCCCAGCACGACGAGGTGCCGCCAGTTGCCGCCCGGGGCCGCGTCGCGGCGTACCGCCGCGTCGGGCTCGCCCTCGGGCAGGTCCGGGACCTCGGCCTCGGCCTCGCCGGTGAACTGGCCGGGCCCCTTTGCCCAGAGCAGCACCGCCATGGCCGCGACGAGGGCCAGCATCAGCACCAGCACACCGAGCGGCCATGTCCGCGGCCCCACGAGGGTCGAGACCTCGTGGCTGCCCGGGAACTGCGCCGCCTGCCAGAGGAAGTAGAGCCCGGCAAGGAAGGCCACGGCGGCGAAAGTGTACAATCGTGTCGTCATCGCGGGACCCCTGTCGCTGCGCGCGACCCGCAGGACGCGCCCGCCGGGGCGGGCGCCGTCGCGGATCAGTTGTCGGCGAGAAGCTCTTCGAAGAAGGCGAGGTTCTTTTCAAGCTCGGCACGGTAGTCCGCGCTGCCCAGCCAGCCGGGGCGCACGTCGAGGAAGGTGCGGGCGGCATAGGCCTGATAGGGCTCGGACTTGTAGATGTCCTCGAACACCGCCTCGATCGCGGCGATGGTCTCGGGCGGGGTCTTGGCATTGATGAAGATGCCGCGCTCGTTGCCGAAGCTGAAATCCCAGCCGTGCTCCGCCGTGGTCGGCAGGTCCGGATAGGCCGGCAGCCGCTCGTCCGACAGTGCCAGCACCGGAACCATCTCGCCCGACTGCATGTAGCCCTGGATCGCGCTGATCTCGTTGAACATGCCGTCGATGTTGCCGCTCAGCAGGTTGGCCGAGGCCGCGCCCTCGTTGTCGTAGGGGATGAAGCTGAGGTCGAGCCCGGCCTCGGCGTTCAGCCCGAGAAAGGCCATGCGGTCGACGCTCGCCGCGTGGGTGCCGCCGATGATCAGCGTGCCGGGGTTCGCCTCGGCCGCGGCGAGGAAGGCCTCGAAGCTCTCGTATTTCTCGGGGTTCACCACCAGCGTCAGCACGTCCGACTGCATCCGCGCGACCGGGGTCAGCATGTCGAGCCCGATCGGGTTCTGGCCCGCGGCAAGGCTGGTGATCAGCGTGGAGGAAGCGAACTCGATCGAGGCCCCGTCCGGTGCCGCGGTGGCGGTGCGCTGGTGCGCGATCGCGCCCGAGGCGGCGGGCAGGTTCACGATGGTCACGTTGGCGCCGAGCCGCTCCTCGAGCATCGGTTGCACCGTGCGCGCGAAGTTGTCGGTGCCGCCGCCCGCGCCCGCCGCGACGAAGGCGGTGATCTTGGCGGGCTTGTAGGCGTCCTGCGCCATCGCCGCTCCGGCAGAGAGCGCGACGGTGGTCGCAAGCGCGACGGTCCGGTAAGTGTGGTTCATGGTTTCCTCCCAAGGTTGAACGGCTGGATCGCCGCCGCGGCACCTCCGCGCCACGCGGCGACTGGTGCGGGTGTCAGGCCGAGAGCCTCTCCCGCGCGAAACGTCGGTCCTGCTCCGCGCGCAGGCGCAGAAGCTCGCTCTCGGTGTCGAGCACGAGATCGCTCATGCGGATCGGCTCCCCGGCGCGCACGTCGCGCGCCAGAATGCGGTTCGAGGCGATGTAGAACGGCGCGGGCGCCTGCGCGTCAAGCGGCGCGCCCGGCACCATGCGCGAGGAGACGCCCTCGATCGAATGGTGGTGCCCGCCCATGGCGAGCGTGCTGCCCGCCGGGAAATCCCGGTCCGCATGCGCCACGAGGTCGACGTGGTGGCCCGGCTCGGCCGCCCCCGAAGACACGCCGCGGAGCGCGATCTCGAAGATCGTCGTCGCCGCCTCCATGCCCAGCAGGTGCCGCGGGATGTAGATCATCGCGGTGCTGCCGGTGCGGCTGACGAGATGCCCCTTGCCGCGCAGCAGGTCCCATGTCTCGTCATGCAGGCAGCGCACCACGACGAAGACGCCGCCCGCAAAGCTGACCTCGCCCGGCGCGCGCAGGCAATGGAAGACGTCGAGCACGCCGGGGCGCGACAGTATCCCGCCCTCGGCGGTCTCGCAGAGGATCGTCGCGACCTCGTCGATCCGGGCGATCGGGCAGTGCAGGTCCGGCCGGTCCGGCATCATCCCGCAGGCATTGGCCACCAGCGTCATCTCGCAAAGATCCGGCACCGCGCGCTGCGGCAGCATCGCCGTCGCCGCCGCGCGGCGCGCGACCATCCCGGCGCAGTCCGCATCGCCAAGCCGCTCGAGCCCGGCAAACTCCGGCACCGCGGTGACGCGCCCGTCGACACTCATCGTCCCGGCCTCGCGGTCGTAGACGAAGTCATACTCGCTCGACTTGCCCGCGGCGACGATCTCGAGCCCCAGCACCTCGGCCCAGGTGATCAGCCCGATCAGCAGGCTCGGCTGGTCCCCGTCCACCGGCGAGACGATCACCCCCTTCTCGCGCGCCATGGCGGCAAGGCCCGGCCCGACGACGCTGTCCACTTCCTTCGAGACCAGCGCCACGTGCCGCCCCTTCTCGATGGCAATGCGGGCATGGCGCGCGCCGACCTCGGGCGCGCCGGTCGCCTCGACGACGATCGACACCGGCAGATCGGCGACGACGGCGAAGTCCCCCGCGGCGATGAAGGCGCCGTCCCCCCAGGCCGTCAGCGCCTCGGCGGCATCGGCGCATTCGCGGATCTCGCCCGCCGCCACGCCGACCGAGCGCAGGCTCTCCGCCGCGATGCCGCTCTCGCGGTCCACCGCGACCCGCACCGACAGGCCCGGAACCACCAGGCCCTGCGCGAGGAAGCTGCGGCCGAAGCCGCCGGTGCCGATGATGCAGCACTCGACACTGCGGGTTCCTCGGTCGAAATAGCTGTGGTGGTTCATCCGGTCCTCCTGCCGAGATCACCCGCCGCTTTGCATGCAATGGGCGTAAAATCGGCGATCTTTCGAGCATCTCTTGTCGATTTTGTCACATCTTGCATGCAATAATGGTTCCGTCAAATGGTAACTTCAGTTTTCTGGCGCATCGTGCGAAATTTTGCATGCAATCGGAGGAGCCCATGAAAGACCAGCCCGTCGAGCCGCCCCGCGGCACCAGATCCGCCTTCGTCACCCAGCAGGTCCGGGACATGATCACCAGCGGCGAGCTCGAACCCGGCAGCCGCATCAACGAGCGCATCCTCGTCGAGAAGCTCAACATCTCGCGCACGCCCCTGCGCGAGGCCTTCAAGATCCTCGAGGGCGAGGGGCTCATCGCCATCCGCCCGAACGCCGGGGCCACCGTGGTCAGGCTGTCGACCGAGGACGTCGAGGCCTCGATCGAGGTGCTGATCGGGCTCGAGAGCATCGCCGCCGAGCGCGCGGTCCTGCATGC
The DNA here is from genome assembly GCF_040409955.1 of Salipiger sp. H15. Classification (NCBI taxonomy): domain Bacteria; kingdom Pseudomonadati; phylum Pseudomonadota; class Alphaproteobacteria; order Rhodobacterales; family Roseobacteraceae; genus Salipiger; species Salipiger bruguierae. Next base: position 113,752 of record NZ_CP123389.1, read on the forward strand.
GACCGAGGCTGACCTGCGCCAGCTGGCCGAGTTGCAGGAACAGATGGTCGGCGCCTGGCGCGACGGCGAGCTGATGACCTATTTCCACCTCAACCAGACCATCCACCAGAAGATCGTCGATGCCGCGCGCAACCCGGCGCTGTCGCGGGTCTACGCCAGCGAATCCGCCCGCATCCGCCGCTTCCGCTTTGCCGGCAACCGCGATCCCGAACGCTGGGCCCGGGCGGTGCGCGAGCACGAGCAGATCCTCGACGCGCTGGTCCGCCGCGAGGGGCCGCTGCTGCGCGAGATCCTGCGCGCGCATCACCTCTCGGGCTGGCGCGCGGCGCGGCAGGCGCTCGACAACCCGGCCCCGGCGCCGGTCTGAGGCCGCGCATTCATCGGTTGACCGTTGCAATGGGCGGCGGCAGTCGCATAGCTACCGGAAACACCAGCGGGGCCGGACTTGAACACCTCAGCACACCCGATCGACAGGCGGCAGGCGCCCAACCGAGGCGCAGCATGATCAGCGGCGGCATCGACCTCGGCGGCACCAAGATCGAGGCGCGGCTCTTCGGCCCGGACCTCGAGACGCTGGACATGCGCCGCACCGCCACGCCGACGCAGGACTTCGCCGGCTTCATCGCGGGGCTCGCGGATCAGGTCCGCTGGCTCGAGGACCGCTCCGGCGCGGGCAAGGCCCTGCCGGTCGGCGTCGGGCTTCCCGGCCTCGTCGATCCGCAGACCGGACAGGCCTTCGCCGCGAATATCCCGGTGAGCGGCCACGACCTGCCCGGCGCGCTCGCGGATGCGCTGGGGCGCCCGGTGCCGCTGATCAACGACTGCCTCGCCTTCGCGCTCAGCGAGGCGCATTCCGGCGCCGGTGCCGGGGCGCGCTCGGTGATCGGGCTGATCATGGGCACCGGCATCGGCGCCGGCCACGCGCTCGACGGCGCGCTGCCGCACCGGCGGAACGGCTCGGCGCTCGAGGTCGGCCACATCGGCCTGCCCGCCCATGCGCTGCTCGCGCATGACCTGCCGCTGCGCGACTGCGGCTGCGGCCGGCGCGGCTGCTACGAGGCCTATGTCTCGGGCCCCGGCCTTGCGTGGCTGGCGGCGCAATGGCTCGGCGAGCCCGTGGCCGCCCCCGAGCTCGCCCGCCGCGCCGCCGAGGGCGACGCCGGTGCCACCGCGGCGCTCGAGCTCTGGGCCACGCTCGCGGGCGAGCTCCTGCTCGCCCTCCAGCTCTCGCACGACCCCGACTGCATCGTGCTCGGCGGCGGGCTGTCGCAGATGCCCGGCGTCGAGGACCGGCTCGCGGCGGCGCTCGACCGGACCCGGCTCGGAACCATGCGCCCGCCGGTGATCCGCATCGCCCGGCATGGCGACAGCTCGGGCGCGCGCGGCGCCGCGCTGCACGCCCGCGCGCAACTCACCTCCGGGAACACCAGATGAGCGATCTCTTCCTTGCCGCCACCGCCTGGCGCGAGGGCGCCTTCGAAAGCGACCTGCTGATCGAGACCGACGGCGCCCGCATCACCGATATCCGCCCCGCGCCGCAGGGTGGCGCGACGCCGCTGGCCCGCCGCCTGCGCCTCGCCGGCCCCGCGCTCACCGACCTGCAGGTCAACGGCAGCGGCGGGCGGATGCTGAACTCGGACCCCAGCGCCGAGACCATCGCCCACATGGTCGCGACCCAGCGCCAGCGCGGCACCGGCTGGATCCTTCCCACGCTGATCACCTGCGAGGCCGACCGGCTCGCCCGCTGCGTCGATGCGGCGCTCGAGGCCTGGGGCCTGCCCGGCTTCCTCGGCCTGCATGTCGAGGGGCCGCACCTCAACGTCGCCCGCAGGGGCACGCACAGCGCCGCCTTCATCCGCCCGCTCGAGTCCGCGACGCTCGACCAGATGCGGCGGCTGCGCGCGGCGGGCATCCCGGTGATGCTGACCCTCGCCCCCGAATGCGTGCCCACCGCGATGATCCGCGCGCTCGCGGACATGGGCGTCGTGGTCTCGGCCGGGCACAGCGCCGCCGACGCCGCCGAGACCTGCGTCGGGCTCGACGCCGGGGTCAGCTGCTTCACCCACCTCTTCAACGCCATGCCCGCGATGGAATCGCGCCGGCCCGGCATCCTCGGCACCGCGATCAACTCCGACGCCTTCGCCGGGATCATCGTCGACGGCCAGCACGTCGATTATGCCATGGTCGCGCTGGCCTGCCGCGCCCGGCCGCTGCCGGGGCGGATGTTCATGGTCTCCGACGCCATGTCGACGATCGGCGGCCCGGACCATTTCGAGCTTTACGGCGAACGCATCGCGGTGCGCGGCGGCGCGCTGGTGAACGCGGCCGGGGCGCTTGCGGGGGCGCATGTCGATCTCGTCACCTGCCTGCGCAATGGCGTCACCGAGGTGGGGCTCGACCTCACCGAGGCCTATGCCATGGCGGCGCTGGTGCCGCGCGACGTGATGGGCCTGCCGCGCCCGGCGCTGCGCACGGGCATGGCGCTCGACGAGGTGCTCTTCCTCGACGAGGACCTCGCGCGCGTCACCCCCTGACCCCCTCCCCTGCCGACACCATTGTTTCTTGACAGGAGCCCATGAGCCGGGGTTACAACTGGTCCGGTAACCGAACCAATTGTCAAAATCCATTTCATCCTTCCCCGGGGGACCGTCTCGGTGAACGACGTCCACAAGCTGCTTCTGGACAGTGCCAACGAGCTGGGCCGCGACATCCGCCGGCTCACCATGAAGGACGTCATCGCCGAGAAGATCGCCGCGCTCATCGCCTCGGGCCTGCTGGCCCCGGGGGACGAGCTGCCGAGCGAGCGCCACCTCGCCGCCGCCTTCTCGGTCAGCCGCGAGACCGTCCGCGTGGCGATCCAGACGCTGGCGGCGCGCGGCATCCTCGGGGTGACGCAGGGCGCCCGCACCCGGGTGCTCACCGACCAGATCGGCGCGATGGCCATCGGCATGACCCGGCAGATCGACGTCAACCGCTACGACATCGACGAGGTCCACACCGCCCGGCTGCTGATCGAGCAGCAGGTGGTGGCCGATGCCGCCGCCCGCATCCCCGACGAGGTGCTCGGCATGCTGCGCCGCTCGCTCGCCACCCAGCGCGGCTGCATCGACGACCCGCTGCGCTTCCTCATCGCCGACCGCGAGTTCCACCTCGCCATCTACCGCGCCTGCGGCAACAGCCTGCTCGCCGACGTGGTGACCGACCTCTACACCTACATGATCGACCACCGCCGCCGCGTCGTCTCGCGCCCCGGTGCCATCGCCGAGAGCATCTCGGACCACGAAGAGATCTTCGCCGCCCTCGAGGCCCGCGACAGCGCGCGCACCCGCGCGACCTTCGCCCGCCACGAGGAGCGCATCTACACCACGACCCGGATGACCCTCGAGGCGCAGGCCTCGCGCAGGGCACCCGGGGCGTAGGTCACGGCGCGCCAAGGAGGGGCGCGTTTCGCGGGTGGCCGGAAATGGCACCCGGATTTTCAGGCGCCGCCCGGTTCGGCGCAGCATATTGGGAGGAAAAGCATGTTCAGCAAAAGGCACTTCATCACCCTCACGGCCGCGGCCCTAACCGTGGCGGCAAGCGTCGGCATCCCCGCCCCCGCCGCCGCGCAGAACAAGGAGGTGGTCTACCTCACGCCCGGCCTCGACCTGCCGTTCTGGCGCTACCTGTCCAAGGGCGTCGAGAAGGTCGCCACCGCCGAGGGCTACGGCTTCCAGGCGCTCGACTCGCACAACGACGCGCAGCAGCAGCTGCAGAACGCGCAGGACGCCATCGCCCGCGGCGTCGCCGGCATCGTGCTCTCGCCCACCGACAGCTCGACCGCGCCGAGCGTGCTGACGCTGGCGGAAAAGGCCGGCATCCCGGTGGTGATCGCCGACATCGGCACCAACAGCGGCAATTACGTCTCGTTCATCATCTCGGACAACTACGAGGGCGCGAACGGCACCGGCGCGGCGCTGGCGGCGGCACTGGCCGACAAGGGCTGGACCGACGGCTCGGTCGGCATCGTCGCGATCAGCCAGGCCCGGCTCAACGGCCAGGCGCGCACCAAGGGCTTCAAGGACGCGATGACCGCGGCCGGGATCACCGGAGATGCCGGGCTGCAGCAGATGCAGTCCTACACCGCCGACGAGACCTTCCGCTTCACCCAGGACATGCTGACCGCCAACCCCGGCATGCGCGGGCTCTTCGTGCAGACCGACCAGCCTGCCATCGGCGCGCTCCGCGCGATCAAGGCGGCACGGCGCAACGGCGAGGTGCTGGTGGCGGCCTTCGACGGCATCCCCGAATTCGTGCCGCTGCTGCAATCGGGCGAGATCGTCGCCTCGGGGATGCAGCAGCCGCACCTGATGGGCGAGGAATCCGCCAAGGCGCTGTTCGAGCACCTGAAGGGCGGCACCCCGGAGAAGGAGATCCTCGTGCCCATCGTCGTGGTGACCGACAAGAACATCGAGGAGATGCTGCCGACCATCACCGAGACCGTCTTCGCCGGCGAACTCGGCAACGGCTGACCGCAAGGGCCCGTTCCGGCGCTTCCGGTGCCGGAACGGCGGCCGCCCCTTCGATGGAGACACCCATGCCCCACCCGGTGCCCGCCCCGGACATCGCACCGGACATCGCCCCGGCCCTCGTCGCCCGGTCGGTGTCCAAGCAGTTCGGCAGCACGCAGGCCCTTGTCGATGCCAGCCTCGAGGTCCGCTCGGGCGAGGTCCACGGCCTGCTCGGCGCGAACGGCGCGGGCAAGTCCACCCTCTCGCGGATCATCTGCGGCCACGTCGCGCGCAATGCCGGAGAGCTGCTCTACCGCGGCAGGACCCTCTCGCCCCGCTCGACGCGCGAGGCGCTCAATTCCGGCATCGCGCTCGTCGCGCAGGAGACCAGCCTCGCGCCGGATCTGTCGGTGCTCGAGAACATCTTCCTGCCCGAGCTCGGCCGCCCCGGCCGGCTCTCGTTCCGCGACATGCGCCGCCGCGCCACCCAGATCCTCGCCCGGCTCGGCCGCGAGCACGCCCTGCCGCTCGACAGCGAGGTGCGCAGCCTCTCGGCGGCGCAGCGCCAGCTCGTCGAGATCGCCAAGGCCCTCGCGCTCGACGCCGACCTGATGATCTTCGACGAGCCCACCGCCTCGCTCTCGCCGACCGAGGTCGACCGGCTCTTCGACATCATCGCCCGGCTGCGCGAGCAGGGCCACGCGCTGATCTTCGTCTCGCACCGGCTTGAAGAGGTCTTCTCGATCACCGACCGGGTGACCATCCTGCGCGAGGGGCGCACCGTCGCCGCCAGCCTCGAGACCGCGCGGCTGACGCAGGCCGACATCATCCGCCACATGGTCGGGCGCGAGCTCGGTGCGATCTACGCCACCCCCGGGCTCGACCGCGCCGGCGGCACGCCCGAGCCGGTGCTCGAGGTGCAGAACCTCTCCGCCCGCCCGATCGTGCGCGACGTCAGCTTCACCGTCCACCGCGGCGAGATCCTCGGCATCGGCGGGCTGGTCGGCGCGGGCCGCTCCGAGGCGATGGAGGCGCTCTTCGCCCTGCGCCCGCGCGACGGCGGCACGCTGCGACTGAAAGGCCGCGAGATCGCCATCCGCCGGCCCGTCGACGCGATCCGGCAGGGCATCGGCTTCGTCGCCGAGGACCGCCGCGCCCAGAACATCGTCCCCGACCTCAGCGTGCGCGAGAACCTCATGCTCGCCCATATCGGGCGGCACCGCGGCTTCGGCCTCGGCTACGGCGCGCGCCGCGAGAAGCTGGCCGAGCTGCTGTCGAGCCTCGCCCTGCCCGCGAACCGCATGGACGCGAACCTGCTGACCTTCTCGGGCGGCATGCAGCAGAAGGTGATCATCGCGCGCTGGCTGCTGGTCGATCCCGAGGTGCTGATCCTCGACGAGCCGACCAAGGGCGTCGACATCGGCACCCGCAGCGCCATCTACCGCATCCTGCGCGACATCGCCGACCGCGGCGTCGCGGTGGTGGTGATCTCCTCCGACTTCGAGGAGCTGCTCGGGGTCACCGAGCGGGTCGTGGTGATGAGCGACGGGATGACCATCGCCGACCTGCCCACCGCGATCCTCACCGAGGAGAAGCTGACCCTGCTCGCCGCCCCGCGCACCTCGACCGCGCGCAACCGCGCCCTGCTCGAGCGGCTCGCGCAGGACCACGGCGCCTTCGCATGGTGGGCGCTGCTCGAGGAGGACTCGCTGATCTGCCTCGGCACCGCCACCGGCCCCGGCGCGCCACAGCTCGGCCTGCGCGCCGGCGAGGCCCGCCAGTCCGGAGGCACCGAGATCGCCGCCGCCCTCGCCGCCCGCGGCACCGACCCCGTGACCGAGCCCGGAACCGGGCTGCAGACCGTGATGCAGCCGCTGCGCAACGCCCGCGGCCATGACCTCGGCTGGATCGGGCTGACCACCGCCCCCGGCCGCCCCCTGCCCTCCCCCGCAGAGATCGCCCGGCTGGTCCGCGGCCTGACGCACGACCCCGACACCGATGCCGCCCCCGAAGGAGACCCCGCATGAGCGACACCAGCGTACACCGGCCGGCGGGCGCGATGCGCCTCTTCCGCAGCCTCGAGGTCCGCATGCTGGGCCTTGCCCTCATCATCGCCGTGGGGCTCTCGCTGCTCTCGCCCTACTTCCTGACGCAGAACAACATCTTCAACATCCTCGACCAGTCGGTGGTCATCGGCATCGTCGCGGTCGGCATGACCTTCGTCATCCTGACCGGCGGCATCGACCTCTCGGTCGGCTCGGTGGCGGGGCTCACCGGCATCATCCTCGGGCTTGCGCTGAGGGACCTGCCGATCCCGCTCGCCATCGCCGCCGCCGTCGCCTCGGGCGCCTTCATCGGGCTCGTCTCGGGCGTGCTGGTGGCGGTCTTCGGCCTCGCGCCCTTCGTGGTCACGCTCGGGATGATGGCGATCGGGCGCAGCCTTGCCTACATCTTCTCGGGGCAGACGGCGATCTCGGGCATTCCCGACGCGCTCTCGGACATCGTCTACACCAGCGTCCTCGGCATCCCCGCCAACGTGCTCTTCCTGCTGCTGCTCTACCTCGCCGCGTGGAGCTACCTGACCTTCACCAAGGGCGGGCGCACGATCTACGCCGTCGGCTCCAACCGCGAGGCGGCGCGGGCGGCAGGGCTCAACGTGATGGGCTACTCGATCCTCCCCTACGTCATCTCGGGCGCGCTCGCCGCCGTCGCCATCACCTTCTCGATCGCGCAGATCCTCTCGGCCGACCCGCTCGCCGGGAACCAGATGGAGCTCGACGCCATCGCCGCCGTGGTGATCGGCGGGGCCAGCCTCTACGGCGGGCGCGGCTCGATCCTCGGCACGCTGATCGGCGTGCTGATCATGGTGATGATCCGCAACGGGCTGAACCTCATGGGCGTCTCGCCCTTCTGGCAGGGCACCGCCATCGGCTCGATCATCATCCTTGCGCTGCTCGCCGAGCGGCTCTTCAACTGGCGCAACAGGCCCTGATCAGGGGGCATTCGGGGGGATACCGACATGACCGACCAACCCAGCCGCGACATCCGCCTCTTCGGCACCGACGAGCCCGTGCAGCCGCCGCGCCTCCTGCGGGCCGGCCCGCTCAGCGCCGAGCTCGAGGCCGGCAACCTGCGTTACATCCGCTACGGCGGCGCCGAGGTGCTGCGCGCCGTCTCCTACGTGGTGCGCGACCGGGACTGGGGCACCTACAACCCCGAGATCACCGAGCTCGGGATCGACGAGGACGCGCAGGGTTTCACCGTCAGCTACCGCGCCCGCGCCGCCGACGCCGGGCAGGCCTTTGCCTACGCCGCCCGGATCGAGGGCCGCGCCGACGGCACGCTGGTCTTCGAGGCGAGCGGCGCCGCCGAGAGCCCCTTCCTGACCAACCGCACCGGCTTCGTCATCCTGCACCCGATCGCCGGGGTCTCCGGCGCGCCGGTCACCATCACCCACACCGACGGCCGCGAGGTTGCCGGCCGCTTCCCCGAGCTGATCGACCCGGTGCAGCCGATGATGGACCTGCGCGCCCTCGCCCATGTCACCCCCGAGGGGCACCGCGTGACCTGCCTGATGGAGGGCGACACCTACGAGATGGAGGACCAGCGCAACTGGACCGACGCCTCGTACAAGACCTACGTCCGCCCGCTCGCCCTGCCCTGGCCCTACGAGCTCGCGCCCGGCGAAGAGGTGGCGCAGAGGATCACCGTCTCCGTCGAGGGCGCCGAGATCGCCGCCGCAACGGACGAGACCGTGACGGTCACCCTCGGGCCGAGCTTTGGCGAGATGCCCGCCCTCGGCATGGGTCTCGACCCCGACGATACCGCGGCCGCCCTCACCGTCACCGCCCCGCTCGCGGCGATGGGCGCGGCGCATCTCATCTGCCACCACGACCCGCGCCGCGGCCACGGCACCGAGACCCTGCGCGCCCAGATAGACGTCGCCCGCGCGCTCGGCGCCGAGCCCTGGCTCGAGGCGGTCATCACCTCGGTCGACGGCTTCGCCGAGGAGATCGCCGCGCTCGGCCGCATGGTCGGGGCGCTCGGCGCGCCCTTCGCCACGGTGCTGCTCTCGCCCGCGCCCGACCTCAAGTGCACCCTGCCCGGCAGCATTTGGCCCGAGACCCCCGACGCCGCCGAGATCGCCGCCGCCGCCCGCGCCGCCTTCGAGGGCAAGCGCATCGGCGGCGGCATGTTCAGCTATTTCACCGAGCTCAACCGCAAGCGCCCGCCGATCGCGGCGCTCGACCTCGTCAGCTTCACCACCTCGGCCATGGTCCACGCCGGCGACGACCGCTCGGTGATCGAGACGCTGCAGGCGCTGCCCGCCATCGCGCAGAGCGCCGCGGCGATCGCCGCCCCCCTGCCCTTTGCCGTCGGCCCCTCGGCCATCGGCATGCGCGCCAACCCCTACGGCGCCGCGCCGAAGCCCAACCCCGGCAACATCCGGCAGGCGATGAGCTTCAACGACCCGCGGCAGCGCGGCCTGCTCGGCGCGGCATGGACGCTTGGCTACATCGCCGAATTCGCTGGCGGCGGCGCCGAGGCCATCGCGCTCGGCGGCCCCGTCGGGCCCTTCGGCGCCGTCCACGTGCCGGGCGACCTGCCGACCCCCGGCTACGACCGCGCCGGGGCGCTCTACCCGCCCTACCATCCGCTCAAGGCCCTCGCCCGCCACCGCGGCAGGCCGCTGCGCCGCGTCGCGCTCTCGGATCCGGCCTGTGTCACCGGGCTCGCCATCGACACCCCCACGGGCACCGAGCTCTGGCTCGCCAACCTCACCGCCGCGCCGGTGCCGCTCGCCCTGCCTCCCGGCGCGGCCGACATGACCCTGCTGACCGAGGCCGAGTTCGCCGCCGCCGCCAAGACCCCCGATCACTTCGACCACACGCGTCCCGCGACCGACACGCTGACCCTCGGCGCCTACGGCCTCGTCCGCCTGCGCGGCCTCACCTGACCCCTCACGGAGACACGACCCACATGCATATCCTCATCATCGGTGCCGCCGGCATGGTCGGGCGCAAGCTGACCGCCCGGCTCGCCGCCGACGGCACACTTGGCGGCACCGGGATCACCGCCCTCACCCTCGTCGACGTGGTCGCCCCCGTGCCGCCCGCGGGCCTTGCCATCCCCTGCACCTGCACCGCGCTCGACATCTCGGACCCCGCCGCCGCGGCGCAGATGGTCGCACAGCGCCCCGCGGTGATCTTCCACCTCGCCGCCATCGTCTCGGGCGAGGCCGAGGTGGAATTCGACAAGGGCTACGCCATCAACCTCGACGCGACGCGCCACCTCTTCGAGGCGATCCGCAGCCTGCACGAGCAGGACGGCTACACCCCGCGCGTGGTCTTCACTTCCTCGATCGCGGTCTTCGGCGCCCCCTTCCCCGAGAAGATCGACGACAGCTTCTTCACCACCCCGCGCACCAGCTACGGCACGCAGAAGGCGATGTGCGAGCTGCTGCTCTCCGACTTCTCGCGCAAGGGCATGTTCGACGGCATCGCGCTGCGCCTGCCCACCGTCTGCATCCGCCCCGGCACCCCGAACAAGGCCGCCTCGGGCTTCTTCTCGAACATCCTGCGCGAGCCGCTCGTCGGCAGGGAGGCGGTGCTGCCCGTCTCCGAGGACGTGCGCCACTGGCACGCGAGCCCGCGCTCGGCGGTCGGCTTCCTGCTGCATGCCGCCACGCTCGACCTCGCCCCGCTCGGCGCGCGCCGGGCGCTGACCATGCCCGGGCTCAGCGCGACGGTGGGTGAACAGATCGAGGCACTGCGCCGCGTCGCCGGGGACAAGGCCGTGGCGCTGATCCGCCGCGAGCCCGACCCCGCGATCCTCGAGATCGTCTCAGGCTGGCCGCGCGACTTCGACGCCGCCCGCGCCGAAGGGCTCGGCTTCACCGCCGAAACCAGCTTCGACGAGATCATCCGCATCCACATCGAGGACGAGCTCGGCGGGCGCCTCGGCGCCTAGCCCGGCACCCCCCGAATACGCGAGCTTATAACCCTGACCTCCATGTTATTTGTGCATTCGGGGCCCCTCACCTAAGACTTCCTGCACGATTGCAATCACCCCCGCGTGGCAAGGAGGCGCCCCTCACCGGGCGAAGCGGCGCGGCGGGTCAGACAAGGCGGGGGGCCATGCTGGACGCTCTGGGACACTCTCTGCACGCGCTGGTCGCGGGCGGGGGATCACTCTATCTCATCCTCGGAACGCTGGTCGGGCTGGTCTTCGGGATCATTCCCGGCCTCGGCGGTCCGACGGCGCTCGCGCTGCTCATCCCCCTGACCTTCGGCCTCGACACCTCGGCGGCGATGCTGCTGGCGGGCGGGATCATGGGCGCCGTGCCCTTCGGCGGCTCGGTCACCGCGATCCTGCTCAACACCCCCGGCACCGCGCCCAACGCCGCCACCGTCTTCGACGGCTTCCCCCTGACCAGGCTCGGCCGCGCCGGCGAGGCGCTCGGCGCGGCGGGGGCGGCCTCGTCGGTCGGCGGCGTGCTCGGCGTGCTGCTGCTCTTCGCCATCCTGCCCGTCGCGCGCGAGATCATCCTGCTCTTCTCGCCGCCCGAGTTCTTCATGCTCGCCGTGCTCGGCCTCTGCGCCATCGCCGTCTCGACCGAGGGCAAGTTCCTGCGCGGCATGATCGCGGCGGGGGTCGGCCTGCTTGTCGCCTTCATCGGCTACGACGACGTGAGCGGCGGCACGCGCTTCACCTACGGCATCGACTACCTCTGGGACGGGGTGCCGCTGGTGCCCGCGCTGATCGGCCTCTTCGCCATCGCCCAGATCATGCAGCTCTACATCGAGGGCGGCGCCATCGCCGACGATCCCGCCCGCGTCCGCGTCACCCGCGTCACCGACGGCGTGCGCGCGGTGTTCCGCGAATGGCCGACGGTGCTGCGCGGCTCGGTCGTCGGCGCGACCATCGGCGCCGTGCCCGGCGTCGGCGGGACCGTGGCGGCCTTCCTCGCCTATTCCATGACGGTGCAGATCTCCGACGAGCCCGAGAGCTTCGGCAAGGGCAACATCAAGGGCGTCATCGCCCCCGAGGCCTCGAACAACGCCCGCGAGGGCGGCGCGCTCATCCCCACCCTCGCCTTCGGCATCCCCGGCAGCGCCGAGATGGCGGTCTTCCTCGGCCTGCTCGTGCTGCACGGCATGCAGCCCGGCCCGTCGATCCTGCTCGACCACATGGACGTCATCACCACGCTGATGCTGTCGCTCGCCATCGCCTCGGTCGCCGCCTCGGTCATCTGCCTTGCCGTGGCGCGGCAGCTGGCGCGGATCACCATGATCGACATCAACTACCTCGTGCCGATCATCCTGCCGATCTCGCTGGTCGGGGCCTACGCGCTCAACAGCTCGATGTACGACGTCATCGTCGCGGTGATCTTCGGCGCGGTGGGCTATCTCATGCAGCGCTTCGACTATCCCAAGCTGCCGCTGGTGATCGCCATGTTCCTCGGCGCGGTGATGGAGGTCAACTTCCGCCAGGCGCTGATGATCTCGGGCGGCGACTGGACCACCTTCTTCACCCGCGGCCTGTCGCTGACGCTCTTCGTGCTGATCCTGCTGAGCCTCGCCATGCCGCTCATCCGCTACCTGCTGCGCCGCCGCAAGCTGGCCCGCGCCGAGAGGGAGGACACCGCATGACCCCGTCGCGTCTCAAGGGCATCGCGCCCACGCTTGTCCTGCTCGCGCTCTGCGCGGTCTACTACGCCACCGGCGCAAGCTACGGCGCGGCGACGCGGGCGATCCCGCTCGCGGTCTGCGCGGTGACGATCCTGCTGCTGGGGCTCGACCTGCTGAGCCAGGGCGACGGCAGGCTCTCGGTGCTGCTGCGCCGCGCCCTCGGCGGCGCCCGCGCCCTGCGCCCCGGCGCCGGCGGCCACGAGGCCGGCGTCGGGCGCGAGATCGCCGCCTTCGCCTGGATCGCCGCCTTCGCGCTGCTCGCCGTGGTCCTCGGCTTCTATATCTCGATCCCGGTCTACGTCATCGCCTACCTCAGGCTCCACGCGGGCAAGCCGCTGGCCACGGCCGCGCTGATCGGCCTCGTGCTGACCGGGGTGCTCTACCTGCTCTTCGCCGTGCTGCTCGGCTACGACATCTTCGAAGGCCTGGTCTTCGGCGGCTACATGTAAGATTACCAAGGGAGGAAAAAATGAAACAAATCAATGCACTCATGCGAAGCGCCGCGCTCGCCCTGCTGCCCGCCCTCGCGCTGGCGCAGCCCGGTCAGGCGGCGGACTGGCCGCGCGGCGACGTCGACCTCATCATCCCCTCGAGCCCGGGCGGCGGCTTCGACACCTACGGGCGCATCCTCGCCAAGGTGATGGGCGAGCAGCTCGGCGTCACCGTCGTGCCGAAGAACATCTCCGGCGGCGGCGGCATGCGCGGCGCGCAGGCGGCCTTCCACGCCCGCCCCGACGGCCAGACCATCGGCCTTTACAACGTGCCGGGGATCATCGAGCCGATCGTCACCGGGCAGGACGTGGGCTACGACATCGCGGCGATCGACTGGATCGGCGCCATGGCCTTCAACCAGTACATCGTCGTGGTGCAGAAGGACTCGCCCTATTCCACGCTGGCCGACCTCAAGGCGGCGGGCAAGACCATCACCTTCACCGGCTACGGCGCCTCCGGGGTCGCGGCCAACCGCATCCTCTGCGGCGAGGTCGAGCTCGAGTGCCAGGTGATCACCGGCTACCCCGGCAACAACGACGCGCTGCTCGGCGTGGTGCGCGGCGATGCCATCGCCTCGGTGACCCCGATCGAGACCGCCGCCTCGTTCAACACCGGCGGCGATCTCAAGGCGATCCTGCTGATGAGCGACCGCGACGTCGCCGCCTTCCCCGAGGTGCAGAAGGCGACCGACGCGGGCTATCCCACGCTCGGCAGCCTCGGCCTGATCCGCGCCTTCGGCCTGCCGCCCAAGGTCAGGCCCGAGGTCGCCGAGGCGGTGACCGCCGCCTTTGCCGCCGCCGTCGGCTCGCCCGAGATGGCGCAGTGGTCGGATGACAGCAACTCGCCGCTCGACCCGATGGACGGCGCCGAGCTGGCCGGTCTGATCGACGAACAGACCGCGCTTCTCGAGAAGTACAGGGACGTCATCGGCCAGGCCGACTGAGCACGGCCCCGGCCCCGGGATTGCCTCGCCGGCCGGGATCGGAGAGATTGGGGGCGCGCCGCGAGACCGGCGCGCCCGCCGGCAGTCCGGCGGCAGGGAACGCGGGGAGGCGCTCTTGGACACCCTTCACATCGGCAGCGAGACCGGCACGCAGGCGGCGCCCCCCCTGCCCTCCCGGTCTGCCGACGCCCGCCTGCCCAACCTGCGCCACCTGCGCGCGCTCCTGCATGTCGGGCGGCTCAAGAGCGTGAACCAGGCCGGGCAGTTCATGAACCTCTCGCAGCCCGCCGTCACCCAGGCCATCGCCCGGCTCGAGCGCGGCCTCGGCGTCGAGCTCTTCCAGCGCCACCCGACCGGCATGTACGCCAGCCGCGCCGGCGAGCTGCTGCTGCGCCACGTCGAGGAGATGTTCGCCGTGCTCGAGATCGGGCTCGCCGCGATCAGCCGCCCCGGGCGCGAGCCCCTGCCCGCCGACATCCTGCTCAAGGCCACGCAGCTCGACGCGCTCGTCGCGCTGACCCGCGCCTCCACCCCCGAGGGCGCCTCCGAGACGCTGGGCATCACCCCCGTCGCGCTCAACCGCAACCTGCACCGGCTCGAGGAGCGGCTGCACGTCACCCTCGTGCTGCGCGACGGCCGGCAGCTGCGGCTGTCGCAGGCCGGCCTGACGCTCGCCCGCGCCGCGAAGCTCGCGCAGCGCGAGCTCGAGATGGCGATGGAAGAGATCGACGAGGCCGCCGGCCACATGCGCGGCCGCCTTGCCGTGGGTGCCCTGCCCCTCGCCCGCACCTACGTCGTGCCGCGCGCGCTTATCACCCTCGGCCAGCGCCACGCCTCGGCGCGGATGCAGCTGGTCGAAGGCTCCTACGAGACGCTGCTCGCCGCGCTGCGCGACGGCGACATCGACATCCTCGTCGGCACCCTCCGCCAGCCCGCCCCGACCCCCGATGTGACCGAGGTGCCGCTGTTTCAGGACCGGCTATGCGTGGTTGGCCGCGCCGGGCACCCTCTGGCCGGCAAAAAAGACCTCAAACTATTGGATTTATTACGCTTTCCGTGGATTGCGCCGCGCATGGGCTCGCCCGCCCGGCGCGAGTTCGACCAGATCTTCTCCGAGCCCGGTCACCAGCCGCCGCAGCTCTTCGAGGTCGCCTCGCACATCGCCGTCCGCGCCATCCTGCGCGAGAGCGACACGCTGGCGCTGATCTCGCGCCGCCAGATACGCTACGAGGAAGGCGACGGCCAGCTCGTCGTCCTCTCCGAGACCCTCGCCCGCAAGGACCGCACCATCGGCTACACGGTCCGCAGCCGCTGGAGCCCGACCCGGCTCCAGCAGAGTTTCCTCGACGCGCTCGACGCCGCCCAGAAGGAAGGCCCGGCCTCAGTCGGCCCCTGAGCCGAGGATCGCCCGCGCCGGTCCGAACAGCGTCCCGACATCCATCCTTTCGGGCAGCAGCCCCTGGTCCCAGGCCGAGGCCAGCAGCGCCTCGACCGAGGCTGCCATCGCCTCGATCCCCAGCGGGTAGAGATCTTCCCCCGCGCCCCGGCTCTCCGCCTTGGCCTCGCGGAACAGCGCCATCAGCCCCGCCACCGCCTCGGGCCGCGCCTCGGCCAGCTCCCGCGTGACGCAGAGCAGGTGGTTCACCGGCACCCGCCCCGTCCGGGCAAAGCTGGCCCGGGCGGCGCTGTCCGCATCCTCGATCACCGGCGCGACCCAGGGCAGGTCCGGCAGGTCGTTGCCGAAGATCGCCGCGTCGATCACCCCCTCCTCGAGCATCCCCAGAAGCGAGGCGCTCTTCGGCGCGTGCTCGACATGCGGCGGGTCCTCGAACTGCGCCACATGCGCCCCGACCTGCGTCACCCAGTGCATCGAGAGCGGCGACAGCCCGTATTCGTGCTGCAGGATCGTGCGCACCCAGGCGCCGGTGGTCTGGGTATAGGCCCGGACCCCGACGCGCCGCCCCGCCATATCGCCGACGCCGAAGGCCGGACGTTCCGCGTTGCGCACGATGCAGCCGTGCTGGAACCGCGCCGCCAGCGTCACCGGCAGCAACACCAGCGGCACGCCGTAGGCCACCGCCTGCATGGCCGAGACGATGGCAAGCTCGCTGGCGTCAAAGGCCTGTTCGCGGATCATCGGGGTGAAGGCGTCGTGCATCGGCCTGGTGACGATGCGCTGCAGCTCCAGCCCGTGCCGCTCGGCCCGTCCCGGCTCCATCGCCGCGCGGCTGATCGGGTGATGGCCGACGGTGATCGACAGCGGCGCGGCGCTCATGCCTCGACCCCGGGCATCTCGGCCAGCACCGGGTAGAGCTTCCGGGCCGTGCCGCTGAAGATCATCCGCCGGTCCGCCTCGGGCAGCGGCGCCAGCGCCTCCTGCGCGCGCTCCACGATATAGGCGAGCGTGCGCTCCGCCGCCGGGAAGTTCGACCCCCAGGCGATGCGCGACGCGCCGAAGAGATCGAGGATATGCGCCAGGAAATCCTCGAGCCGCGAGGCGCCCGTCTGCGCCGCCTCGATGTTGCGCAGCGTGAGCTTGAGATGCACGCCCGGATGCGCCGCAAGGTCCCAGAGCCCCTGCGCCGCCGCGTAGGGCGCACCATCCTCCAGCACCGGCCGCGCGAGGTGGTCGAGGATCACGATGGCGCCGGGAAAGCGTTCGAGCAGCCCGGTCAGCGCCGGGATGCCCTCGGGGCGCATCTGCACGCAGACCGGCAGGCCGGTCTTTTCGGCATGGGCCCAGGCCGGGAAGGAGGCGGGATCGCCCAGCCAGCCCGCCTGACCCGGCATGGTGCTCCCGGTGGTGAAGAGCCGCAGGCCGCTCAGACCCTTGCCCTGCCAGTATTGGATCTTCTCCACCGCGTCTTCGGCCATGACATCGACCGAGAAGACGCCGGTGAACCGGTCCGGATGCGCCGCGACGCTGTCGGCAAGGTAGGAATTGTCGTGGCCGTAGGCGGTCGAGGCCTGCACGACCACCGCCTTAGAGACCCCGGCACCGTCCATCGCGGCGATCAGGTCCTCGTGGCTGGTGGGATGCGCCTCGGACCATTTCGACTGGTTGCCGCCAAGCGGCTTCAGCGGATAGGCCGCGGTGTCGGGAGAGATCACGTGCGGGTGGATGTCGATGATGTCTGTCATTCTGGGCTCTCGGTCGCGTGTCGCTATGGAAGGGCCCTCAGGGCCTTCCGGGGGTTCGGGCCGACACTAGGCAGCGTCCCGGACGGCGACCAATTGCATTGCGGCAGGGGTTATAACCGCCCGTATCCATCCCGCCCGGACCTGCCGCGAAAGAAGGGACTCCGCCGGAACCCGACCGCTCACCCGCGCGGGAGTTCACAGCTGTGAACCCTCACGCGGCGCGCTTGTCGAGGGAGAGGACCATCCGTGTCGGCGAGAAGGAGCCTTCGCGCGCCTTGCGGGTGAGGTGGCGGATGTAGCCGCCCGGGTTGCGGATTTCCGAGAACCTCTGGAGCATGGCGCAGAGCGTCGCCGCGGCCTGTTCGGGGCCCATGGCGGACTTGGCGTCCGTCCAGGCGGAGTCGGAGATCCCGGTCATCGGACGGATCTTCTCGGTTGCCCGGATGAGGCCGTGCCAGTCGTGGATGGGGTCGGGGGTGAAGACCGCGATCTCGGAGCAGGTGCTGAGGACGAGGCGCAGCGGTGGGGGAGGGGCCGCCCTTTTCTCGGCCTCCATCGCTGTGACGGTCTCGCCCGGCGCAACCACGGCAAGCTCGATGACAGGCTCTGTCTCGGGGGATTCAGAGTCTAAGAGTTCTTTTTGTGACTTCTGTTGGTGCTGCTCATTCCGGGCGTCACTGCTGCTCATTTCGGCTGTTTCGACTTCGAAGACACGGGCCGCGCGGAGGAGGGCGTCGCGCAGCGTGGCCTCGATCCGGAGCAGGGTTTCGAGGTCCAGCTTGCGGCGCAGGTCGCGCGCGGTGAGCTGCGCGAGGTCGGAGAAGGCATCCCAGGGCGCGGCCCGGGGGGTCTCGATGCGGCCGAGGTCGGCGAGGGCGGCAAGGTCGCGGCGCAGAAGGCTCACGGTCTCGCGCAGGGCCTTGATCTCGTCCTCGAGCGCGCGGGCTTCCTCGGCGCGGGAGGCGATCTCGGAGGCGCGGTGGAGCAGGGGGCGCAGGTCGAAGCCGAAGGCGATCTTGCCGCCGGCGACGCGGCGGGCGTAGCGCTTGCCGTTCGGGCTGTCGCGGCGGACCAGCAGGCCGGCCGAGACCAACCGGGCGAGGTGCCGGCGCATGGTCGAGTCGGGCATGCCGTTCGCCCGGGCGCAGATCGTCTCGTTCGAGGGGTGGATGACCAGCGGCTGCGATCCGTCGAGCCGGGCCTCGGGGTGGAAGCTCAGCAGCGCCTGCAAGAGGGTGATGTCACGGTCGGAGAGATCGAAGCTCCGGCGCGCCGCGGTGAGATCGCGGAGGACCTGCCACTTGTCGACGCTGCAGGGGGCCGCGGCCGCCGGGAGCCGGGCTTCGAGCGATGTCCGGACAGCCTCGATCGTTCGCCCGAAAGGCGTGATGGGGGTGTGACCCATGTTTTTTCATTCACGAAGACAAAAAATAGCCGCGCCGCAAATCGATTTCGACTTGCAGACAAGGGCTCCGGACACTAACTTGAAGGTGCAAAGAACAAGTGAGGGTCTCGTGGAGCGAAAGCTTTGCGGGGCTCTTTCTTTGTCGGGCTCGTGCCTCCTATCTCATTGTTTTCGTTGACTGCTCAGTCTTCGGCGCGGGCTTTCCAGCGCGCGTGAAGCTCTTCGATGACGGTCTGGGCCTCGGCTTCGATCCAGTCGGCAAAGCGCGGGTCCACGAGTTCCATGTTCAGCCCCTTGGCGGTGCGCTTGAGCGTCCCGGCCTTGCGTCCCTCGACGACGAGCGACTGGCGGCGGAGCTTTTCCACCGGCCTGGGCCTGGGCGCCGCGGCGCGGGCAGGGGAGGGGGCCAGGTGGCCCATCACCGCCTCGAAGGCGGCGACCGAGACATCCTCGGGGACCGGCTCGCCGCTGACCATGGCGACCTGCGCGCGGGTGTGGACGTCATCCGCCAGCCGGGCGAGTTCGTCGCGGTCGGCGCCGGTTTCCTCGATGCCGCGGGCAAGCGCCTCCCAGCGCGGCCGGCCGATGCCATGGGCGGCACCGATGGCGGTGGCAAGCTCGCGGCCGATCAGGTCGGCGACCGAGAGCGCCATGGAGATTGCCGACTTGGTGACCGTCAGGACCTCGGCGACCTGGCTCTGGTTGCCAAAGCCGGTTTCCACCAACTCCTTGGCAAAGAGCGCCTTTTCGATGAAGGACAGGTCGCGCCGGGCCATGTTCTCGGAGATCTGCGCGGTCATTGCGTCGCGCTCGTCGAGCGTGGCGACCAGCGCGCGGACCTTGGTGACCTTGTCGGAGCCGCGGATCGCCTCGAGGCGGCGGCGGCCGTAGACCAGCAGGTAGCGCCCATCCTCCTCGGGATGGCGACGCACGAGGATCGGCACGGTCTGGCCGTTGGTCTCGATCGCGTCGCGCAGGTCGATCACGTCGGACGGATCGAGCCGGTCGCGGGTGCGGGTGTCGTCGATCTGCGACGGATCAAGCTCCCAGACGCGGTGGCTGTCGACCGCGTCGCGGGCCGAGCGCAGCGCGCGGTTGGTGGCCATCATCGTCGCCCCCGTCGCGCCCTGCTTGCTGGCGGCGGCGAGGCTGTCGAGCATGGACATGCGTTTCTTGCGGTTGTCGCTCATCTCTCTGTCTCCTCCCGAACCCCTCAGCGGCCCCACGTTTTCTGGATCAGCGCGGCGATCTCGTCGTTCACGGCGTTGAGGCTTTCGAGCGCCCGGTCGTAGGTCGCGCGGGTGAAGGCGCTGCGCTCGACCTCGTAGAGGGTCTGCTTGGTGAGACCCGCATCCGAGATCGCCGTGGATTTCAGCATGGGCGCGTTCAGCACCTTCTCGGCGTACATGGTGCGCAGGAAGGCCACGATGCGGTTCTGCGGCGCGTCGGTCGGCTCGTAGCGGGTGAGCAGGTAGCGCATCCAGTCGTGTTTCATGTTCGCGCCGCTCTCGGCGATCACGTCCATGAGGTCGGCGGTCATGCGCAGGAACTGCGACATGGACATGACGTCGAGCATCTCGGGGTGGATGGTGACCAGCACGCCGGTTGCGGCGGAGAGCGCCGACATGGTCAGGAAGCCGAGCTGCGGCGGGCAGTCGATGACCACCACGTCGTAGCGCTCGTCGACCTGCGCCAGCACGTCCTTGACGCGGAAGAAGAACAGCCCGGCGTTGCCCTGCGCCAGCGCGCGGGGAGTCTCGTGCTCGAATTCCATCAGCTCGAGGTTGCCGGGGATGAGGTCGAGCCCGGGGATGTAGGTCGGGCGGATGACCTCGGTGATGGGCACGGGATCGTCGTAGCGGATGGCATCGTAGAGCGTGCCGCCGTCGATCAGGTCGAACTCGGGCTGGACGCCGTGCAGCGCGGTGAGCGAGGCCTGCGGGTCGAGGTCGATCGCCAGCACCCGGTAGCCGAGCAGGGCGAGCCGCTGCGCGAGATGGGCAGAGCTGGTGGTCTTGCCCGAGCCGCCCTTGAAATTCATCACGCCGATGACCTGCAGGTGGTCCCCCTCGCGGCGGCCGGGCAGGTAGTCGCCGGGCTTGCGCGCGGTCTTCTCCAGCAGGATGCGCAGGTCGTGGATGTCGTGCACCGAGTAGAGCCGGCGGTTGCCGGGCGTCAGGTCGGGCGAGGGGCCCTTGCCGTCGAGGTGCAGCTTGCGCAGGTAGGAATCGTTCACGCCGAGCAGCGCGGCGGCTTCCCCGGAGGTGAACTTGCGCATCTCCTTCGAGGCGTCGGGCGGGAACAGGCTTTCCGCCTGCGCATGGAGCTGCGCGGTCAGCCGTTCGGAATGGTCGCGAATGACCGTGTTCAGGTCTTCGTTTTCGGTGATATCCTGCATGCGCACGGTATCCTGCTCACTGTCTTGCCTCGGGCCCTGGCGTGGCCCTGCCTCGGTGCCTTGCCCTGTTCCGCCGGACGTCTGATGCGTCCTGTCGTGTTCACGGTATTTGGCGTGTTCCGGCTCTTTTTCGTGACTATTGCCGAAGCATCGCGAGTCGCGCAAGAAGTTTTGCACGCCAATCAGTAGGATGGGGGCGGGAGTGCCCCGGGATTGACCGGCGCGGCAGGCGCGACATATACTACCCAGTAGCACAGGACGGACCCTCATGAGCGTGAAATCCTCCATTTCCCTGACCGAAGCGCAGGACGCCTATGTCCGCGGGCTGGTGCATGACGGGCGGTTTCCGTCGGTGAGCGCGGCCCTGCAGCACGGGCTCGAGCTGATGCGGCAGGAGAGCGAGCAGGCCGAGGCGCTGCGCCGGCTGCTCGACGAGCGGCGGGGCGGGGCCTTCGTCTCGCTGGCCGAGGGCCGGGCGGAGACCGAGGCGATGATCGCGCGCAAGCGGGGAGCGCGTGGCCTATAGCGTCCTGCGCGCGGCGGCGGTCGCGCGCGACCTCGAGCTGATCTTCGACTTCATCGCCGGCAGCGCGGAGACGCTGGGAGAGGACGCCGGCACCGCCTTCGACATGGCGGAGCGGCGGATCCGGGCGATCCTCGGCGCGATGGAGGGGCTTGGCCGGGCGCCGCACCAGGGCACGCTGCGACCGGAGCTGGGCGCGGGCGTGCGGCACGTGACCAAGGACCGGGCGATCTTCTACTTCGAGGTCGATGACGCGGCAGAGGAGCTGCGCATCCTCGCGGTGTTCTTCGGCGGGCAGGACCACGACCGCCACATCCTGCTGCGGCTGCTGTCCGGGGCCTGAGCGGGGCAGGGGGCGCGCGGCGACCGTTGCCAAGCGCCGCCGTTCCGGACAGGGTGCCGGAAAACAGAGGATTCCCCTCCGGTGCCATCCGATCCTGCAGTGCTGCCGTCCGAGGCGGGGGCGCCCCCGGGCGTCGGCTCCGAGCTCTGGCTCTACCTTGGCGGGCGGCTGCTGTGGGTGGCGGCGGGGCAGATCACCAATGTCGCGATGGGCTGGCTGGTCTACGACGAGACGCGCAGCGCCATGGCGCTCGGGCTCGTGGGGCTTGCCGCCTTCCTGCCGAAGCTCGTGCTGGTGCTGGTCGCGGGGCTGGTGGCGGACAGGGTCGACCGGCGGCTGGTGATGGCGGTCTGCCTTGCGGTCAGCGCGGCGGTGACGGCGGCGCTGGCGGTGATCGCAGCGCAACCGGGCCTGTCGCTGGCGGCGGTCTACGGGCTGGTGATCCTGCTCGGCATCGCGCGCAGCTTCGTCGGGCCCGCCTCGCAGGCGCTGATGGCCAACCTCGTGCCGCGCTCGGAGCTGAGCCGGATCGCCAGCCTTGCCTCCTCGGTCAGCAAGATCGCCACGATCGGCGGCCCGGCGCTGGCGGGGCTGATCTACCTGATCTCGCCCTGGGCACCCTTTGCCGTGGCGACGGGCTGTTTCGCCGCCTCGGTGCTGCTCAACCTCGCGCTGCGGCCGCGCCCGGCGCTTGCGGTGCGCACGCCGGTCACCCTGTCGGCCGCCTTCGAGGGGATGCGCTTCATCTTCCAACGGCCGGTGATCCTCGGGGCGATCTCGCTCGATCTCTTCTCGGTGCTGCTGGGCGGGGTTACGGCGCTCTTGCCGATCATCGTCAGCGAGATGCTGATGGGCGGCCCGGCCGAGCTGGGGCTGCTGCGCTCGGCCCCGGCGGTGGGGGCGATGGCGGTGGGGCTGGTGATCTCGTGGTGGCCGATCCGGCGCAACGGCGGGCGCAAGCTTTTCGTCGCGACGGCGATCTTCGGCGTCTCGACCGTGGCGCTGGCGTTTTCCCACAGCCTCTGGCTCAGCGCCGCGCTGCTCTGCCTCGGCGGGGCGGCGGACGTGATCAGCGTGGTGATCCGCCAGACGCTGGTGCAGGCCGACACGCCGGACGAGATGCGCGGCCGGGTCGCCTCGGTCAACATGCTGTTCATCGGCGCGTCGAACGAGCTGGGCGAGTTCGAAAG
Organism: Salipiger sp. H15; assembly: GCF_040409955.1. Classification (NCBI taxonomy): domain Bacteria; kingdom Pseudomonadati; phylum Pseudomonadota; class Alphaproteobacteria; order Rhodobacterales; family Roseobacteraceae; genus Salipiger; species Salipiger bruguierae. The sequence continues at coordinate 136,368 of NZ_CP123389.1, forward strand.
CGGGGTGACGGCGGCGCTCTTCGGGCTGGTGCCGGCGATCCTGATCGGCGGCTGCGGCACGCTGCTGGTGGCGCTTGTCTGGGCGGCGCTCTTCCCCGGGCTGCGCCGCCGCGACCGGCTTGTCGAGGACTGAGCGGCGGATGGGGAAAGGGCGGACCTTGCGGCCCGCCCTTCATGTGTCCGGCAGGGCAGGGGCCCCGCGTCAGGCTTTGCGGCCGAGCCCGAGCAGCTGGTAGAGCAGCAGCGCGGCCAGCGTCGAGGTGCCGATGCCGCCCAGCGAGAAGCTGCCCATGTGCAGGGTGAAGTCGCCCGCACCGAAGATCAGCGCGATGCCCGCGGTGAAGAGGTTGCGCGGGTCCGAGAAATCCACCCGGTTCTCGATCCAGATCCGCGCCATGGCCGAGGCGATGAGCCCGAAGACCGCCACCGACAGGCCTGCGAGCACCGGCGCCGGGATGGTCTGCAGCAGCGCGCCGAACTTCGGCGAGAGGCCGAGGCAGATCGCGACGAGGGCGGCGATGACGAAGACCAGCGTCGAGTAGACCTTGGTCATGGCCATGACGCCGATGTTCTCGGCATAGGTGGTGACGCCGGTGCCGCCGCCCGAGCCCGCGACCATGGTGGCGAGCCCGTCGGCGAAGAAGCCGCGGCCGATGTAGCGGTCCATGTCCTGCCCGGTGATGGCACCGAGCGCCTTGATGTGGCCGAGGTTCTCGGCGACGAGCACGATGGCGACCGGGGCGATGAGGGTGATCGCCGACCAGTGGAACTCGGGCGCCTGGAAGTGCGGCAGGCCGAACCACGCCGCGGTGCCGACGGCCGAGAAGTCGATCGCGGGCATGAGGCCGAGCCCGTTGCCCAGCACCAGCACCAGCGCGTAGCCGAAGAAGAGCGCGATCAGCACGGAAAGCCGCCGCGTGCGCGAAGGACCGTAGCAGGAGACCATGGCCATGCAGAGCACGGTCAGCAGCGCGATGGTCAGGTGCGCGGGGGTGGGCGATCCGAAGGCGTTGAGCTGGTCCACCGCGACCGGCGCGAGGTTGAGGCCGATGGCGATGCCGATGGTGCCCGTGACCACGGGGGGCATCAGCTTCTCGACCCAGCCGTAGCCGGCCAGCATGACCACGACGCCGATCAGCGCGTAGAGCGCGCCGCAGGCGATGATGCCGCCGAGCGCGTGGGCGATGGTGGCGCCCTCCTGCCCGAGCACGGCCAGCACCACGGCGATGAAGGCGAAGGAGGAGCCGAGGTAGCTCGGCACCCGGCCCGCGGTGAGGATGAAGAAGAGCAGCGTGCCGATGCCCGAGAAGAAGACCGCGACGTTGGGGTCGAAGCCCATGAGGATGGGCGCGACGATGGTCGAGCCGGACATGGCCAGCAGGTGCTGGAAGCCCATGGGCACCGAGGCGGCGCCGGGAAGGCGCTCGTCCGGCATGATTACGGGGCCCGTGCCCACGCGCCATCGGGGGAAATAGGACATCGCTCTCTCCTGGAAAGACTCGCTGCGCGTCGCCATAGCCTCATTCGGCGGCGGATGTCAGGGGTTCCCAAGGGGCGGATCGCCCGGCGCGGCCGCCGGGCGAGGGTCTTTGAGCCTGCCTCAGCGCCAGCCGAGGGCCGGGGCGACGTGGGTCAGGATGTTTTCGATCACGTGGGTGTTGTAGTCGACGCCCAGTGAGTTCGGGATGGTCAGCAGCAGCGTGTCGGCCTCGGCGATGCCCTCGTCACCCTTCAGCTGCTCGATCAGCTTGTCCGGCTCGTCGGCGTAGGAGCGGCCGAAGATCGAGCGCTGCTCCTCGATGAAGCCGACCGAGTCCTGCTCCTTGCCGCCGGTGCCGAAATACATCCGGTCCTCGTCGCTGGTGATCGCGAAGATCGAGCGGCTGACCGAGACGCGCGGCTTGCGCGAATGGCCGGCGGATTTCCACGCCTCGCGGTAGGCGCGGATCTGCTGCGCCTGCTGGATGTGGAAGGGCTCGCCGGTCTCGTCGTCCTTGAGCGTCGAGCTTTGCAGGTTGAGGCCCAGCATGGCGGCCCATTCGGCGGTCTTGTTCGAGCCGGCGCCCCACCAGATGCGGTCCTTCAGCCCCTCGGAATGCGGCTCGAGCCGCAGCTTGCCCGGCGGGTTGGGGAACATCGGGCGCGGGTTCGGCTCGGCGAAGCCGTGGCCCTCGAGCATCTGCAGGAAGACCTGCGCGTGGCGGCGGCCCATGTCGGCGTCGGTCTCGTCCTCGGCCGGGCCGTAGCCGAAGTAGCGCCAGCCGTCGATCACCTGCTCGGGGCTGCCGCGGCTGATGCCGAGCTGCAGCCGGCCCTGGCTGATGAGGTCGGCGGCGCCGGCATCCTCGGCCATGTAGAGCGGGTTCTCGTAGCGCATGTCGATGACGCCGGTGCCGATCTCGATCTTCGAGGTGCGCGCGCCGATGGCGGCGAGCAGCGGGAAGGGGCTGGCGTGCTGGCGGGCGAAGTGGTGGACGCGGAAATAGGCGCCGTCGAGGCCGAGCTCCTCGGCCGCGACCGAAAGCTCGATGGCCTGCAGCAGCGCGTCGCCGGCGGTGCGGGTGGCCGAACCGCGCTGCGGGGACCAATGTCCGAAGGACAGGAAGCCGATCTTCTTCATTACGATACTCCTTGGGCTGCGGCGGCAGCGGAAAGCGCCCGCTGCCGGGCCCGGTTGGCGCATAGCTAGTCATTCGGGGGCGGCTCCCGCAAGCGGGGCGGCTGTTTGCCCAAGCGCAGGGCCTGTGCGCGGCGCGCGGGGGGCGGTGTGCGGGAGTATAAGCACGCAAATTTCGGCATTTGCCACATTCGTGTGACATATCGTGCGAACTGGCCTAGACTGGGGGCTGCGCCCGGGGCCGGGCGTGCCTGCAGGAGACGAGGAATGAACGAGGCCGCTGTCGAGACTTCACCCGGGCCGCTGGCGCTGGCCGGGCTGCGCGCCGCCGAGGCGCCGCGCGCGCCCGCCTTCATCGTCACGATCTACGGCGACGTGGTGGAGCCGCGTGGCGGGATGCTCTGGATGGGCACGCTGATAGAGTGCTGCGCGCGGCACGGGCTGAACGAGAGCCTCGTGCGGACGGCGGTGTCGCGGCTTGTCGGCGCGGGGCGGCTCGAGGGGGTGCGCATCGGGCGCAAGAGCCATTACCGCCTGTCCGACGCGGCGCGGGCCGAGTTCCGCGAGGCGGCGCGGCTGCTCTTCGCGCCGCCGCCGGCGCCGGAGGACTGGCTGGTCTGCCTGTCGGAGGGCGTGCGCGACGCCGAGCTGCCGCTGCCCTGGGCGCGGCTGGCGCCCAATGTCGCGCTGGCGCCGAACCGCGAGGACATCGCGCCGCTCGACGGGGTGCTGCTGCGCGCGAGGCAGCTCGACGGGCACGGCGACCTTGGCCAGCTGGCGGCGGAGCGCTGGGACCTTGCCGAGGTGGCCGCGGCCTACGAGAGTTTCCTGCTGACCCATGGCGCGCTGCGCGAGCTTCTGGCCGAGGGCGTGCCGCTTTCGCCCGAGGACGCGCTCGCCCTGCGGCTGCGGCTGGTGCACGACTACCGCCACGCGGCGCTGAGCGATCCCCGCCTGCCGCGTTCCGCCTACCCGCAGGACTGGCCCGCCGAGGCGGCGCGGAGGCTTTTCGTGACGGCCTATCTCGGCCTGTCGAAATACGCGGAAACCCATGTGGGGGCGCAGTTTCTCAGCCCCGAGGGGCATCTGGCGCCGCGCAATGACGAGACCGAGCGGCGGCTGTTCCGGCTGCGGCGCGAAGCGGCGACGTGAGGGAGGGCTCTCCAATACGTCACGTGAAATCGAGATTGTGACTTAACATGTGCCGTATTGCGTGCTAGTTAGTTGACCGATCGGTCGGTCATTGATGGTCGGCCTCGATTCTCGAGGGAGGAGATACGGATGTCCGAGGCATTCATCTGCGACGCGGTGCGCACCCCTGTCGGCCGTTACGGCGGGGCGCTGTCTTCGGTCCGCGCCGATGACCTGGCCGCCGTGCCGCTGGCCGCGCTGATGGCGCGCAACCCGTCGGTGGACTGGGCCAGCGTCGATGACATCATCCTTGGCTGCGCCAACCAGGCCGGTGAGGACAACCGCAACGTCGCGCGCATGGCGGGGCTGCTTGCGGGCCTGCCGATCGAGGTGCCGGGCACCACGGTCAACCGGCTCTGCGGCTCGGGCATGGACGCGATCGGCCTTGCCGCCCGCACCATCCGCGCCGGGGACGGCGACCTGCTGCTGGCCGGCGGTGTCGAGAGCATGAGCCGCGCGCCCTTCGTGGTGGGCAAGGCCAGCTCGGCCTTCTCGCGCAATGCCGAGATGTACGACACGACAATCGGCTGGCGCTTCAAGAACCCGAAGCTCGACAAGGCCTTCGGCACGCATTCGATGCCCGAGACCGCCGACAACGTCGCCGGGGATTACGGCATCAGCCGCGCCGACCAGGACGCCTTTGCCGTGCGCTCGCAGGACCGCTGGGAGGCCGCGCAGAAGGCGGGTCTCTTCGCCGAGGAGATCGTTCCGGTGACCATTCCGCAGCGCAAGGGAGATGCGCTGGTGGTGGACACCGACGAGCACCCGCGCCCCGGCACCACGCTCGAGATGCTGGCCAAGCTGCGCGGCGTGAACGGACCCGACCTCAGCGTCACCGCGGGCAATGCCTCGGGCGTCAACGACGGCGCGGCGGGGGTGATCGTCGCCTCCGAGGCCGCGGCCGCGAAGAACGGCCTCACCCCGCAGGCGCGCGTCGTCGCCATGGCGGCGGCGGGTGTCGCGCCCCGCGTCATGGGCATCGGCCCGGTTCCGGCGACGCGCCGCGTGCTGGAGCGCGCCGGCCTGACGCTGGAGCAGATGGACGTGATCGAGCTCAACGAGGCCTTTGCGGCGCAGGGGCTCGCGGTGATGCGCGAGCTTGGCCTGCCCGACGACGCGGCCCATGTGAACGCCAATGGCGGCGCCATCGCCATGGGCCATCCGCTTGGCATGTCCGGCGCGCGGCTCGTCCTGACCGCGACCCGGCAGCTGCACCGCACCGGCGGCCGCTACGCCCTCTGCACCATGTGCGTCGGCGTGGGGCAGGGGATCGCGATGATCCTCGAACGTATCTGACCCCTTCAGGAGGAGGCACGACCATGTATGCACAGATGGTGAAATCGGAAGGCATGAAGTCCCCCGAGGAGATGACCCCCGAGGAGCGCGCCTTTCAGGAGCGGGTCGACCGCGGCGAGAAGATCGAGCCCAAGGAGTGGATGCCCGAGGGCTACCGCAAGACGCTGATCCGCCAGATGGGCCAGCACGCGCATTCCGAGATCGTCGGCCAGCTGCCCGAGGGCAACTGGATCACCCGCGCGCCGACGCTGGAGCGCAAGGCGATCCTGCTGGCCAAGGTGCAGGACGAGGCGGGGCATGGGCTCTACCTCTATTCCGCCGCCGAGACGCTGGGCGTGTCGCGCGACGAGCTGATGGAGAAGCTGCACTCGGGCGCGATGAAATACAGCTCGATCTTCAACTATCCGACGCTGACCTGGGCCGACATGGGCGCGGTGGGCTGGCTGGTCGACGGCGCGGCGATCATGAACCAGGTGCCGCTGCAGCGGACCTCCTATGGCCCCTACAGCCGCGCGATGATCCGCATCTGCAAGGAAGAGAGCTTCCACCAGCGGCAGGGCTACGCGATCATGATGAAGATGGCCGAGGGCACGCCCGAGCAGAAGGAAATGGCGCAGGATGCGCTCAACCGCTTCTGGTATCCCGCGCTGATGATGTTCGGCCCGTCCGACAAGGACTCGGTGCACTCCGCGCAGTCGATGGCGTGGAAGATCAAGATGAACACCAACGACGAGCTGCGCCAGAAATTCGTCGACGAGACCGTGCCGCAGGCGAAGTACCTCGGCCTCACCGTGCCCGACGAGACGCTGACGTGGAACGAGGAGCGCGGTCACTACGACTTCGCCGAGCCCGACTGGGACGAGTTCTTCGAGGTGATCAAGGGCAACGGCCCCTGCAACGAGGAGCGTCTCGGCGCCCGCCGCGAGGCCTGGGACAAGGGCGCGTGGTTCCGTGACGGGCTGACCGCCTATGCCGAGAAGGCCGCCGCCCGCCGCGCGGCCCCCAACATGGCCGCCGAATAAGCGCGCCGACCGAGGAGGATGTGACATGACCAAGAAAGAATGGCCGCTCTGGGAGATCTTCATCCGGGGCCAGCACGGGCTGAACCACCGCCACGTCGGCAGCCTGCACGCACCGGATGCCGAGATGGCGATCAGGAACGCCCGCGACGTCTACACCCGCCGCAAGGAAGGCGTGTCGATCTGGGTGGTGCCCTCGGCGGCGATCACCGCCTCGTCGCCGTCCGAGAAGGGTCCGCTCTTCGATCCGGCCGAGAGCAAGGTCTACCGCCACCCGACCTTCTTCGACATCCCCGACGAAGTGGGGCACATGTGATGCCCTCGCTTTCGGATGCCGCAACGCCGGATGTCGCCCGGCTCGCCGAGCGCGCCGCCGCCGCGCAGGGTCAAGATTTGGGCCACGATCCGCACATGGCGGACGTGGCGCTGAAGCCCGCCTTCTTCGACTGGCTCTGCCGGATGGGGGACAACTCGCTGATCCTCGGCCACCGCATCTCGGAATGGTGCGGCCACGGCCCGGTGCTGGAAGAGGACATCGCGCTGGCGAACACCGCGCTCGACCTCATCGGCCACACGCAGATGTGGCTCGGCCTTGCCGCCGAGGTCGAGGGTGCCGGGCGCAGCGCCGATGACCTCGCCTTCCTGCGCGACGCGATGAAGTTCCGCAATCTCAAGCTGGTCGAGCTGCCGAACGGCGACATGGCCGTGACGCTGATGCGCGAGTTCCTGTTCGACGCCTTCCACTTCGAGCTGCTGACCGCGCTGACCAAATCGTCGAGCCCGCGCGTGGCCGAGATCGCCGCGAAGGCGCTGAAGGAGGTGTCCTATCACCTCGAGCGTTCGTCGGATCTGGTTGTGCGCCTTGGTGACGGCACCGAGGAGAGCCACACCCGCATGCAGGCGGCGCTGAACAAGGTCTGGGGCTACACCGGCGAGATGTTCGCGGGTGATGCCGTGGACGACGCGGTTGCCGAGGCCGGCATCGCGCCCGCGCTGTCGGACCTGCTGCCGCTCTGGCAGCGGACGGTCGGCGAGGTGCTGGAGGAGGCGACCCTGCGCCAGCCCGAGCAGCGTTTCGACGCGCATTCCGGCGGCAAGCAGGGGCGGCACACCGAGCACCTTGGCTATATCCTTGCCGAGATGCAGTTCCTGCAGCGCGCCTATCCGGGCGCAAGCTGGTAAGCCGATGAGCGCGGTTCTGCCATCCACCCAGCAGGTCTGGGACTGGCTGGGCGAGGTGCCCGACCCCGAGATCCCCGTGGTCTCGGTGACGGAACTCGGCATCGTGCGCGAGGTCCGCTGGGAGGGGCAGACGCTGGTGGTGGCGGTGACGCCGACCTACTCCGGCTGCCCCGCCACCTCGGTGATCGACCTGATGATCGAGACCCAGCTGCGCGAGAAGGGCGTCACCGACCTGCGGCTCGAACGCCGCCTGTCGCCGCCCTGGACCACCGACTGGGTGACCGACGCGGCACGCGACAAGCTGCGCGCCTACGGCATCGCCCCGCCGGTGGACGGCACCGCCTCGGACGGGCTGATGGCGGGCCGCGCGGCGCGCCTGTCGGGCAAGTCGAACCTGGTGATCGCCTGCCCGCGCTGCGGCTCGTCCCATACCGAGCGGGTGAGCCAGTACGGCTCGACCCCGTGCAAGGCCAGCTACCGCTGCCGCGACTGCCTCGAGCCCTTCGACTACTTCAAGTGCCACTGAGCCATTCCGGTGCCCCTGCGGGGCATCCCCGACGCATTTCCCTGTGCAGACAGGAGGAGGTCTGATATGCCCCGTTTCCATCCCCTCGAAGTGACCGACGTCCGCCGCGAGACCCGCGACGCGGTGGTGGTCACGCTCAAGCCGCGCGCCGAGGACGCGGAGAGCTTCGCCTTCACGCAAGGCCAGTACCTGACCTTCCGCCGCGCCTTCGACGGCGAGGAGCTGCGCCGGTCCTACTCGATCTGCGCCGGTCTGGACGAGGGCTGCCTGAAGGTCGGCATCAAGCGCGTCGACGGCGGCGCCTTCTCGACCTGGGCCAACGAGAACCTGAAGCCCGGCGACACGCTCGACGCGATGACCCCGCAGGGCCGGTTCTTCACCCCGCTCGACGCGGCCAGCGCCAAGACCTACCTCGGCTTCGCCGGCGGGTCGGGCATCACCCCGGTGCTGTCGATCATCAAGACCGTGCTGGCGCGCGAGCCCAATGCCACCTTCACGCTGGTCTATGCCAACCGGCAGGTCGGCTCGATCATGTTCCGCGAGGAGCTGGAGGATCTGAAGAACACCTACCTCGGGCGTTTCTCGGTGATCCACATCCTCGAGAGCGAGGGGCAGGAGATCGACCTCTTCACCGGGCGCATCGACGCCGAGAAGATGGAGATGCTGTTCCGCCTCTGGATCGATGCCGAGAGCGTCGACACCGCCTTCATCTGCGGCCCCGAGCCGATGATGCTGACCATCGCCGAGAGCCTGCGTCAGGCGGGCCTGTCGGACGCGCAGATCAAGTTCGAGCTCTTCGCCTCGTCGCAGCCGGGCCGCGCCAAGGCGCGCGCCGTGTCGCAGCAGGCCGCGAGCGCGGGCAACACCTGCGAGGTCTCGGTCACGCTCGACGGCGCGACGCGGGTGTTCCAGATGCCGAAGGACGGCACCGCCATCCTCGACGCCGCGATCCAGAACAACATGGACGCGCCCTATTCGTGCAAGGCGGGCGTCTGCTCGACCTGCCGCGCCAAGGTGATCGAGGGCGAGGTCGAGATGGAGATCAACCACGCGCTCGAGGATTACGAGGTGCGCGCCGGCTATGTGCTGTCGTGCCAGTGCATTCCGCTCTCCGACAAGGTGGTGCTCAGCTATGACGAATGACACCGAGACCATGCCGCTTGCCGACTACCTCGCGCAGGGTGGCAAGCTGTCCTCGCCCGAGAACGTGCCGCCGCGCTACCGTGGCGAGCTGTTGCGGCTGATGGCGTCCTTCGTGGACAGCGAGCTGGCGGGATCCGCGGGCTTTGCCGGGGCGATCAACTGGGCGCCGGGGATCAAGGCGCGCATCGCCGCCAGCCGGATCACGCTGGAGAAGGCCGACCATGCCGAGCGCGTGCTCGAGCTGATGGAGGCCTTCGGCACCGACAAGGCGCTTTACGAGAGGGCGCATGACTGGGCCGCGCGCGAGAGCAGGGACAGCACGCTGGAGGCGAAACGCCAAGGCGGCGACATGCGGCTCTCGGTCTTCCACGCGCCGCTGACCGGCTGGACCGACGCGGTGGTGATGAACGTGCTGATGGGCCTTGCCACGCAGCACGCCGTCGGCGAGCTGGCGCGCTGCTCCTACCAGCCGCTGGCCGAGGTGCTGCGGGAGATCCTGCCGCGCGAGAAACGGCACATGGAGCTGGGGCTGGAAGGGCTCGAGCGGATCGGCGCGACGGATGAGGCGAAAGCCTCGGTCGCCTACTGGATGCCGCGCGTCGCCGAGACCTTCGGCCCGGCGCAGTCCGAGCGGTTTGACCGGCTCAAGGCCATGGGCCTGCGCCACACGGACAACGAGACGCTGCGCACCGCGTGGCGCGCCGAGGCGGAGAGCCTGCTCTCCGGCCTTGGCCTGAACTGAACAGGAAGGACGAGCAAATGCTGGATACGGGACGCACCGCGCGCCGCCTCGAGAGCTACGTGCAGGGCGCCTGGCGCGCTGGCGAGGGTGAGGGCAAGCCGCTCGCCAACGCCGCGACCGGAGCGGTCCATGCCTATATCGGCTCGGACGGGCTCGATTTCGCCGGGGCGCTGGCTTGGGGCCGCGAGACCGGCGGCCGCGGGCTGCGGCAGCACACCATCCACGAGCGCGCGCTGATGCTGAAGGCCATCGGCACCAAGCTGATGGAGATGAAGGACGAGTTCTACGCCGAGAGCCTTGCCACCGGCGCCACGGCCAAGGATGCCTGGCCGGACATCGATGGCGGCATCGGGACCATGCTCACCTTCGCCTCGAAGGCGCGGCGCGAGCTGCCCAATGCCAAGGTGGTCCCCGAAGGCGCGGTCGAGGGCCTGTCGCGCGACGGGACTTTCGTCGGTCAGCACATCCTCGTGCCGATGCACGGCGTCGCGATCCACATCAACGCCTTCAACTTCCCGGTCTGGGGGATGCTGGAAAAGATCGCCCCGGCGCTGATCGCCGGCATGCCCTGCCTCGTGAAGCCGGCCTCGGCGACCGCGTATCTGACCGAACTGGTGGTGCGCCGGATCCTCGAGATGGGCATCCTGCCGGACGGCGCGCTGCAGATCGTCTGCGGCGGTGTGGGTGACCTGCTGGACCACGTGACCGGGCAGGACGTCGTCACCTTCACCGGCTCGGCCACGACCGGGCGCAAGCTGAAGTCGCACCCGGCGATCGTCGCCAACTCGGTGCGCTTCACCATGGAGGCCGACAGCCTCAACGCCGCGATCCTCGGCCCGGATGCCGTGCCGGGCACGGCCGAGTTCGAGCTTTTCGTCAAGGAAGTGCACCGCGAGATGACCGCGAAGTCGGGGCAGAAATGCACCGCGATCCGCCGCGTCATCGTGCCGAAGGCGCAGGAGCAGGCGGTGATCGAGGCGCTTTCGGCCCGGCTGGCGCAGACGCCGCTGGGGCTGCCGGACGACGCCAACGCACGGATGAGCGCGCTGGCCTCGCTCGGCGACCGTGACGGCGTGCGCGAGAAGATCGCCGAGATCGCCCGCGAGGCGGAGATCGTCTTCGGCGATCCGGCGAAGGTCGCGCTGGTCTCGGGCGATGCCGAGGCGGGCGCCTTCATGAACCCGGTGCTGCTGCGCTGCGCCGACCCGATGAGTGCCACCGCGCCGCATGACATCGAGGCCTTTGGCCCGGTCGCGACGGTGATGGGCTACGAGGGTCTGGATCAGGCGATCGAGCTGGCGATGAAGGGCAAGGGCTCGCTGGTTTCGTCGGTCTTCACCAACGATGCCGAGGTCGCCTCGACGCTGGTTCTCGGTGTTGCGCCCTTCCACGGGCGGGTGATGCTGGGCAACCGGGACAGCGCCAAGAGCTCGACCGGCCACGGCGCGCCGCTGGCGCCGCTGGTGCACGGCGGGCCGGGCCGCGCGGGCGGCGGCGAGGAGATGGGCGGCATGCGCGGGGTGAAGCATTTCATGATGCGCACCGCCGTGCAGGGCACGCCGCGCCTGCTGTCGGCCGTGACCGGCGAGTGGGTCTCGGGCGCGCCGGCGGAGCAGGGCACGCACCCGTTCCGCAAGTCGCTGGCCGAGCTTGCCATCGGCGACCAGCTGGTCACCGAGCGCCGGGTCATCACCGAGGAGGACGTGGAGCACTTCGCGCATTTCACCGGCGATACCTTCTACGCCCACATGGACAGCGCCGCCGCCAAGGCCAACCCGTTCTTCGACGACCGGGTGGCGCATGGGTACCTCATCGCCTCGTTCGCGGCGGGTCTCTTCGTGCAGCCCGATCCGGGCCCGGTGCTGGCCAACTACGGCGTCGACAACCTGCGCTTCCTGACGCCGGTCTACTTCGGCGACAGCCTGCAGGTGCGGCTCACCTGCAAGCAGATCAACCCGCGCGAGGGCACGGTCTACGGTGAGGTCCGCTGGGACTGCCGCGTCACCAACCAGAAGGACGAGGTGGTGGCCGAGTATGACGTGCTGACCATGGTGGCCAAGAGCTGGCCGCTGCCGCAGGAGGTCTGAGCATGGCGATCTGGTCCTGGGACGGGGTGGTGCCGGTGGTCGCGCCGTCGGCCTTCGTCCATCCCGAGGCCGTGCTGATCGGAGACGTGATCGTGGGGGCCGGCTGCTATGTCGGCCCCGGCGCCGTCCTGCGCGGCGACTTCGGGCGGATCACGCTGCACCCGGGCTCGAACGTGCAGGAGACCTGCGTCGCCCATGCCTTCCCCGGCAAGGACGTGGTGGTCGAGGAGCGCGGCCATGTCGGGCACGGCGCGGTGCTGCACGGCTGCCACATCGGGCGCAATGCGCTGATCGGGATGAACGCTGTGGTGATGGACGAGGCGCGGATCGGCGAGAACAGCATCCTCGGCGCCATGGCCTTCGTCCGGGCGGGGACCGAGATCCCGGCCAATGTCATGGCGGTGGGATCGCCCGCCAAGGTGCTGCGCGAGCTGACCGCGCAGGAGATCGACTGGAAGTCGCGCGGGACGGATGTCTACCGGCAGCTTGCGGTGGATGCCAAGACCAAGCTCGCCCCGGCGCAGCCCCTGACCGAGGTGGAGGAGGGGCGCCGCCGCGTGACGGCGCCCGAGTACGATCCTCTGGTGGTCGAGCGGGCGGCGCTCAGCGGACGGCCTTGACCCCCTCGAGGATCAGGGTCGTCGCGACGCGGGCATAGTCCTCGCGGCTGATCTTGCCGCCGTCGCGGAACCACATGTAGACCCAGTTCATCATGCCGAAGAGCGACATGGTGACCGGCATCAGCAGCGGCCGGTCCGGCGTGTCGAGCTGCGGGTGGATCTCGTTCAGCACCGCCGAGAAGTGCTTGACGATGCGCCGCTCGATCTTGGTGATCGCGGCCTTCTGCTCGTCCGACAGCGCGGGGCCGGCGTTGAGCTGGACCTTGTGCTGGTCGTCGGCGCCCTTGTAGGCGTCGAGCACGGTCATCACCAGGTGCTCGAGCCGCGCGCGCGGGGGCAGGGCGGGATCGTCCGCCTCGACCAGCGCGGCGTCGAGCTCGTCGAGGTGCGTCTCGATGATCGCGAAGATCAGCGCGTCCTTCGACGGGTAGTAGTGGTAGAGCAGCGACTTCGACACCCCGGCCTCGGAGGCGATCTGGGACATGGACGCCTTTTCCATGCCCTGCGTCGCGAAGACGTTGGCGGCGGTCAGGAGCAGCTGGTGCTGCTTCTCCTCGAAGTCGCTGGCGCGCGTTCTTGCCATGTGCGCGAATGCTCCTCTTGGTCCGGCGGACGGAATGGCTGCGTGCCAGTCCTTAGCCGCCGGACGGGATTTTTGCTACCCTGCGAGCGGGTTACTTCGGACGGTTGTCGACGACGCGCTTCGCCTTGCCTTCGGAACGGGCAACGCTCTGGGGATCGTGCACCTCGATCTTGGTCGAGACGCCCACCACCGACTTGATGTGATGCGACAGTTCCTTGGCCGAGGCGGCGCGGGCGTCCGCATCGCAGCGGTTCGGGGTGCATTCCACGTGCACGGTCATCATGTCCATGCGGTCCTTGCGCGAGAGCTCGATCTGGAAGTGCGGGGCGAGGCCCTCGCATTTCAGGATCTGCTCCTCGATCTGGGTCGGGAAGACGTTGACGCCGCGCAGGATGATCATGTCATCGCTGCGGCCGGTGATCTTCTCGATCCGGCGCATCGAGCGCGCGGTGCCGGGCAGGATGCGGGTGAGGTCGCGGGTGCGGTAGCGCACCATCGGCAGGCCTTCCTTGGTGAGCGTGGTGAACACCAGCTCGCCCATCTGGCCGTCGGGCAGCACCTCGCCCGTCGCCGGGTCGATGATCTCGGGGTAGAAGTGGTCTTCCCAGACGTGCAGCCCGTCCTTGGTCTCGACGCATTCGTTGGCGACGCCGGGGCCCATGATCTCGGACAGGCCATAGATGTCGACCGCGTGCATGTCGAAGGCCTGCTCGATCTCCTCGCGCATGGCGTTGGTCCAGGGCTCGGCGCCGAAGATGCCGACCTTCAGCGAGCTCTGGCGCGGGTCGAGGCCCTGGCGGCGGAACTCGTCGAGGATCGAGAGCATGTAGGAGGGGGTGACCATGATGATCTGCGGACGGAAGTCCTGCATCAGGGTGACCTGGCGCTCGGTCATGCCGCCGGAGATCGGCACCACGGTGCAGCCGAGACGCTCGGCACCGTAGTGGGCGCCAAGGCCGCCGGTGAACAGGCCGTAGCCGTAGGCGACGTGGCAGATGTCGCCCTTGCGGCCGCCCGAGGCGCGGATCGAGCGCGCCATGCAGTCGGCCCAGGTGTCGATGTCCTTCTGGGTGTAGCCGACCACGGTGGGCTTGCCGGTGGTGCCGGACGAGCCGTGGATGCGCACCAGCTGCTCACGCGGGACGGCGAACATGCCGAAGGGATAGGTGTCGCGCAGGTCCTGCTTCATGGTGAAGGGGAACTTGGCGAGATCGGCGAGCGTCTTGAAGTCGTCCGGGTGCGCGCCGTTCTCGTCGAAGCGCTTGCGGTAGAAGGGAGAGTTCTCGTAGGCGTGGCGCAGAGACCAGGCCATGCGCTTTTCCTGAAGCGCGGAAATCTCGTCGCGGCTGGCGATCTCGATCGGATCGAGGATCTCCTTCATGGGGGTCATGTCGGTCATGGGTACTCCTCCCTTCATGGTCAGTCCTCTGCGCGGGTTTCGGGCAGCAGGGGGCGGTTGAGCGTCCGCGAATGGCCGCGGAATTCTGCGATGACGGTCCCGTCCTCCCGGGTCACCGTCACGTCATAGATGCCGGAGCGGCCCTTGCGCGAAACCTCGCGCGCGGTGGCCGTCAGCCTGTCCCCGAGCGCGCCCGGGGTGATGTAGGTGACCGAGCAGTGCTGCGCGACGGTCATCTCGTTGTAGGTGTTGCAGGCGAAGGCAAAGGCGCTGTCGGCGAGCGTGAAGAGGTAGCCGCCGTGGGCATTGCCGTGGCCGTTGGTCATCTGGTCGCTCAAGACCATCTCGAGCGTCGCATGGCCCGGGGCGATGTGCTTGAGCACCATGCCGAGACGCTGCGAGGCGCTGTCGGCGTTCCACATTTCCTTGGCGCAGGCCGCGGCGAGATCCTGGGCGGTCATGGTCTGGCTGTCCTTCATGGCTCACTTCCCCCGGAAGCTGGCGGGACGCTTCTCGAGGAAGGCGGTCACGCCCTCGGCGTAGTCGTCGGACCGACCCGCCTCGCGCTGACAGTCTCGCTCGCGGTCGAGATGCGTGTCGAGATCATTCGTCGCGGCCTCGTGGATGAGGCGCTTGGTGAGGCCCAGCCCCAGCGTCGGACCGGCGGCGAGCCTTGCGGCCAGCGCCTCGGCCTCGGGGATCAGCGCCTCGTCGTCGAGTGCCTTCCAGATCAGCCCCCAGTCGGCGGCGGTCTCGGCCAGCAGCGGCTCGGCGGTCATGGTCAGCGCCTTGGCGCGCGGCTCGCCGAGGATGCGGGTCAGCGACCAGCTGCCGCCCGCGTCGGGAATGAGGCCGATCTTCGAGAAGGCCTGGATGAACTTCGCCGATTTCGCCGCGAGCACGATGTCGCAGGCAAAGGCGATGTTGGCCCCGGCGCCCGCCGCCACGCCGTTGACGGCGCAGATCACCGGCTTTTCGAGCGCGCGGATCATGCGGAGGGTGGGGTTGTAGAAGGTCTCGATCGTGTGGCCGAGGTCCGGCTTCAGCCCGCCCTTGCGCGGATCGCGGTCGCCGAGATCCTGCCCGGCGCAGAAGCCGCGTCCGGCGCCGGTCAGCAGGACGGCGCGAATCGCGGCGTCGTCGTGTGCACGCTGGATTTGTGCGCGCAGCTCGAGATGCATCTCCTCGTTGAAGGAGTTCAGCTTTTCCGGGCGGTTGAGCGTCAGCTTCAGGACGCCCGAGTCGAGCTCCGCCAGCACGGTTTGCGATGTCGTCATGTGATCCTCCGAGCCCCCCTCCAGGGGCCTGTGACATTTACTGTTGCATAAACCGACCGGACGGTCAATGATACAGACCAAGCTTTGGGAGGAGCCATGACAGACCTGTTCACCCGCCATCAGCCTCTTCTGGAAAGTGCCCTCAAGGCATTGGAGACGCGCGAATTCTGGACCCCGTTCCCCGAGGTCCCGAGCGGGAAGATCTATGGCGAGACCGCGAAGGAAGAGGGCGAATCGTCCTACGAGGCGCTGCTTGGCGCCGGTTTCGACCTGCCCGGCCACCCCGAGGAATTCCGCGTCGGCGCCGAGGTCTCGCCCTGGGGCCCCGAGCTTGGCATCACCTATCCCGCCGCCGCTCCCGAGGTGCTGGTCGCCGCCGCCGAGGCTGCCGCGCCGGCGCTGGCCGAGGCCTCGGTCGAGGTGCGGGCAGGGGCGCTGCTCGAGGCGCTGGTGCGGCTCAACCGGATGAGCTTCCTGCTCGGCCACGCCACCATGCACACCACCGGCCAGGCCTTTGCCATGGCCTTCCAGGCGGGCGGGCCGCACGCGCAGGACCGTGGTTTGGAAGCTCTGGCGGCAGCCTATGCCGAGCTGACCCGCAGCGCCCGCGACGCGGTCTGGGAAAAGCCGCAGGGCAAGCACGCGCCGCTGATCATCGAGAAGCACTGGGAACTGGTGCCGCGCGGCGTCGCGCTGACCGTGGGCTGCAACACCTTCCCGACGTGGAACGGCTACCCGGGGATCTTCGCCAGCCTCGCCACCGGCAACCCGGTGATCGTCAAGCCGCACCCGCGCGCGATCCTGCCGCTGGCGCTGACCGTGCGCGTGCTGCGCGAGGTCTTCGCCGAGGCCGGGCTGCCGCGCGACGCGGTGCTGCTTGCCGCCGACGCGCCGGGGGCCGAGATCACCAAGGATCTCGTGACGCATGAGAAGGTGGCGCTGATCGACTACACCGGCTCGACCGCCTTCGCCGACTGGATTCGCGCGCACAGCCGCGCGCAGGTCTTCACCGAGGAGGCCGGGGTCAACTCGGTCACGATCACCGGCACCGATGATTTCGATGGGATGTGCGCCAACCTCGCCTTCTCGCTGTCGCTCTACTCGGGGCAGATGTGCACCTCGCCGCAGAACCTCTACATCCCGCGCGGCGGGATCGAGACCGACGCGGGGCACAAGAGCTTCGACGCGGTGGCCGAGGGGCTGAAGGGCGCGATCGACGCGCTGCTTTCGGATCCGGCCCGTGCGGCCGGGGTCTGCGGCACCATCGTGAACCCCGCGACGCTGGACCGCATCGAGACCGCGCGCGGCGCGGGCCGGGTGATCCGCGACAGCGCCGAGACCGGCCACGGCCGCAGCGCCACGCCGCTCATGGTGGCGGTCGAGGATGCCGAGGGCCCGCAGGACGACGAGTGCTTCGGGCCGGTGTCCTTCCTCGTGCCCTGCGAGGACGCCGAGGAAGCCATTGCCCGCGCCGCCGGCATCGCCCGCAGCAAGGGCGCGATCACCGCGGCGCTCTACGCGACCGACGACGCGCTCATCGCCCGGGCCGCGAAGGCCTTTGCTCAGGCGGGGGTGAACCTTTCGGTGAACCTCACCGGCAACATCTACGTGAACCAGTCGGCGGCCTTCTCCGACTTCCACGTCACCGGGGCGAACCCGGCGGGCAATGCCAGCCTGACCGATGCCGCCTTCGTCGCGCCCCGCTTCCGGCGCGTGATGATCCGCTGGCCCAAGGCGGCCTGAGCGGACCCGGCACACGAACATCGACGGACACCAATCTGGGAGGAGTTACCATGATGTCCAAGACCACCACCGCGCTTGCCACCCTGGCCGCGCTCGGCGCCCTCAGCGGCGCCGCGCAGGCCGAGATCCGCCTTGGCGTGAGCGTTTCCGCCACCGGCCCCGCGGCCTTCCTCGGCGACCCCGAGGCGAAGACCATCGAGATGCTGGTCGAGCAGCTGAACGAGGCGGGCGGCATCAACGGCGAGGAGATCGCCCTGACGCTCTACGACGACGGCGGCGATCCCAACAAGGCGCGCACCTTCGCCACCCGCCTCGTCGAGGATGACGAGGTCGTCGCGATCCTCGGCGGCTCGACCACCGGCACCACCATGTCGATCCTGTCGGTCGCCGAGGACGAGGGCATTCCCTTCATCTCGCTCGCCGGCGCGATCTCGATCGTCGACCCGGTCCGCGCCAACGTCTTCAAGACGCCGCACACCGACCGCATGGCCTGCGAGAAGATCTTCACCGACATGCAGGCGCAGGGGATCAGCAAGATCGGCATGATCTCGGGCACCGACGGCTTCGGCGCCTCGATGCAGGCGCAGTGCAAGGAGGTCGCGGGCAACCACGGCATCGAGATCCTCGCCGACGAGACCTACGGCCCGCAGGACGCGGACATGACCCCGCAGCTGACCCGCATCCGCAACACCGAGGGCGTGCAGGCGGTGCTGAACCCGGGCTTCGGCCAGGGCCCGGCCATCGTCACCCGCAACGTCGCGCAGCTGGGCTTCGAGATCCCGCTCTACCAGAGCCACGGGGTTGCCTCGGACGCGTTCATCGAGCTCGCGGGGGCAGAGGCCGCCGAGGGCGTGCGCCTGCCGGGCACCGCGCTGCTGATCGCCGACAAGCTGGCCGAGGACGATCCCCAGTACAAGGTCGTGACCGCCTACACCGAGGCGTACAAGGCCAAGTACGACCAGGACGTGTCGACCTTCGGCGGCTACGCGCATGACGCCTTCGCGCTGATCGTCGATGCGATTGCCCGCTCGGGCGATGCCGAGGACCCGGAGGCGATCCGCGACGCGCTGGAAGCCACCAGCGGCTTCGTCGGAACCACCGGCACCTACAGCTTCTCGCCCGAGGATCACCTCGGCCTCGATCTCAGCGCCTTCCGGATGCTTCAGATCAAGGACGGCGACTGGCTGCCCGTCGAGTAATCCGCTCCGGCTCCGGGCCCCGCGCCCGGAGCCGCACCCCCCATCCGCCAAAGCCTTGGGAGCCCCGATGGACGCCCTGCTGCAATTCCTGTTCTCCGGTCTGACCGTGGGCGCCGTCTACGCGCTCGTGGCGCTGGGATTCACGATCATCTACAACGCCTCGGACGTGGTGAACTTCGCCCAGGGCGAATTCGTCATGCTGGGCGGGATGATCACCGTCTTCACCTTCGAGGCCGGGCTGCCGCTGCCGCTCGCCGCCGTGGTCGCCATCCTCGTGACCTCGGCCATCGGCGTGGCGCTGAACAAGCTGGCCATCGAGCCGGCGCGCGGCGCGCCCGTGGTGTCGCTCATCATCATCACCATCGGCGCCTCGATCCTGATCCGCGGCGCGGCGCAGCTGGTCTTCGACAAGCAGCTGCACCGCTTCCCCTCCTTCTCGGGAGACGAGCCGATCCGGGTGCTCGGCGCGACGATCCTGCCGCAGAGCCTCTGGGTGATCGGCGGCGCGCTGGCGGTCTTCGTCGGGCTCTGGATCTTCTTCACCCGCACGCTGACCGGCAAGGCCGTGCTGGCGACTGCCAACAACCGCGTTGCGGCGCAGCTGGTCGGGATCAACACCGGCTGGGTGATGACCCTCTCCTTCGGCCTCTCGGCCGCCATCGGTGCCTTCGCGGGTGTGCTGGTCACCCCGATCACGCTGGTCGGCTATGACGTCGGCGTCGCGCTCGCGCTCAAGGGCTTTGCCGCCGCCATGCTGGGCGGTATGGGCAACCCCAAGGGCGCGCTGGTCGGCGGGCTGCTGCTTGGCTGCTTCGAGGCGCTGACCGCGGGCTATCTCAGCTCGCAATACAAGGAAGCGGTGGCCTTCATCGTCATCCTCGCCGTGCTCTTCGTGATGCCGCAGGGTCTCTTCGGCCGCAAATCGACGGAGCGCGTGTGATGACCGGCCGCAACAAGTGGATTTCGCTCGGCGTGCTGGCGCTGCTCATCGCGCTGCTGCCGCTGTTCTTCCCCTCGGGCTACTACTACCGCGTCGGCGCGCTGATCTTCGTCAACGCGCTCTCGGTGGTGGGGCTGGTGATCCTGATCGGCTACGCCGGGCAGATCAGCCTCGGCCACGCGGGCTTTGCCGGGATCGGCGCCTACGCCTGCGCGCTGGCCCCCGAGCACCTCGGGCTGCACCCGGCGCTGGCGGTGCTCCTCGGCGCAGTGATCTCGGGCGTCATGGCGGCGCTGATCGGCAAGCCGATCCTGCGGCTCAAGGGCTACTACCTTGCCGTGGCGACGCTCGGCTTCGGCATCCTCGTGTCGATGGTGCTGACCAACGAGCGCGCGCTGACCGGGGGGCCGGACGGCATGAACGTCGCCGACCTCGGGCTGCGTGACCTGCTGCGCGACATGGGCTGGAAGCTCTCGGGCGGCGAGTTCTGGTACATGCTCTGCGGCATCGTGCTGCTGGTCGGCGCGTGGCTCGCGCTCAACCTCTTCGACAGCCCTTCGGGCCGCGCCATGCGGGCGCTGCACGGCTCCGAAGTGGCGGCAGCCACGGTCGGCGTCGACGTGCCGCGCCAGAAGCTGCGCGCCTTCGTGATCTCGGCGGTCTACGCCTCGGTCGCGGGCTCGCTGCTGGCGCTGCAGAACGGCTTCATCACGCCGGACGTGGCGGGCTTCATGCACTCGGTCGAGATGGTCACCATGGCGGTGCTCGGCGGTGTCGGCTCGGTGCTGGGCGCAACCTTCGGGGCGGCGATCCTGACGCTGCTGCCGCAGGTGCTGACGGTGTTTGCCGAGTACGAGCAGCTGGTGCTGGGCCTCGTCATGGTGCTGGTGATGATCTTCCTGCCGCAGGGGCTCCTGCCCTCGATCGCGCGGCGCCTGAAGGGGAGGGACGAATGAGCCTTCTGGACGTACAGGGCCTCGGCATCAGCTTCGGCGGGCTGAAGGCGGTCAACGACGTGAGCTTCAGGGTCTCGCCGGGCGAGATCGTCTCGGTCATCGGGCCGAACGGCGCGGGCAAGACCACGCTCTTCAACATGATCTCGGGCGTCTACCAGCCCGGTCGCGGCTCGGTTTCGCTCAATGGCACCGAGGTGACCGGGGTCGCCCCCAACCGGCTGGCCGAGATGGGCCTGTCGCGCACCTTCCAGAACCTGCAGATCTTCCAGGAGATGACGGTGCTCGACAACGTGCTGGCGGGCTATCACCTGTCCGAGCGCGGCTCGGTCTGGGCCGACCTGCTGTCGCTGCCGGGGATGCGCCGCCGCGCCGCCGAGGCGCGAGAGGGCGCGCGCAAGCTGCTGGAGCGGGTGCGGCTCGACAAGGCCGCCGAGCAGGTTGCGGGCAACCTCAGCTACGGCGCGCTGAAGCGGCTCGAGATCGCCCGGGCGCTGGCGCTTCGCCCGAAGATCCTGCTGCTGGACGAGCCGGCGGCGGGCTGCAACGCGGTCGAGACCGAGGAGATCGACCACCTGATCGCCGAGCTTGCGGCCTCGGGCATTGCCATCCTGCTGGTCGAGCACGACATGAAGCTGGTGATGCGGATCTCGAACCACATCGTCGTGCTGGACCATGGCGAGAAGATCGCCGAGGGCGATCCGGCCACCGTCGCGCGCGACCCGGCGGTGATCGCCGCCTATCTCGGCACCGAAGAGGAGGAGCCTGCCCATGCTGACGGTTGAGGGGCTGCGCTCGCGCTACGGGCGCATCGAGGTGCTGCACGGGCTCGACCTCGAGGTCAGCTCGGGCGAGATCGTGACCGTGGTGGGCGCCAACGGCGCGGGCAAGACCACGCTGCTGAAGTGCCTGTCGGGCATACAGCCGGTGAGCGACGGCAGCATCGTCTTCCGCGGCGAGAGCTTTGCCGCCGTGCCCGCCCACAAGCGCCTGAAGCGCGGGCTGGCGCAATCGCCCGAGGGGCGGCAGATCTTCACCAACCTCTCGGTCGAGGAGAACCTGCGCCTCGGCGCCTTCCTCTACACCGACGAGCGGGTCGAGCGCGACATGGCGGATGCCTTCGCCATGTTCCCGATCCTGAAGGAAAAGCGCAACCTCGCGGCGGGCGGGCTCTCGGGCGGGCAGCAGCAGATGCTGGCCATCGCCCGTGCGCTGATGGGCCGGCCGCATTGCCTTTTGCTGGATGAGCCCTCGATGGGTCTGGCGCCGCTCTTGGTGGCGCAGATCTTCGAGGTGGTGAAATCGCTCAAGGAGCGCGACGTCACGGTGCTGCTCGTCGAGCAGAACGCCTATGGCGCGCTCAAGATCGCGGACCGGGGCTACGTGATGGAGACGGGGCGGATCACCATGACCGGCCCGGCCCCGGAGCTCATCGCCGATCCGCGCATTCGTGAAGCCTACCTGGGACTCTGAACCATGACACTCCTGACTGTCCGCCGCGACGGCGAGATCGCCGTCGTCACCCTCGACAATCCGCCGGTGAACGCGATTTCCGAAGCCGTGCGCAAGGGGCTCTTCGAGATGGTCGGCCAGCTCGACGCCGACCCCGAGGTGAAGGCCGTGGTACTGATCTGCGCCGGCCGGACCTTTCTTGCCGGGGCCGACGTGCGCGAGTTCGGCAAGCCGCCGGTCGAGCCGCACCTGCCCGACGTGGTGGACCGCATCGAGGCGGCGGAAAAGCCCTGGGTCGCGGCGATCCACGGCGCGGCGCTTGGCGGCGGCTTCGAGATCGCCATGGGTTGCCGGTTCCGCGTCGCGGTCGAGAGCGCCAAGGTCGGCCTTCCCGAGGTCACGCTCGGCGTCATCCCCGGCGCCTCGGGCACGGTGCGCACGCCGCGCCTTGCCGGCATCGAGGCGGCGGTGGAGCTGGTGACCGGCGGCAAGCCGGTGGCCGCCGCGAAGGCGCTGAAGGCCGGGCTGGTCGATGCCGTGGTGAGCGGCGATCTCGAGAGCGAGGCGGTGGGTTTCGCCCGCGCCGCGCTGGCGACCGATCTGCCGCTGCCGGTGTCGCAGCGCCCGCTGGCGCCGATGCCCGAGGAGTTCTGGCAGGTGGCCCGCAAGACCGCCGCGAAGGCCGGGCACAGCGCGCCGCTGCGCGCGCTCGACAGCCTTCGCTTCGCCACCGAGCACGGCTTTGCCGAGGCGATGGCGGTGGAGCGCGGGACCTTCCTTGACCTGCGCGGCTCCGACGAGGCCGCCGCGCTGCGCCACGTCTTCTTTGCCGAGCGCGCGGCGCCGAAACCGGCCGCGCTCAAGGACGTGGCGCCGCTGCCCTTCGGGACCGTCGGCGTCATCGGCGGCGGAACCATGGGCGCGGGCATCGCCGGCGCCTGCCGCGAGGCGGGGATGGAGATCATCCTCATCGAGCGCGACGCCGAGGCGGTGGCGCGGGGCCTTGCGAACGTGGACAGGATCTTCCAGTCGTCGGTCCAGCGCGGCACGCTGTCCGAAGACGGCCGGGCGCAGCGCATGGCCGGGGTCCGCGGCAGCACCGATTATGCCGACCTGGCGCAGGCCGACCTCGTCATCGAGGCCGTCTTCGAGGAGATCGGCGTCAAGCGCGCGGTCTTCGCCGAGCTGGGTCGGGTCTGCCGCCCCGACGCGGTGCTGGCGACCAACACCTCCTACCTCGATCCGCGGGCCATCGCCGAAGGGCTGCCGAATCCCGGGCGCTTCATCGGGCTGCACTTCTTCAGCCCGG
Organism: Salipiger sp. H15; assembly: GCF_040409955.1. Lineage (NCBI taxonomy): Bacteria > Pseudomonadati > Pseudomonadota > Alphaproteobacteria > Rhodobacterales > Roseobacteraceae > Salipiger > Salipiger bruguierae. The sequence continues at coordinate 159,646 of NZ_CP123389.1, forward strand.
CCCACATCATGAAGCTGCTCGAGATCGTGCCGACGCCCGACACCGCGCCCGAGGTTCTGGCCACCGGCTTCGCGCTTGGCCGCGCGCTCAACAAGATCCCCGTGCAGGCGGGCATCTGCGAGGGCTTCATCGGCAACCGCATCCTCAAGCGCTACCGCGCCGAGGCCGAGGCGCTGGTGACGCAAGGCTTGGCCATCGCCGAGGTGGATGCCGCGATGCGCGGCTACGGCTTCCGCATGGGCCCGTTCGAGGCGCAGGATCTGGGCGGGCTCGACATCGCCTTCCTGCAGCGCGAGGGCGCGCGGGCGGCGGGGCAGGACGTGCCCGAGACGCTGGGCGACATCCTCGTGCGGGCCGGACGCAAGGGCCAGAAGACCGGTGGCGGCTGGTACGACTACGCCGAGGGCGACCGGACCGCGAAGCCCGCGCCGCAGGTGGCCGAGCTGCTGGCCGCGCGGATTTCCGGCTCGCGGGACCTGTCCCGCCCCGAGATCGCGGCGCATCTGGTCGCCGCCATGGCCGCCGAGGGCGCGGCGATCCTCGAGGAAGGCATCGCGCAGCGCCCCGAGGACATCGACCTCGTGGAAGTCCACGGCTACGGCTTCCCGCGCTGGAAGGGCGGGCCGATGTTCGCGGCCCGGACCGACAGGGCGTAACGCGCCGCCCAGACAGAGCGCGGGGCGGTCACGCCCCGTGCTGCAGGGCCTCGATGCGCGCGACGATCAGGTCGTGGTCCGAGAGCGGGCCTCCCGAGGGATCGAGGGCCGGGCGGATGTCCACCGGGCCGAGCGTCATGCCGCGCGCAAGGAACCAGTCGAGCTTCTGCGCCCGGTCGGGCCAGCGGGTGATCAGGCTCGGGCGGGTGGTCATCTGCTCCTCGGGCCCGCCATGCGCGCTGAAGCCCGCCGCGCGGGCGACGTCGAAGAGCCCCTCGGCCCGCCAGTTGCCGTGGTTGTGGTTGCCGGTGTTGAGATCGCCGCCGATCAGCACGGGCAGGCCGGGGAACTCGGCGTCGATCGCCGCGATCAGCCCCGCGACCTGATCTTCCCGATGCTCCGGCCCGCAGGCGCTTTCGAGATGGGTCGAGACGGCGAGGAACGGGCCGTCCGTGGTCTCGATCCGCGCGCCGACGGCGATGCGCTCGCCGAGCCGGGGCTGCTCGGCATCGAAGAACCATTGCCGCTTGCCGCGAAGCCGCAGCGCGAAGGGCTGGTGCAGCGCGCCGCGCGCCATCAGCCCGTTGCCATGGTAGCCGCGGGCGTTGTGACCGTCGTCGCAGAACTGCAACTCGATGGGCGAGCCGAGGCCGAGCTCGAGGAATTCCACCGCGTAGGCATAGGCCGCGCCGAGCGCACCGGCGAGGGCGGCGGTGGTGTTGCGCTGCTGCGTGCGGGCCATGCCGTGGTCCATCTCGGAGACCAGCAGCAGGTCGCAGTCGCGGGCGCGCACGGCCGATGCCTCGGGGAAGAGGCAGCGCTCGAGGTTCCAGGCGCCTACGGTGAGCGGCAGGGACAGCGGGGCGCCGGGTGCCGCGCCGCCGGTCTCGATCAGGTTCATGCCGGGCACGGTCGCCATGTGGGCATCGTGCACGGCGATCTCGCGCGGCAGGTCGCGGATCGCCAGATCCGCGGCGCCGGGCACGGGCAGGTCCCGGACGGTCTGGCGGATCATTGCGCGGGCTCGGCGACGTGCTGCAGCCGCGGCTCCATCCGCCGCCCGCTGCGCGCGTCGAAGAGATGCAGCTTCGCCGGATCGACGGCGATGCGCAGCTCCGGGCCGAGCGGCGTGTCATGCGCGTCGGTGACCGCCAGCGACTGGTCGCCGACCATGCCGTGCACGATGCGCTGCGCGCCCAGCTCCTCGACATAGTCCACCCGCATCGGCAGGCCGGTCGCGGCGATGCGCAGATCCTCGGCGCGCAGGCCGAGCGTGACCGGCCCGGGTGCGTTGCCGAGCGTCGCCAGCGCGTGGCCGTCGAGCAGGAGCTGCCCGCCGTCGATGCGCGCGTCGAGCAGGCTCATGGCGGGCGCGCCGATGAACGAGGCGACGAAGGTCGAGGCGGGCCTGCGGTAGACCTCGAGCGGCGCGCCGATCTGTTCGACCCGCCCGCCGTTCAGCACGACCAGCCGGTCGGCGAGGGTCATCGCCTCGAGCTGGTCGTGGGTGACGTAGAGCGATGTGGTGCCAAGCCGCTGCTGCAGCTTGCGGATCTCCATGCGCATCGACACGCGCAGCTTGGCGTCGAGGTTCGACAGCGGCTCGTCGAAGAGGAAGGCGGCGGGCTGGCGCACGATGGCGCGGCCCATGGCGACGCGCTGGCGCTGCCCGCCCGAGAGCGCGCGGGGCTTGCGGTCGAGGTACTGGCCAAGCTCGAGCATCCGCGCCGCCTCGGCGACGCGCTCCTCGATGACGGCCTTGCTCTCGCCGCGGTTCCTCAGCCCGTAGGCCATGTTGTCGCGCACCGACATGTGCGGGTAGAGCGCGTAGTTCTGGAACACCATGGCGATGTCGCGCTCGGCCGGGTCGAGGTCGTTGACCCGCCGCCCGCCGATATGAACGTCGCCGCGGGTCACCGTCTCGAGCCCCGCCACCATGCGCAGGAGCGTGGACTTGCCGCAGCCGGAGGGGCCGACGAGCACGATGAACTCGCCGTCCTTGATGTCGATGGTCACGTCCGAGACGGCATCGACGCCGCCCGCATAGGTCTTGCCGACCGACTTGAGAGTAAGGTCTGCCATCACTTGTCGCTTTCCGTCAGGCCCTTGATGAACATGCGCTGGAAGATCACCACCACGGCAACCGGGGGGACCATGGCCAGCACCGCGAGGGCAAAGGCTTCGTTGTAATCGGGGATCTGGCTGCCGACCCAGACCTGCAGGATCGACTTGATGCCGCGCATGAGCGTGTAGAAGCTCTCGTCCGTGGTCATCAGCAGCGGCCAGAGGTACTGGTTCCAGCCGTAGATGAACATGATGATGAAGATCGCCGCCATCATGGTCTTCGAGAGCGGCACGAGCACGTCGATGAAGAACTTCACCGGGCCCGCGCCGTCGATCCGCGCCGCCTCGAGCAGCTCGTCGGGCACCGAGCGGAAGAACTGCCGGAAGAAGAAGGTGCCGGTGGCCGAGGCCAGCAGCGGCAGGATCAGCCCGGTGTAGCTGTTCAGCAGGTGCAGGTCCGACATCACCTGGTAGGAGGGCATGATCCGCACCTCCAGCGGCAGCAGCAGCGTCGCGAAGATCATCCAGAAGAGCGGCGTCGCGAAGCGGAAGCGGAAGTAGACCAGCGCGTAGGCGGCCATCATCGACAGCGCGATCTTCCCGACCGCGAAGCCGAGCCCCATGATCAGCGAGTTGCGCAGCATCAGCAGGCCCGTGACGTCGCCGGTGAAGCCGCCCTTGTGGGTCAGCACCTTCGTGTAGGTCGCCACGCCGTTGCCGCCGGGCAGCAGCGACAGGCCGTTCGAGTGGATGTCGACCGCGGTGTGGGTCGAGGACATGAGCGCCATCAGCACGGGCGCGCAGAGGAAGACCGCGCCGAGGATGAGTATGAGGTGATCGAGGGGTTTGATCTTCTGCATGGGCTTATCCGTAGTGCACGCGGCGTTCGAGGAAGCGGAACTGCAGCACGGTCAGCAGCGCCACGACGCCCATCAGGATCACCGACTGCGCCGAGCTGCCGCCGATGTCGTTGCCCTTGAACCCGTCGAGATAGACCTTGTAGACCAGCGTCATCGGGTTGTTGGCGGGCTTGTCCTTCACGATGACGTCGATGATCGGGAAAGTGTCGAACATCGTGTAGGTGATGTTGATCACCAGCAGGAAGAAGGCGGTGGGCGCGAGCAGCGGCAGGATGATGTCCCGGAACCGTCGCCAGCCCGATTGCGCGTCGATGAGGGCCGCCTCGCGCACCGGGACGGGCACCGACTGCAGCCCCGACAGGAAGAAGATGAAGTTGTAGGGGATCTGCTTCCACACGGCGATCACAATGAGCGCGGTGGCGGTGTCCCAGTAGTTGATCCCGACCTTGAGCTCGTAGCCGAAGAGCGCGGCGAGGTCCTTGAGCGGCCCCATGTGCATGTCGAAGAACATCATGCCGATGAGCCCCGCGACGGGCGGCGCGATGGCATAGACCGAGATCAGCAGCGTCTTGTAGCTCTCGGCGCCGCGGATCACCTTGTCGGCCTTGACCGCCAGCACGAGGCCGATGCCGAGGGCGAGCGCCGTGACCACCACGCAGAAGAAGGCGGTGAAGGCGGCGGTGCTCAGGTATTCCGAGCTGCCGAGCGCGTCGGTGTAGTTCTCCATCCCGACGAAGGTCGCGCCGAAGCCGAACGGGTCCTCGAGGTAGAAGGACGAGGTCACCGCCTGCACCGAGGGCCAGTAGAAGAACACCGCCACCACCGCGAGCTGCGGCAGCAGGAAGAGCCAGGGGGTGAGCGGGCGGTCGAACTGCACGCGCTTGGCGGGGTTGGCGGTCTCGCCGGACCACCAGGCGCGGAAGCGCGCGACCAGCGGGCGCGCGGTCCCGGCAATTTCGAGGGGGGTATCGGTCACGGGATGTGTCCTGGTCGGAAGCGGGGCCGGGCAATGTCACGGGGGGCCCGGGCCGATGGCCGCGGGCCCCCCGATCCAGCGGCGCCGGTTACTGCGCGGTCTTGGCGAAGCGCGCGAGAAGCGCGTTGCCTTCGGACTGGATGGTGTCGAAGGCTGCCTTCACCTCGGTCTCGCCCGAGAAGATGCGGTTGAACTCGCGCTCCATCACGGTGCGGATCTGCGGGTAGAAGCCAAGGCGGTAGCCCTTGGACCATTCGCCGCCCGGCAGCATCAGCTGCTGGATGCCGACCTCTGCCACGGGCTGCTCGTCGTAGTAGCCCTCACCCTTGGCCATCTCGTAGGCGGCCTCGGTGATCGGCACGTAGCCGGTGTTCTTGTGCCAGTAGACCTGCGTCTCGGGCGAGGTCAGGAACGAGAAGAACTGCGCGGTGCAGGTGTTCTGCTCTTCGGGCTTGCCGGCCATCGCGAAGAGCGCCGCGCCGCCGATGAAGCTCTGGGTGCCCGCGCCCTCGATGCTGGCCCAGTAGGGCATGAACCCCGCGCCGAAGTCGAAGTTCGCCGATTTCTGCAACCCGCCGAAGCTGCCCGAGGAGCCGATCCACATCGCCGCCTTGCCTTCCTCGAAGGGCTTGAGGTTGTCGGCCCAGCCGGCACCGTAGAAGCCGTAAAGACCCTCGTCGGCCCAGGCCTTCAGCTTCTCGAACATCATCACCTGGTTCTCGTCGTTGACGATGATCTCGGTGCCGTCGACGGCGTCATAGCCGTTGTTGTTCGTGGCGAACTGCTGGTTGTTCCGCGACTTGAAGTTCTCGACCATCATCCAGGTCAACTGCGAGGCGGTCATCGGCAGGTAGCCGGCCTCCTTCAGCTTGGGCGCGACCTCTTCGAACTCTTCCCAGGTCTTCGGCGGCTCGACCCCGGCCTTCTCGAAGGCCTCGGTGTTGTAATAGAGGATCGGCGCCGAGGAGTTGAACGGCATGCCGATGAACTTGCCGTCTGCATCGGCGTAGAAGTTGCGCACGCCGGCGATGAAGTTCTCGCGGTTGAACTGCTCGCCCGCGCCGGTGATCAGGTCCTCGGCGGCGATGGTCGCGCCCTTGGCGGCGATGATCGTCGCGGCGCCGGCGTCGAACACCTGCAGGATGTTCGGCTGCTCGCCCGAGCGGAAGGCGGCGATGCCCGAGGAGAGCGCCTCTTCGTAGGTGCCCTTGGAGATCGGCGTCAGGTGGCAGGCGTCCTGCGCGTCGTTGAACTGCTGCGAGATCTCGTTGATCACCTCGCCATTGCGGCCGCCCATGCCGTGCCACCAGGTGATGTCGGTGGCGGCGAATGCGGTCGAGGCCATCAGCGAGGCGGCGATCGCGACTCCGGTCGTCTTGAACATGTGGTGTCCCCCGTTCCTGTTCGGCGCCGGGGTACTCGCGGCCTGTAACGGCAATGATACTGCCGCGTGACGTTTGCGTAACGGCAGGCGGGATCAGTCCAGCATGCCCGCAATGTGCCGGGCGATGGGCATGGCGCTGGTCGCCGCGGGCGAGGGGGCGTTCAGCACCGCGGTCACGCCGCCGAGGCTGCGGATCAGGAAATCGTCCACCAGCGTGCCGTCCGGCCGCACCGCCTGCGCCCGGTTCGCCGAGCGGTAGGTGCCGAGATCGGCAAGCGTGATCCCCGGGCTGTATTTCTGCACGAGCTTGAGATAGGCGCCGCGGAACATCGAGCCCTTGAGCTCGTTCAGCGTCGCCCTCGGATGCCGCGCGAGCGTGCGCCAGAGCCCGGGATAGAAGAGCGCGCTGGCCGCGTCGCGCGCATCAACGCTGAACCTTCCGTATTTCTCGCGCGCGAGCGACAGGACCGCGTTGGGGCCGACGGTGATCGTGCCGTCGATCATCGGCGTGAGGTGCACGCCGAGGAAGGGCAGGGCGGGGTCGGGCACCGGGTAGATCATGCTGTGCACCACGGTGTTGAGCCGGGGCGGCAGCACGAAATACTCGCCGCGGAACGGCAGGATGCGCACCTCGGGGTCGATGCCCAGCATCCGCGCCACCCGGTCCGAGGCGAGCCCGGTGCAGGCGATGACCCGCCCGGCGGAGATCCGGTCCTGCGCGGTCTTCCCGCCGTTGATCAGCACCTCGTGGCTGTCGCCGGTCGCGCGGATGCCGGTCACCTCGGCGTTGAAGCGCACCGCGCCGCCGCTGTCCTCGACCTGCGCCAGCAGGGCGCGGGTCACGCCGGTGTAATCGACGATGGCGGTGGCGGGGATGTGCAGCGCGGCGACGCCGCTGACGTTGGGCTCGCGCTGGCGCAGCCCGGCGGCATCCAGCCGGTGCGCCGTCACGCCGTTCTCGGCGGCCCGGGTCTCGAGCGCGCCGAGACGGCTTTCCTCCAGCGCGTCGGTCGCCACGATCAGCTTGCCGCGGGCGTCGTAGCCGATGCCATGGGCGGCGCAGAAGGCGCGGGTCTCCTCGAGCCCCTCGCGGCAGAACCGGGCCTTGAGGCTGCCGGGCGTGTAGTAGACGCCGGAATGCACCACGCCGGAGTTGCGGCCGGTCTGGTGAAAGGCCGGGAGGGCCTCCTTCTCGACCACCTGCACGCGCTTGCCGGGGTTGCGGCGCGCGACCTCGGCCCCCAGCGCCGCGCCGAGGATGCCGGCGCCGATGATCAGGTAGTCACAGACCGTCGTGTTCATTCTGTTCCATTTCGCCCGTTGTGCCCGGATCCGGCGCCATCTGCCTGATCCGGGGAGGTTTTTCTTGCCGGGGATGGTGCACCGGCGCCCGATTTTTTCCAAGCGCGAAGCCCGCGGGATCCGCCGGCCGCGGCAAATGTCCTAGAGCCGGATGCCATAGCGGCTGATCTTGTCGTTGAGGGTGCGGCGGGCCATGCCCAGCACCTTGGCGGTGCGCTCGGTGTTGCCGCGGCAGCGCTCGAGCGCGAGGCGGATCTCGCGCGCCTCGAAGGCGGCAACTCGGGCGGCAAGGCTTTCCGGCTCGGCCACCGGCGCCGCCGGGTCGTCGGGAAAATCGAGCCCGAGCGCGATCCGTTCGGCCACCGCCTTCAGCTCGCGCACATTGCCCGGCCAGGGGCGGCGCATCAGCCGCTGCTTCAGCGCCGGGTCGAGCCCCGGCATCTCGCGCCCGTAGCGGGTGGCGGCGAGGCTGGCGTAATGGCTGAACAGCAGCGCGATGTCCTCGCCCAGCACGCGCAGCGGCTCGACCGCGATCTCGGCCCCGGCGAGGCGGTAGAAGAGGTCGGGCCGGAAGCTGCCGTCGAGCGTCAGCTGGCGCAGGTCGGTCTTCGAGGTGGCGACGATGCGCAGGTCGAGCGGGCGCAGACGGTTCTCGCCGAGCCGCTCGACCATGCGCTCCTGCAGCGCGCGCAGCAGCTTGGGCTGGATCGCCGCGGGCATGGCCTCGACCTCGTCGAGCATGAGCGTGCCGCCCGAGGCGGCCTCGAGCTTGCCGGGCTTGTCCTGCGCGCCGGGAAAGGCACCGGCGACATGGCCGAAGATCTCGATCTCGAAGAGGCTCTCGGGCAGGGCGGCGCAGTTCACCGCGACGAAGGGACCGGCGGCGCGGGCGCTGGCCGCGTGCAGGGCACGGGCGACCAGTTCCTTGCCGGTGCCGGTCTCGCCGGTCACCACGATGTCGAGATCGGTCGGGGCAAGCGCGGCGATCTTCGCCCGCAGCGCGGTGATTGCGGCGGACTGGCCGAGCAGCCCGCCCTCGTCGCGCCGCGTGATGCGGTCCTGCAGGCGGCCGATCTCGGCCCGCGCGGCGCGGCTGCGGAGGCCGCGCTCGATCACCGTCAGCAGGTGCATCCCGTCATAGGGTTTCTCGAGGAAATCCTCGGCCCCGGCGCGCATCGCCTGCACCGCCTGCGCCAGATCGCCATGGCCCGAGATCAGCACCACCGGACAGTCGGGATCGCGCTCGCGCATCGCCTGCAACAGCGCCTGCCCGTCCATGCCCGGCATCCGCAGGTCGGTGAGCACAAGGTCGGGGCGGGCGGTCGCGGCCAGCGCGGCGCTGCCGTCGGCGAAGGGCTCGGCCCTGTAGCCGGCGGCCTCGACGAGGTCGCAGAGCGCGTGGCGGTGGTCCCGGTCGTCCTCGACCACGTGGATAAGGGGGATCATTCGGCGGCCTCGCGGGTGACGTCATCTTCGAGCAGCGGCAGGACCACGGCGATCTCGGCCCCCTCGCCGGGGTCGGACCTTATGTCGAGCCGCCCGCCGAAGTGCTGGACCACCTCGAAGGAGATCGCAAGCCCCAGCCCCAGCCCCTCGCCGCCGATGCGGGTCGAGAAGAAGGGCTCGGTCACCCGTGGCAGCACGTCGGGCGGGATGCCGGGGCCGTTGTCGCGCACCAGCAGGGTCAGCTCGCCCGCCTGCGCGCGGACCGAGAGCGTGACCTCGCCGCGCCCGGGCTCCACCGCCTCGATGGCGTTGTGCAGCAGGTTGACCAGCACCTGCTCGAGCCGCGCGTGACCGGCGCGGACCACGGGCGCACCCGCGCCGGGCTCGAACTGGAGCTGCACCCCCGCCGCATCGGCGCGCGGCTGCGCCAGCGCCAGCGCCGAGCGCGCCACCTCGATCACCGGCACCGGCGAAAGCGGCGCCATCTCGCGGCGCGAGAAGTTCTTGAGATGCTTGGTCATCCGCTGCATCCGGCGGATCAGCCCGCGCGCCGATTGCAGCCGGGCGGCGGTCTGCTCGGGGGCGCGCGAGAGGCCGAACTCGGCGGCGGTCAGCGTCGCCTCCATCGCCGCGAGCGGCTGGCTGACCTCGTGCACGATGGCGGCGGACATGCGTCCCAGAGCGGCCATCTTCTCGGATTGCACCAGCGTCGCCTGTGTGGCGCGAAGGTCGGCCTCGACCTGCCGCCGGGCCTCGACCTCGCGCGCGAGCTCGGCGGTGCGCAGGCGGACCTTGCGCTCCATCACCTCGGTCTGGCGCAGGCGCAGGGCGATGAGCCTGCGGCGGTGCCGGCGCATGTCGGCCAGCCCCAGCCCGAGCAGTCCGGCGAGCAGCACCAGCGCGGCGGTGCCGCCCGCCGCCGCCCGTGCGGGCCAGAGCGGCGCCGCGGCGAGCAGCCGCCAGCCGTTTTCCAGCGGCGTGCCGCGCAAGGTGGCGGCGCGGCCGCCGCCGGGGATGCGCAGCCCGGTCCCGGCTGGCAGCAGCGGCACCGCCCGGTCGAGCTCGGAGCGGTCATAGAGCCGCGATCTGTCCAGCCGGTCGCGCGCCGCCTCGGGCAGCGGCGTCAGCGGGCGGTAGCGCCAGGCGGGCAGGGAAGAGAGAAAGACGATGTCGTCCCGGTCGGTGACCGCGATGCGCTGGCCGGTCTCGGCCCATGCCTGCTCCAGCGGGCGCAGGTCGATCTTGACCACCATGACGCCATGCACGCCAAGCCCGGGATCGTCGACGCGGGCGGAGATGAAGTAGCCCGGCTCGCCGGTGGTCACGCCGATGGCGTAGACCGCGCCGTTGCCGGTGGCGCGTGCATCGGTGAAATAGGGGCGGAAGCTGTAGTCGTGGCCGACGTAGCTGTCGGGCTCGTTCCAGTTCGACGAGGCCAGCGTGACGCCCTCGGCATCGAGCAGGTAGAGCCGGCCCGAGCCGGTCTGCGTGGCGATGCGTTCGAGGTAGCGGTTGGCGGCGTCGATGGCGCGCGCGTCGGCGGGGGCTTTCAGCGCGGCATGGACGCGGGCGTCCTCTCCGGCGACGCGGGGCAGGTAGCGGAAGCGGTCGATCTCGGTCTGCAGGGCGCGGTGGCTGACCAGCAGGCTCTGCTCGAGCCCTTCGCGGATCTGGCCCATCACCACCTGCCACGCGAGCGCGGCGCAGAGCAGCGCGCCGAGCGTGACCAGCATCAGCCGCAGCCGCCATGCCGGGCGGAGGCGGCGCAGGAGGGCGCGCCGACGGGTCATCAGCCCGCGTCGGGGCAGGGGGCGAGCTGCACCGGCTGGCCCGGTGTGGCGCCGAGCTGGGTGCAGTCCGCGGCGCAGAGCGTCCAGGCCGAGGGGGTCGCGCCCGAGGCGGCGAGCGTGAGCGAGGGCACCGGCGCAAGCTCCGGCGTCCAGACCCACCAGCCGTCCTCAAAGTGGCCGCCCGGGCCGGGCTCCATGCCCGCGCCCGAGCCCTTCACCGCCGCCCCGGTCAGGTGGAGTTGGTGGTCCTGCGTGACCTCCCAGCTCTCGCGCCATGACTGGCGCTCGACCGAGTGGGTCCATTCGAGCGTGAAGCTGCCGCCCTCGGCGAGGGCGAGCATCATCGCCCCCGCCATCAGGCAGCCGGTCATGCCTGCACCGCGGCCTTGCGACGCCACACCAGCAGCCCGAAGACCACGGTGAGCGCAAAGCCGACCTCGTCGGTGATCGGCAGGGCCGCGACGAGGCTGAAGGCCGCGGCGACGGCGATCAGCCGTTCCCAGACCGCCAGCGGGCGGCCGAGCCAGCCGATGACGCTGGCGCCCCAGAGCGCGAGAGCAAAGAGCGCCTTGACCACGATGTAGGCGACCGCGGGCCAGTAGCCGATGGCCCCCGCCAGCGCGCCGCCGTCCTGCAGCATCAGCGCCGGGGTGTAGACCGCCATGAAGGGCACGACGAAGCCCGCGGCGGCGACCTTGATCGCCTCGAAGCTGATCTTCAGCCCGCTTTCCTTGGCGATCGGCGCGGCGGCGAAGCAGGCCAGCGCGACCGGCGGGGTCAGGTCCGCAAGGATGCCGAAGTAGAAGACGAACATGTGGCTGACGATCAGCGGCACGCCGAGATCGAGCAGCGCCGGGCCGGCGATCGACGAGGTGATGATGTAGTTGGGGATCGTCGGGATGCCCATGCCGAGGATGATGCAGGTGATCATCGTCAGGATCAGCGACAGGAAGAGGCTGTTCTGCCCCACCGAGACGATGAACTGGCCAAAGGTGTTGGCCGCGCCGGTCAGGGTCATCACGCCGATGATCACGCCGACGAGGGCGCAGGCGATGCCGACCGGCAGCGCGGTCTTGGCGCCCTCGGCAAGGCTGTCGCGGCAGACCGCGAGCGTCTCGCGCCCGCCCTTGAAGGCGGCGCAGGCGGCGATGAGCGCGGCGAGCACCAACAGAAGCGCGTTGATCCCGAACTTGAAGAAGGCCGAGGCGCAGAGCCCGAGCACGACCCAGAAGATCACCCGCACGGCCATCGAGGACATCCCCATGGCGATCGCCGCGCCGAGGATCAGCATGCCGGTCAGCGCAAGGCCGATGGTCCCTGCAAAGAGCGGCGTGTAGCCCGAGAAGAGCAGCCAGACCAGCACGGCCAGCGGCAGGATCAGGTACCAGCCCTCGCGCAGCGCCTTGCGGGCCGAGGGCATCTCCTCGGCGGAAAGGCCGCGCAGGTTGCGCTTGCCGGCCTCGAGATGGACCATCCAGAAGGCCCCGGCGAAGTAGAGGATCGCGGGCACCAGCGCGGCGCGGACGACCTCGATGTACTGCACGCCGAGGGTCTCGGCCATGATGAAGGCGACGGCGCCCATCACCGGCGGCATGATCTGCCCGCCCATCGAGGCGGTGGCCTCGACGCCGCCGGCAAAGGCCGGGCGGTAGCCGAAGCGCTTCATCAGCGGGATGGTGAACTGGCCGGTGGTGACCACGTTGGCGACGCCCGAGCCCGAGATCGTGCCCATGAGGCCCGAGGACAGGACCGCGACCTTCGCGGCGCCGCCCATGCGGTGCCCGACGAGGCCGAGCGAGACATCGGTGAAGAGCTTGATCATCCCGGCCTTCTCGAGGAAGGCGCCGAACAGGATGAAGAGGAAGATGTAGGTCGCCGAGACATAGGTCGGGATGCCGTAGATCCCCTCGGTGCCGTAGGCGATCTGCTCGACCACCTGCTCGAAGGCGTAGCCGCGGTGGTCGAAGGGCGCGGGCAGGTGCTGGCCGAAGAGCGCGTAGGCGAGGAAGATCCCGCAGATGATCGGCAGGGCCGGGCCCATCAGCATCCATGCGGCGATGAAGACGGTGGCCACGGCGATGCAGCCGAAGACGAGGTCGGCGGTGGTGGGATCACCCGCGCGCATCAGCAGCGGCGTATACTCGATCCACTGGTAGGCGGCGACCGCCACGCCCGCTGCGGCGAGCAGCGTGCAGAAGAGCCGCAGCGGCGCGCCGTAGCCGCGCCCGAGCGCCAGCAGCGGGAAGCCGAGCGCCATCAGGAAGCCGACGTGCACCGCGCGCATCACCTGGCTGGGCAGGTCGATGACATGGGCGGCGATGGAAATCTGGTAGAGCGAGAAGGCAACCGCCAGCCAGAAGAGGAAGCGCCCGGTCAGGTTCGGCGGAAAGCTCGAGGCCAGCGGGTCATGCAGTTCGGCCAGTTCCTCGGCCCGGCCCTGCTCGGCCGCGGTGTGTCCGGTCATGTCGTCCTCCCGTCGTGCAGGCAGCCCGGCCGGAGCCGGGCCGCCGCGTGGCTCTGCTCAGAGCAGGCCCTTTTCCTTGTAGTACTTTTCGGCACCCGGGTGCAGCGGGATCGGCGAGTTCTTCACCGCTTCCTCGATGTTGATGTCGCCTGCGGCGGCATGGGCGGCCTTCATCTGGTCGAGGTGCTCGAACAGCAGCTTGGTCATCTGGTAGGCCAGCTCGTCCGAGACGTCGGAGCTGGTCACGAGGATGTTGGTGATTGCCAGCGTCGTGATGTCGGCGTCCTGGCCCGGGTAGGTGCCGGCGGGGATCACGCCCGCGGAATAGGGCGCGCCGAGCGTGTCGGCGACCTCGGCGGGGACCGAGACGTAGGTCACGTCCTGGGTCGAGGACAGGTCCTTCAGCGCGGCCGAGCCGAGGCCCGAGCTCTGCAGCGTGGCATCGAGCTGGCGGTTCTTCATCAGCTCGACGGACTCGGCGAAGGGCAGGTACTCGACCTTGCCGAGGTCTTCGTAGGTCATGCCGAGCGCGTCGAGGATCTTGCGCGCGTTCACCTCGGTGCCGGACTTGGCGGCGCCGACCGAGACGGACTTGCCCTTGAGCTCGGTCACGGTGGTCACGCCGGACTCGGCGGTGGCGGCGATCTGGATGTAGTTCGGGTAGATCGCGGCGATGGCGCGCAGCTTGTCGAGCGGCTTTTCGAAGCCGACCTCGGCATTGCCCTCGTAGGCGTCCTTCACGGAGTCGCCGAGCGCGAAGCCGATCTCGCCGCGGCCCTGCTGCAGCAGGTTCAGGTTCTCGACCGAGGCCTTGGTGGCCTGCACCTGGGTGCGCGCGTCGGGGATGTTCTTGGCGTAGATGTCGGCGAGGGCCACGCCGAGCGGGTAGTAGACGCCCGAGGTGCCGCCGGTCAGCACGTTGACGAATTCCGCGGCCATCGCGGCAGGCGCGGTGACGGCGAGGCTGCCGGCGAGCATGGCGCCGAGCCCGAAGGTTCTGATCATGATGGTCCTCCCGAAAGATACTGCCGCGCATTACTTGTGCCTCCGAGGCGCGCGGTGAGCGAACCATGCGCAAGCCATGGGCACCCGACAACCCCGTAAAGGCCGGACCGGGCGAAAATTCCTCGCAGATTTCCGCCCCGGGCGGGGCAGATTTCCGCGCGGACATTGGCAGGACTGCGGCCCCTGCCCACCCCGGAAGGCGCAAAAGCGCATTGCCCTTTCGCCCGTCATGGACCAAGTTCGCCACTCGCGTACCCACCCCGGCGGCGGTCGATCCGACCGCCGGCAGGCAGGCACCAATCGGGTTTCGGACGATCGCGTTGTCCGATCTGCAGGGGGTACACATCCGTTGGGGTTCATGCATTCCATGACGTGCCGCACCGACGGCATCGAGAGCACGGCGCCGGTGCGCTGGCGCTCCTACGAGGGCATGTGCGGGGTCTACTGGCAGGCCCGGGGAGAAACCGGCGCCACCGGCTACTACCGCTCGCCCGACCCGCGGATCATGCTGTTCTTCAACGATGTTTCCGGGAATATCCGGCTGACGGACCGGCGCTCGCTTGCGCCGCGCCACTGGCGGCCGATGCTGCGCGCGCTCTACGTGCCCGCCGGGGTGCCGATGTGGACCCGGTTCGGGAGCGGCCATGTCTTCTCGCACCTCGACCTGCACCTAGACCACGCTTGGCTGGTGGCGCGGCTCGCGCCGATGATGCGCGGCGGCACCGCCGAGGAGGCGCTGCGCCACCCGGTCGAGGTGCAGGACATCGGCACGCTCGCGTCCGTCGCCCGCGCCCTGACCGAGGAGATCTCCGCGCCGTCGCGCGGCCCGGTCTTTGCCGAGAGCCTCGCGGTCGCGCTGGTTGCCGGGATGATCGGGCCGCGTGCCGAGGCGCCGCTGCCTCCTCCGGGGCAGGGCGGGCTCTCGCCGCGCCAGATGCGGCGGCTGCTCGACTGCCTCGCGGCGGCGGGGGGCCGCAGGCTGAGCAATGCCGAGCTTGCCGCCGCGGTGGGCCTGTCCGAGGGATGGTTCTGCCGCGCCTTCAAGAAGACCACCGGCAAGACGCCGCTGCACTGGCAGCAGGAGCGGCGCCTCTGCGCGGTGAAGGAGGAGCTGCGGCAGGCAGAGCTGACCATCGCCGAGATCGCCCTGCGCCACGATTTCTCGGACCAGGGGCACCTGACGCGGGTGTTCCGCAAGTACGAGGGCACGACCCCCGGCGCCTGGCAGAAGGCGCAGCGGGGTGATTGAGCGCGCGCCCCCCGGGAGTGGACCGGGGGGCGCGGCGCCTTACCAGCTGTGGTTCAGCGTCACGCTGATCTCGCGGCCGGCGTTGTAGTAGTCGGTCGAGAAGCCGCCCTGCGCGATGTGCTTCTCGTCGAGCAGGTTGGTGACCGCGAGCCGCATCCGGGTGTTCTCGGCGATCTCGTAGCCGACGGCGGCATCCCAGATCCACGCGGCATCGGTCTTGCTGGTGTTGGCGTCCGAGCGCCAGTATTCGCCGGTGTAGCGCACCCCGAGCCCGAGGTTCAGGTCACCGAACGAGCCCTGTCCCGGCACGCTGTAATCCGCCCAGACCGACCCCGAATGCTCCGGCGTCGAGGCCAGCCTGTTGCCGTTGTTGGCGCCGTTGTCGGATTCGAGGATCTCGGTCTCGAGATAGGTGTAGGCGGCGGTGAAGGCGAGCTGCTCGGTCAGCTCCGCCTTGGCCTCGAGGTCGATGCCGCGCACGCGGGACTCGCCCCGGACCTCCTCGAGCAGCGTGTCGGCGTTGGTCACCGTCTCGTTGTACTTGGTCAGGTCGTAGATCGAGGCGCTGAACAGGCCGCGGAACCCGTCGGGGCGGTATTTCACGCCGATCTCGTACTGCCGGCCGCGCTCGGGCTCGTCGCCGAGGTTCGCCGGAACGACCGACTCCGCGTAGCTGCCGAAGAGCGACAGGTTCGGGCTCAGCTTGTAGGTGAGGCCGAGCCGCAGCGTGTCCTCGACGTCGTCAGACTCGGTGGTGACGTCGGTGAGATTGTCGGTGATCGAGTTGTCGATCCAGTCGCGCCGCAGCCCGCCCTGCACGATCAGCCGGTCCCACGCGAATTCCTGCTGCAGGTAGAGCGAGGCGACCTCGGTGTCGGTGGTGGTGTCCTGATAGGGGTCGGTCGCGTCGAGGTCGAGCCCGCCGGTGTAGACCGGGTCGGTCCAGTCGATGTCCGCGGCGCGCGTGTACCAGAGCGTGTTCTCGCGGTGGTTGTCGCGGTACTCGATCCCGCCCATCGTCCGGCTCGACAGGGTGCCGAAGCTCGTCTCGTAGAGCAGGTGCGCATCGGCGACGAAATTCTCGAAATCGGCGTCGTTGGCGAAATAGTAGCGCGAGACGGTGGTGTCCGCCTCCGAGGTCACCGCGTCGAGGAAGACATAGCCGAAGCCGCCCGTGCCCTTGGTGTAGCGCGCGGTCGTGCCGAGCTCGAGCCCGCCGCCGAAATCATGCTCTAGCTTGAAGGTCAGCGTGTGGCGGTCGGTGTCGAGGTAGTTGAAATCCGGCTCGCCGAGGAAGAGGTCGCGGTCGAAATCGTCACCGGTCGCCGGGTAGCCCGAGCTGTTGGGATAGCCGTCGCGGTAGAGGTAGTCGTAGACGAGGCTGACCGTGGTGCGGTCGGTCGGCCGCCAGGCAAGGCCGCCCATCAGGAAGGTCTCGTCGTCGTTGGACCCGTCGGTCTCGGCCTCGGCATCCTGCATCTTGCCGGTCAGCCGCCACGACAGGTCGCCGGAACCGGCGAAGGTGTCGCCGAGATCGAAGCCCAGTTCCTTGTGGTTGAAGCTGCCGAGCGTGCCGTAGATCTCGCGCAGGCGCTCGCCGGTCGGGGACTTGGTGATGAAGTTCACCGCGCCGCCGGGGTCGCCGACGCCGAAGGCGGTGGAGTTGGCGCCCTTCAGCACCTCGACCCGGTCGAAGGCAAAGGGCTCTTCGCGCACGCCGCCGAAGGCATCGCCGATCAGCATCCCGTCGCGGTAGGTGGTGGCGTCGTAGCCGCGGATCTTGAAGTAGTCGTAGCGGTCGTCGCGTCCGTAGAAGTCGGTCGAGATGCCCGAGGTGTATTGCAGGATCTGCTCGGTGGTCTGTGCCCCGCGCTGCGCGATCTCCTTCGAGGTGATGACCGAGATCGTTGCCGAGCTGTCCATCACGTCGCTCGGCAGCCCGCTGCCGCTGGTCACCTGGTCGGCGACGATGGTCTCGTCGTCGTCGGTGCCGTCGCTGGCGGTGTCGATGAAGATCGTGCCGAGCGAGACCGTGCCGCCGGATTGCTGCGCCGAGGCCGGGAGGGCGGCCAGAAGGCCGAGCGTCGCGCAGCTGGTCAGCAGCAGCGAGAGCCGCGAAAGGGCAGGGGCGGGGAGGGGATGCGTCACGTCGAAAAGGCTCCTTCGAGGGTCTGTTGCGCTGTGCCTTTCGCTCGAGTGGCTGTCCTTTCCCGGATGGCTTGCTGGCAGGCTGGTATGGGGGCGTCCCGTCCGACGCTCGGGCCGGCAGGGGACGCGTCGCAGCGCCGATACCAGCGATACGGCGGATCGTATTGAACAAATCTGCGGTTTTTGTACTTTTCTGACTAAATTTATAAAGAAATGTCCGCCGCCGACCAGCCGCTCATCGCAGCAGCCCCGCGTCGCGGGCCGAGGGCACGACGGTGGCGCTGTCTCCGTCGAGCGCGGCGGTCATCTCCGGCTCGAGCCGGTCGAGCGCGAAGGGCATCGAGAGCACGCTGCCGAAGGAGAGCGCCCCGGCGAGCAGGTCGTCGCAGAAGACCTCGCGCCCTTCGGCACTGGCGCGCAGGGTGCGGCGCATGGCGAGCGCGGCAAGGTCTTCGGCCTGTCCACCCGAGGAGATCCACAGCAGCAGGTCGGCGTCGATGGGCGAGAGATCCTCGGGCGAGAGCGTCGTGTAGAAGCCGTCGATCAGCTCGGTCTGCGCGAGCGCTTCCGGCAGGCGGAAGCCCAGCTCCCGCAGGAACTGCGCGCGGGTGTCGCCGCCCATGAAGGCCCCGGTCTGCCCGCCGTTGTGCCAGGCGCAGACGCCGCTGCGCCCCGTCCAGTCGGGATGGCGGGCGCGCACGGCGGCGAACCTGCCGTGCAGCTCGGCGATGAGCTCCTGCGGCGCGACCTTCGGTGCCGGTGGCGCGGGCCACCATCCGCAGCTCGGCGTCCCAGGGCATGCCGTAGGTGGTGACCTCGGGGGCGTGCATCAGCACCGGCGCCACCTGCGACAGCAGCGCGTATTCCGCCTCGGAGATGCCCGAGCCGCTGGCGACGATGAGCTCCGGCGCGAGGCTGGCGACGGTCTCGATCGAGACCTCGCCGGTGATCACCGTGGGCGTGGCATCGCCAAGGAGCGGCTGCGCCCAGGGCCAGACCGCGTAGGGCTGGTCACCGAACCAGGCGCGGACCCCCACCGGCACGACGCCGAGCGGGGTGGCGCGGCGGCAGGGCCATGGCCTGGCATCGGGGATTTGGAGAATGGCCTGGCTGGACACCGGTCCCCGAGGGAAGGAAGGGCGCGGGAGACGCTTGCTGGGCGATACCCGAGTCGAATAATCGGAAATGCCCGGCTTGGAAAGCCTCGCGACGGATATCGGGTGCTGGGGCCTAGGGCGCCTCCTCGCGGCTGACCAGCAGCTTGTCGATGCGGCGGCCGTCGAGGTCGACGACCTCGATCCGCCAGGCGCGCCACTCCAGCACCTCGCCGACCTGCGGCAGGCGTCCCATCTCGTCGAGCACCAGCCCGGCGACGGTGGAATAGCCGCGGCCCGGCGCCAGCGTGACGCCAAGATGGTCGGCGAACTCGTCCACCGGCATCGCGCCCGCCACCAGCATCGAGCCGTCGGCGCGGGTGACCAGCTCCTCCGCCTCGTGCGCGTCGCCGCCGAAGTCCCCGGCGATGGCCTCGAGGATGTTCATCGGCGTGACGATCCCCTCGAAATGGCCGTATTCGTCGTAGACCAGCACCATGTGGGCGGGCGCGCCGCGCAGCGTCTCGATGAGGTCGAGCGCGGGCATGCCGTCGCGCACCACCGGCGCCTCGAGCAGGCGCGCGCGCGGGTCGAGGAGCGTGCCATCTGGGCTCAGCAGGTCATGCGCGGCAAGCACGCCGATCACCTCGCCCTCGGCCCCGTCGCGCACCGGCATCCGGGTGAGGCGGCTGTCGCGCAGCTGGGCAAGAAGCTGCGCGGGCGGGTCAGTCAGGTCGAGCAGCGCGACCTCGTGGCGCGGGGTCATCAGGTCGCGCGCGGCGCGGTCGGCGACGCGCATGACCCCGGCGATCATCTGCGTCTCGGCATGTTCCAGCACCCCGGCGCTGCGCGCCTCGGTGAGCACCTGCCGCACCTCGGCGTCGCTGACGTCGGAGCCGCGGTCGCCGGACTGGCCGAGCAGGGCGAGCACCGCCTTGCCGGATCGGTCGAGCAGCCAGACCAGCGGCGCGGCGACAAGCGCGATGCCGCGCATCAGCGGCGCGACGCGCGTCGCCACGGCCTCGGGCGCGCGCAGGGCGATCTGCTTGGGGACCAGCTCGCCGACGATCAGCGACAGGTAGGTGATGACCACTACCACTCCGCCGACGCCGAGCGACTGCGCCGCCGCGGGCGAGAGGCCCGAGTCGCCGAGCGCCGCCGCCAGCCGGGTGCCGAGCGTGGCGCCGGAGAAGGCGCCCGAGAGCACGCCGACCAGCGTGATGCCGATCTGCACCGAGGACAGGAAGCGGCCCGGATCCTCGGCAAGGCGCAGCGCGGTGGCGGCGCCGCTGCGCCCCTCCTCGGCCATGACCTTCAGCCGCGCGGGCCGGGCCGAGACGATGGCAAGCTCGGACATGGCGAGCAGGCCGTTGACGAGGATGAGGGCAAGGACGATGGCAATCTCGAGGGTCATCGGAGTTTATCGGGTCTCACTGGCTGTGTCGGTTTCAGGGGAAGGCGGCGGGGATCCGGCGTCGCCGCGGGTCTTCCAGAGCGAGTAGGCGACCCCCGCGGTCAGGATGGCGAAGGTGATGCCAAGAGACCAGACCGGCGGGAATTTTTCCCAGCCCATCAGGTCGGCGATGAAGACCTTGGAGCCGATGAACACCAGCAGCACCGACAGCGCGTACTTCAGGTAGGCAAAGCGCCGCAGGATCGCCGAGAGCGCGAAGTAGAGCGCCCGCAGCCCGAGGATCGCGAAGATGTTCGAGGTGTAGACGATGTAGGGATCGGTGGTGATGGTGAAGACCGCCGGCACCGAGTCCACGGCGAAGACGAGGTCGGCGATCTCGATCACGATCAGCGCCAGCAGCAGCGGCGTGGCGTAGCGCAGGGTCCTGCCGGTGGCGGGATCGGTCTGCTTCACGGTGAAGCCGTGGCCGTGGATCTCGTCGGTGACGCGCAGCCTGCGCTTGAGGAACCTGACCACGGGGTTGGTGGCGAGGTCGGGCTCTTCCTCCGCGCCGCCGGCGCAGAGCATCTTGACCCCGGTGAGGATCAGGAAGCCGGCGAAGACGTAGAGCACCCAGTGGTACTGCTCGACCAGCGTCGCGCCGAGGCCGATCATGATGCCGCGCAGCACGATCACCCCGAGGATGCCCCAGAACAGCACCCGGTGCTGGTAGGCGGCGGGGATGGCGAAGAAGCCGAAGATCAGCGCGATGACGAAGATGTTGTCGAGCGCCAGCGTCTTCTCGACGACGAAGGCGGTCAGGTACTGCGCCGCGGGCTCGGTGCCCATCTGCCACCAGACGAAGCCCGCGAAGGCGACGCCGAGTGAGATGTAGAGCGCCGAGGTCTTCAGGCTCTCGGCGACGCCTATCACGTGATCCTCGCGGTTCAGCACGCCGAGGTCGAAGACCAGCAGGGCGAGCATGATCGACAGGAAGGTCAGCCACATCCACAGCGGCTGCCCGAGAAACAGGGTGAGAAGGATATCCAAGACGGACCTCGTTGAAGCATCACGTCTCGAGGTCTGCGGGGGATGTTTGACGATCCGGGCACGACATCGAGCACAGCCGATGCGGTCCGACATCACGAGCGCTCTCGCGCGCGTCAGAGGGGCCCGGCCCGCCGTGATCGAGGTGGGGATGACCGGGGCACTGCGCAAGGAGGGGAGCGATGCATTCACGCAGGTGCGTCCTTGCCGTTTCGGCGGGATCCGGCGCATCCAGCCGGACGCCGCGCAAGGGCTTGCCGAGGTGTCACTGGCGCGGCCCGTGGCGGGGGTGCGGCCCCGCGGTCTGCCGCGGATGGGGGCTGTTCTCGCGCGCCACGCGCGGATGCGGCGCGCCCGTCTTCTGCGCGCGCGGGTGGGTATCCGCCCCGGCAGCGTGGCGGGGGTGGCGCGGCGGTTCCTCGCGGGCGGTGACGTGCAGGCGGCCGGAGGTCCGGCCGCTCGGATGGCGCATCTCGTGGCCGCGCGCGTCCGCGTCCTTCATTGGAGGGTCCGGGATTCCTGGAGGGTTTCGGTGGTGCGCCGCGCAGGGGGCGGCACGCGAAACCGGGACCCGAAGGCCCCGGTCTCGTAAGGTCGCAGCGGGGAAGCCGGGTCAGGCGCGCGCTTCGGCCCCGTCGATCCGCTCGTCGCGCCGCGCTGGGGGCAGCTCGCCGTTCAGCGCCTTCTCGAGCTTGTCGTGGTCGAGCTGGCCTTCCCAGCGGCTGACCACGATGGTCGCCACGGCATTGCCGATGAAGTTGGTGATCGAGCGGCATTCCGACATGAAGCGGTCGACGCCGAGGATCAGCGCCATGCCCGCCACCGGCACCGTCGGCACCACCGAGAGGGTTGCCGCCAGCGTGATGAAGCCCGCGCCGGTCACCCCGGCCGCACCCTTCGACGAGAGCATCGCCACCAAGAGCAGCAGGATCTGGTCGCCGAGCGAGATGTCGATGTTCATCGACTGCGCGATGAAGAGCGCCGCCAGCGTCATGTAGATGTTGGTGCCGTCGAGGTTGAACGAATAGCCCGTGGGCACGACGAGGCCGACCACCGGACGGGCGCAGCCCGCGCGCTCCATCTTCTCCATCAGCGCCGGCAGGGCCGATTCCGACGAGGAGGTGCCGAGCACCAGCAGGATCTCGGCCTTGAGATAGCCGATCAGCTTGAAGATCGAGAAGCCGCAGGCCCGCGCCACCAGCCCCAGCACGCCGATCACGAAGATCGCGGCGGTGAGGTAGAAGGTGCCGACCAGCATGGCGAGGTTGGCGATCGAGCCGATGCCGTACTTGCCGATGGTGAAGGCGAAGGCGCCGAAGGCCCCCACCGGTGCGACCTTCATCAGCACCGACACCATGCGGAACATGATGATCGAGGCCTTCTCGCAGAAGCTCACCACCGGGGCGGCGTGATCGCCGACGAGGATGCAGCTCACGCCGAAGAGGATGGCGATGAACAGCACCTGCAGGATGTTGCCGTCGGTGAAGGCCGAGAGGAGCGTGTCCGGGATGATGCCGAGCAGGAAGCCGGTGATCGTGGTGTCATGCGCCTTCGAGGCGTAGCCCTCGACCGCCGAGGCGTCGAGCGAGGCGGGGTCGATGTTCATCCCCGCGCCCGGCTGGATCACGTTGGCGACGATCAGCCCGACGACCAGCGCCAGCGTCGAGAAGAACAGGAAGTAGCCGAAGGCCTTGGCCGCGACCGAGCCGACGTGTTTCAGCGAGCCCATGCCCGAGAGGCCGGTCACGATGGTCAGGAAGATCACCGGGGCGATGATCATCTTCACCAGCTTGATGAACCCGTCGCCGAGCGGCTTCATCGCCTCGCCGGTCTCGGGGTAGAAATGCCCCAGCAGCGCGCCGAGGGTGATCGCGACCAGCACCTGAAAGTAGAGGTGGCGATAGAAGGGAATGTGGGGATGGGCGGTGGTCCCGCCGGTCTCGAACTGCATCTACTCCTCCGCATGCTTGAGAACGTGACAAGCATATGAAGCGGGCATCTGGTGTACCAATTTCGGCGCTGGCTGGGTAAGTGCTCGGTATACCGCGGTATTTCCCCGGGCCTGCCTTGCCAAGTGTTTCGGTTTCCATACAGTCGTTTTTGCGGTAGTCCGGAAAAGGAAACAGCTTTCGGACCCGACGTGACCGCGACTCTCCCTTCTCGAAAGGCCACCCCCAGCCGCTGGCCGCGCCTGCTCGCGCTGGTCCTGGCCGCCGCGCTGGTGGCGCTCGCCTGGGCCGGGGAGTTCCGCATCGCGCTCGGCGCCGCCCGCGAGGAGGCCGCGACCGACGCCCGCAGCCGGGCGCTCGGCATCGCCTCGGAGCTGTCGCGACAGCAGGCGGTGAGCGCGGTGCTTGCCAGCGACCCGCAGGTCATCGACGCGCAGGCCACCCCCTCCGCCGCCGCGGCCGAGGCGCTCTCGGCCCGGCTCGAGGCGCTGAACGCCGACATCGGCGCCTCGGTGATCTACGTGACCGACACCGAGGGCATGGCGACTTCCTCGTCGAACTGGCGCGAGCCCACCTCCTTCGTCGGCAGCAGCTACGGCTACCGCGCCTACGTGCAGCAGGCGCTGGCGCGCGGCGAGGGGCGGGAATACGCGCTCGGCACGGTCAGCAACCAGCCCGGGCTGTACCTCTCGCGCCGCATCGGCAGCGTCGCGGCGCCGCTCGGCGTGGTGGTGGTGAAGCTGGAGTTCGACGCGCTCGAGGCGAACTGGCGCGCCTCGGCGCGGCCGAGCTACGTGCTGGGCGCGGAGGGCACGGTGACGCTGACCTCGGACCCGGCGCTGCGCTTCGGCCCCGCCCCGGACAGCGGCGGCTGGAGCGTGACCGAAGCGGTGCCGCGCTCGGACTGGACGCTGGTGATGTCGTTGCCGCCGGGCCCGGTCTACCGGCAGTCGGCCATCGCGGCGGTGCTCGCGGCACTGGCGCTCGCCGGGGCGGGGACGGCGCTTGCCAGCTACCGGCGCCGCCAGACCGAGGCCACGCGCTACCGCGATCGGCTGGAGCGGGACGTGGCCGCGCGCACCGAGGCGCTCTCGCAGCAGATCGCCGAGCGCGAGGAGGCCGAGGCGCAGCTGGCCGGGATGCAGGCGGCGCTGGTGCAGGCCAACAAGCTGGCCGCGCTGGGGCAGATCACCGCCGGGGTCGCCCACGAGGTGAACCAGCCGCTCGCCACCATCCGGCTGCTTGCCGAGTACGGGCAGGACTTCGTGACCGCGGCCGACCCCGAGGCGCGCGAGCAGTTGGCCGCGAACCTCCGCCAGATCGTCGCCATGTCGGACCGGATCGGCACCATCACCTCGGACCTGCGCGGCTTCTCCCGCAAGGCGCGCGGCGATCTCGGGCCGGTGTCGCTGTCCGAGGCATGGCAGGCCTCGCTGCGCCTTGCCGCGAGCCGCCGCGCCAGCGCGGGCGTCAAGATCATTGCCGATCCCATCGACCCCGATCTGCGGGTGCTGGCCGAGACGGTGCGGCTCGAGCAGGTGCTGGTGAACCTCATCCAGAACGCGCAGGAGGCGCTCGCCGGGCGCGCGGGCGGGCGCGTCACGCTGACGCTCGACGAGGGGCCGGGGACCGTCCGCCTCTGGATCGCCGACACCGGGCCGGGGCTGGCGCCCGAGGTGGCCCGCGCGCCCTTCACCCCGTTCCAGACGACCAAGCCCGACGGGCTGGGGCTGGGGCTGGTGATCTGCCAGAGCATCCTGCGCGACTTCGGCGGCACGCTGGCGAGCGATCCCGATCCCGCGAGCCCGGGCGCACGCTTCCGCATCGAGCTGCGCAAGTGGAGGCCGGAATGACCGACGACACCCCCAACCTCGTGCGGCTGGTCGAGGACGACGCCGCGCTGCTCGCCGCCACCGCGCAGGGGCTTGCCATGGCGGGCTTCACCGCCGAGCCCTACGCCGACCCGCTGGCCGCGCTCGAGGGGCTGGGGCCGGACTGGCCCGGCGTCGTGCTGTCGGATGTACGGATGCCGGGGATCGACGGGATCGAACTGGCCGCGCGCATCCGCGCGATCGACCCCGAGCTGCCGGTGATCCTGCTGACCGGCCATGGCGATGTCGAGATGGCGGTGCAGGCGCTGCGCGACGGGGCCTACGACTTCATGACCAAGCCCGCCAGCCGCGCCACGCTCGAGACCACGCTGCGCCGGGCGCTGGCGGCGCGGCGGCTGGTGCTGGAGAACCGCCAGCTGCGACGCGAGCGCGATCAGGCCGTGCCCCCGGACGGGCTGATCGGCCGCAGCCCCGCCATCCGCCACATGCGTGCCACCGCCGAGCACATCGCCCGTGCCGGGATGCACGCGCTCTTCACCGGCGAGGCGGGGGTGGGCAAGGAACGGCTCGCGCGGCACATCCACGCGATGAGCCCGCGCCGATCGCGTCCCTTCGTGGCGGTCAGCTGCGCCGCCATCGCGCCCGAGCGCTTCGACGCCGACTACCTCGGCTCGGTCGGCGGCAGCGGCCCGCACCTGCGCAGTTACGGCCGGATCGAGAGTGCCTCGCGCGGGATGCTCTACCTCAACGGCATCGAGGCGCTGACCCCGGAGATGCAGGCGCGGATGCTCGAGGTGATCGAGACGGGGACGGTCTGGCCGCTGGGGGCCAGCGATGCGCGGCCGGTCGACCTGTGGGTGATCGCCGCGACCCGCGCCGATCTCGCCTCGCTGGTCGCGGAGGGCAGGTTCCGCGCCGACCTCTACTACCGGCTGAGCGGGCTGACCCTGTCGCTGCCGCCGCTGCGGGCGCGCCGCGAGGACGTGCCGCTGCTGTTCCGGCATTTCGTGCAGCGCGCCACAGAGCGCAACGGTCAGAGGGTGCCGGCGCTGACCGAGGTCGACCAGGCGCATCTCGACGGGCATGACTGGCCGGGCAACCTGCGCGAACTCGAGCAGTTCGCCGAGGCCTTCTGCCTCGGGCTCGGCGCGGCGCCCGAGGGCACGCGCGGCGCCTCGCTCTCCGAGATGATCTCCCGCTACGAGGCCGCGCTGCTGCGCGACGCGCTGCGGCAGGAGGGCGGCAATGCCACCGCCGCGATGACCCGGCTGCAGGTCTCGCGCAAGACCTTCTACGACAAGCTCGCGCGGCACGGCATCCGCAGCGGCGACTTCCGCGCCCCGCGGGGCGGCGCGTGAGAGGTGGCTCAGAGTTCGAGCGGCGAATTCTCGTCCGCGATGAGCGCGCTCAGCAGGCCGCGGCGGGTGTTCTCGGTGTGCAGGCTGATCGCCTCGCGCGCCGCGGCGCCGTCGCGGGCGCGCAGCGCGGCGACGATACGGCTGTGGTCTTCCTGCGTTTCGGGGGTCACGTCGCGGATCGTCGCGCCCATGTGGAAGAGCCGCGTGCATTCCTCGAGATAGCCGGTGATCAGCGCGTGCAGCCGCGGCACCCGCGCGCCGAGGGCGATGGCGGCGTGGAAGCGGTTGTTGGCGGCGACGAACTCGAGCACCGGCAGGCTCTTGTCCTGCCCGTAGGTCTGGTGCGACAGGGTCTCGAGGTCGTCGAGCTCCTCGTCGGTCATGCGCAGCGCGGCCAGCTCCGCCGCCACCGCCTCCAGCGCCTTGCGCACGGTGAAGATGTCGGTGATGTCCTTCACGGTGACCGGGGTCACCCGGTAGCCGCGCCGGGGAAAGGCCTCGACCAGCCCCTCGAGCGTGAGCCGGGCCAGCGCCTCGCGCACCGGCGTCTTGCTCATCGACAGCCGCGCCGCCAGCTCCTGCTCGCCGATGTCGGTGCCCGGGCGCAGCGCGCAGGTGATGATCTCCTCGCGCAGCCGGGCATAGGCCTGATCGGTGAGCGAGACCGCCTTGCCGCGCTCGCTCGCGGGTTTCTGCATTTTCGTCATGCCTGCTCCCTGTGGTCCCGTACGGCCCCTGCCATGCGCTGCAGTGCCTCGTCCAGCAGCTCCGGCGTGCAACCGTAGTTGAGCCGTGCCCAGCCTTCCAGACCTGACCCGAAGTCCGTGCCGCCGCTCAGGGCAACCCGGGCGCGATCGAGGAAGAACTCCGCCGCGGGGACCGGCAGGCCGAGCGCGCGGAAGTCGATCCAGGCGAGGAACCCGGCCTCGGGGGGCAGCATCCGGGCACCGGGGATCAGCCCGGGAAGGCGCGCGGCCAGCAGGTCGCGGTTGCCCTCAAGACGCGCGCGGACGGCGTCGCGCCAGTCCGCGCAGCTCTCGTAGGCCGCGCTCATCCCGGCAAGGCCGAGCACGTTCACGCTGTCGACCATGCCGCGTTTCGCGCCCTCGAAGCGGGCGCGCATCGCGGCGTCGGGAACGATGGCAAAGGCGGTCTTGAGCCCCGGCACGTTCCAGGTCTTGGAGGCGGCCATCAGCGTCACCGAGCGCGCGGCGATCTCGGGCGAGAGCGAGGCGGCGGGGATGTGGCGGCGCCCGTCCAGCACCAGCCCGCAATGGATCTCGTCGGAGATCAGCACCATGTCGTGGCGCAGGCAGAGCTCGGTGCGGAATTCCAGCTCGGCGCGGGTGTAGACCCGGCCGGTGGGGTTCTGCGGGTTGCACAGCAGCAGCGCGTCCGAGGCGCGGGCGGCCGCTTCCATCTCCTCCGCGTCGCTGGTCCAGCGCCCATCCTCGGGGCGCTGCCAGATCTCGTTGAGGGTCAGGCCCCAGTGCCCCGGCGCGGCGCGCAGCGGGGCATAGACCGGAAGCTCCTCCAGCAAGCCGCCGCCGGGCGAGGTGAAGGCCGACAGCGCCATGTTGAACCCGCCCTCGACCCCGGGCAGGAAGACCAGCCACTCGGGCTCGATCCGCCAGCCGTGGTCACGCAGCATCGCCCGGACCAGCACCTCGCGCTGCGCCTCGGTGGCCCGGCCGTAGCCGAGCACGCCATGGTCGAGCCGCGCCCGGATCGCCTCGGCGATGCGCGGATCGGCGGCGAAATCCATGTCGGCCACCCAGAGCGGCAGCAC
Source organism: Salipiger sp. H15 (assembly GCF_040409955.1). Classification (NCBI taxonomy): domain Bacteria; kingdom Pseudomonadati; phylum Pseudomonadota; class Alphaproteobacteria; order Rhodobacterales; family Roseobacteraceae; genus Salipiger; species Salipiger bruguierae. The sequence continues at coordinate 187,452 of NZ_CP123389.1, forward strand.
GTCCGCATCGTAGCGGCGCCACTTGTTGCTGTCGGTGCCGCGCCGGTCCGGCGCTGTCAGCGTCGTCATCACAGCCCCCGGATCATCCCGCCATCGACCCGGATCATCGAGCCGGTGACGTAGGCCGCCTGCGCCGAGCAGAGGAAGGTGACCACCGCGCCGAACTCCTCTGGGGTGCCGTAGCGGCCCGCGGGGATGGTCTTGCGGCTGGCCTCCTGCACCGCCTCGAGCGAGGCGCCGGACTTGTCGGCCTTGATCCCGTCGAGCTGCGCCAGCCGGTCGGTCGCAATCCGGCCCGGCAGCACCATGTTCACCGTCACCCCATGCGGCGCGACCTCCTCGGCGAGGGTCTTCGACCAGCCCGCCACCGCGCCGCGCACGCCGTTCGAGAGCGCGAGGTTCGGGATCGGCTGCACGATGCCCGACGAGCCGATGGTGACCACCCGGCCCCAGCCCTGCGCGATCATGCCGGGCAGCGCCGCGTCGGTGATCGCGAAGATCGGCGTGGCCATGGCCTCGAAGGCCGCGGCCCAAGCCGCCGTGCTCTGGCCCTTGGCGGGGCCCGCGGCGGGGCCGCCGCAGTTGTTGACCAGGATGTCGAGCTGCTCGGCGAGCCGCGCGATCAGCGCCGCGACCGCGCCCGCGTCGGAAAGATCGAGCGCCAGACCCTCCATGCCCTCCGCCGGGGCCGCGCCGCTGCGCGAGGCGGCGATCACATGTGCGCCCTCGGCGGCCAGCAGCGCCGCGCTCGCGGCACCGAGCCCGCGGCTCGCGCCGAGCACCAGCGCGGTCCTGCCCTTCAGTCCCAGATCCATCAGTTCAGCTCCTTCAACCGTTTCTCCTGCCGGGCGAGCAGGCGCTCGACCTCGGCGATGGCCGCGGGCGCGAGCCCCGCGCCCGGCGCGCGCAGCGCCGCCGAGCCGATGGCGCCGCGTTTCGCCAGCACGTATTTGCGCACCGCCAGCCCCGCGCCCGGCTGCTGCTCGTAGCGCACGAGCGGCAGGTAGGCGTCGAAGATGTCCTGCGCCCGGTCCATATCGCCCGCGCCGGCGAGGCGCACAACCTCCGCCAGCATCTCGGGAAAGCCGAAGCCGGTCATCGCGCCGTCGGCGCCGCGGGCCATTTCCTCGGGCAGGAACACCCCGCCGTTGCCGCAGAGGATCGAGATGCGGCGGCGGCCCTCGGCCTCGGCCTGGCGGAGTTTCGTGATCTTGGCGAGGCCCGGCCAGTCCTCGTGCTTGAGCATGACGACCTGCGGCACGTCGTCGATGATCCGGCCCAGCACCTCGTCCGAAATCTGCACGCCGGTGGCCAGCGGGAAATCCTGCAGCACGATCGGCACGTCGTCCCCGAGCGTGCGGGCGACCTGGCCGAAATAGGCGTGGATCTGCGGGTCGGTCTTCAGCGAGCCGGGCGTCGTGACCATGCAGCCCGCCGCGCCCATGTCCATCACGGCGCGGCCAAGCTCGCCGATGGCGGCGAGGCCGGGGGCCGAGACGCCGACCACCACGGGCTTGCCGGCGGCGCGCCGGATCACCCGCTCGGCGACGGCGCGGCTCTCGGCCTGCGTCAGCTTCGGCGCCTCGCCCATCATGCCGAGGATGGTGAGCCCGTCGGCGCCCTTTTCGAAGTAGAAATCGGTCACCCGGTCGAGGCTGTCCCAGTCGATCGCACCGGTCTCGGTGAAGGGCGTGACGGAGATGACGTAGACGCCGCGGGCGTCGGAGGTGAGCAGGGTCATTGGACGTGTCCTTGATCGGCGAACCAGCCGGTCGCGCCCCGCGCGACGTAGCGGCCGCTGCCGGGGGTGTTGAGAATGTCCGCGCCGTCCCAGACCGGGGCGCCGCGCAGGTAGGTGGCGGCGACGCGCACGCTGAACGTGTCGCCGTGGAAGGGGGACCATTTCAGCCCGTCGAGCGCGCCGGCCTCGTCGTAGACGAAGGCGCCCTGCTCTAGCACGGCGAAATCCGCGTCCCGGCCCGGGGTGATGGCGCCCTTGCCGTCGAGGCCGAAGAAGCGCGCCGGGCGGGCGCAGAGCTGCTCGGCGGCGAGCCGCGCGGCGTCGAGCCCGCGCGCCTCGGCAAGGGTGTAGAAGAGCGGCAGCAGGGTCTGCAGCCCCGGCACGCCGGCGCCCGCGTCGAAGATCGAGGCGGTCAGCTTGTTGTCGATCGGCCAGCTCGAGTGGTCCGAGGAGGTGAAGGCGACCTGACCCGTCTCGATCGCCTGCCAGAGCCCCTCGACCCGCCCGGCGCGGATCGGCGGGTTGACCTTCATCCGCGCGCCGAGCCGTTCACCGTCTTCGGCGGCATCGAGGCAGAGGTAGTGCACGCAGGTCTCGCCGGTGGCGCGGGCGCCGAGCCCGGCGAAGGCGGCGACCTGTGCGAACCCCTCGGCCCCGGTGAGGTGCACCGGGTGGGCATGGGCGCCGCTCGCCTGCGCCAGCGCGAGGAACTGCGCGGTGGCGGCAAGCTCGGCGGCCATGGGGCGCGCCTCGGCATGGGCCTCGATGCCGTCACGCCCGGCGGCGCGGGCCTCGGCCATGCGGGCGCGGACGATCTCCTGGTCCTCGTTGTGCAGGCCGAGCGGCACGTCCGTCTCGGCCAGCACCTCCATCATGTCGAGCATGAGATCGGCGCCGATGCGCGGGAAGCGGGTCGGGCTGCTTTCGAAGGAGGAGATCTTGAAGGCGCAGACGCCGCCCTCGATCAGCGCGCGCATCTCGGCGGTGCCGGTCTCGCGCGTGGCGGTGCCGTAGAGCGCCATGTCGGCATGGGCGTGCTCGGCGATTGCGGCGGTCTTCTCGGCGAGGCGCTCGGGCCGGTCGAGCGGCAGCGGGTTGTCATAGGGCATGTCGACGAGCGTGGTCACCCCGCCCGCCAGCGCGCCGCGGGTGGTTTCGGCGATGCCCGCCATGCCCTTGGCGCTGGTGGCATGGGTCTGGCCGTCGACCACGCCGGGCAGGATCAGCGCCGCGCCATGGTCGATGGTCTTCGCTGCGGCGGGGGCGTCCGCGCCCCGGCCGGTGGCGATGATGCGGCCGCCCTCGACCGCGACCCAGCCGTTTTCCAGCGTGGCCCCGGGCGTGACGATCGTGCCGCGAAGGAGAAGGTCCATGTCAGGCTCCGGTCTTTGCGAATGCGTGGTAGTCGAGGTCCAGCGCCGTCACCGCGGCGGCGACGGCAGCCTGCACCGGGTCGATCACCGGCAGGCTGATCGCGGCCTGCAGCGCGGCGCGGTGCAGGCCCATTCCGGCGCAGCCGAGGATGATCACCTCGGCGCCGTCGCGGTCGCGCAGCGCCTCGGCGGTGGCGCGGATCTTCGGCAGGCTTTCCGGGCGGTTGCCCTCGGCGACGGTCATCGAGATCTCGCGGTCGCCGGCGAGGCGGGACAGCAGGCCGAGGTCCTCGATCCGTGCGGCGTGGCGAGCGATGGAGGAGGGCCCGAGCGAGATCACCCCGAAGCGCTGCCCGAGTTGCAGCGCGGCGTAGTAGGCTGCCTCGGCGATGCCGATCACCGGGCGGCCGGGAAGGGCGGCGCGGGTGCGCGGGACGCCGGGATCCGAGAAGCAGGCGATGACGATGGCGTCGGCCCCGGCGGTGGCCGCCATGTCGTGGCTGATGAAGAGGTAGGAGAGGCCGAGATCGGCCTGCAGCTCCATCATCAGGTTCACCACCTGCGCCTTGATCGTCACGTCGAGCGCCGAGACGCTCTCGTCCGCCACGATCAGCCGCGGCTTCAGCCCGAGCGCGCGGGCGATCGAGATGCGCTGGCGCTGGCCGCCGGAGAATTCATGCGGCCAGCGGCATGGCGGCTCGCGCGGCGAGCCGACCGCGGTCGAGCAGCGCGGCCACGCGGTCGGTCATCTCGGACCCCTTGTGCGAGCCGAAATTGGCAGCATCAGGCTCGTGCACCACCATCGGCTCGGCGATGGCCTCGCCGACGCGCATCCGCGGGTTGAGCGAGCTGAACGGGTCCTGGAAGATCATCTGCATCTCGCGCCGCGCGTCGCGCAGCATGTTCGGCCCAAGCCCCATCACGTCGACGCCGTCGAGCACCACCCTGCCCTTGATCGGCTCGACGAGGCGCAGGATCGAGCGCCCGCAGGTCGACTTGCCGCAGCCGGATTCGCCGACGAGGCTCAGCGTCTGGCCCTTGTTGACGGTGAAGCTCACGTCCTCGACCGCATGCACGTTCGACACGGTCTGGCGGAAGAAGCCGCCCTTCACCGGGAAGCGCGTGGTCAGCCCCTCGACCTGCAGCAGCGGCGTGTCGGTGCCGGGGATCGGCATGATCTCGTCCTGCTCGCGGCCCAGAAGGCGCATCGGCTCGGGCAGCGGCTTGCCGCGCATCTCGCCGAGCCGCGGCGCGGCGGCGAGCAGGCGGCGGGTGTACTCGGTGCGCGGGGCGGCGAAGACCTGCTCGGTCGCGCCTTCCTCGAGCAGCTTCGAGCGGTACATGACCACGGTGCGCTCGGCGATCTCGGCCACCACGCCCATGTCGTGGGTGATGAACATCACCGAGGTGCCGGTCTCGCGCTTGAGCCGGTCCATCAGCGCGAGGATCTGCGCCTGGATGGTCACGTCGAGCGCGGTGGTCGGCTCGTCGGCGATGAGCAGGCGCGGCGCGCAGGCGAGGGCGGTGGCGATCATCACCCGCTGCAGCATGCCGCCCGACATCTCGTGCGGGTATGGAAGATCATCGCGATGTCGTTGCCGCGGATCCGCTCCATCTGACGTTCGGGCAGGTCCAGCAGCTCCTTGCCCTCGAACTGGACCGAGCCACTGGCGCGGGCGAGCCCCTCGGGCAGCAGCCCCATGACCGAAAGCGCGGTGACGCTCTTGCGGCGCTCCACGGCAGGGTCTGCCGCGGCGGCGCGCAGCGCCTCGACCGAGCTGCGTGCGGCCGAGCGGTTGTGCACCGGGTTGAGCGAGGTCATCGGCGGCGCGCTCGATCCCGGGGGCCGTGGATGCCGAGGCCTATACCGATTTCGCCGCCCCCGCCGCGCCCGAGCTTGGCCAGCGTCCGCTGCCGCGGATCGAGGCGCTGCAGGCGGCGGCGCGGCGCTGGGGGATCACGACGGATCGGACCGTGGTACTTTATGATGCCGAGCGCGCGATGACTGCCGCGCGGGCCTGGTGGGTGCTTCGATGGGCGGGCCTTCCCGACGTGCGGGTGCTTGATGGCGGGCTTGATGCCTGGGTGAAGGCGGGGTTCGAAACAGCGGGTTACGCCCATGAAAACAAGGTGTCTGACGTGATCCTCGCACCCGGTCATATGCCGGAACTCGATGCCGCCGCCGCGATGGCGCTGGCGTCCGAGGGCGTGTTGCTCGACGCGCGAATCCGGCCCAACTACATCGGCGGCCCGCAGGAGGGTGGCGATCCCGGGCGCGGCCATATCCCCGGCGCGCTGAGCGCCCCGGCACCCGACAACTTCACCGACGAGGGCCCGCTCACCAACGGCGCCACGCTGGCCGAGATGTACCGCGGGCTCGGCGTGACCGGCGAGAGGCCGGTCGGGGTCTACTGCGGGGCGGGCATGTCGGCGGCGGTGACGGTGCTCGCCCTCGCCTCGATCGGGGTCGAGGCGGCGATGTACCCGGGCTCCTGGTCGCAATATGTCGCCGACCCCGACCATCCGGTGCGGCGGGGGCCGTTCCCCTGACGGGCGACAATTTCCGCGCCGGTTGACGCGGATGCCCAATCCTTGGGCAGGACGCGGATCCGGGGGACGGAAAATGCGTGGAATCGGCGCTCTGTCTCAAAACAAATATTGCACGAGATATATCACGAGGCCCAAAGTCCGACGGCAACCCGCGACTCGGTCGCGCAACAAGGGCCGCGGCCCGATCCAACACAGGAGCGAAAGATGAAACTGACGCGCAGATTGTTCGGGGTCCTCTCCGGCGCGGCGCTGGCGCTGGGGACGGTGCCGCTCACCGCCCAGAAGGCGGCGGCGCAGGAAGCCTCGACGCTGGTGATCGCGGTCCCCTCGGACGCGGTCGGGCTCGAGCCGGGGATCAACAAGGCCGAGCCGATCGGCTCGGAGATCATCCTCAACGTCTTCGACACGCTGGTCGCCTGGAAGGCGCCGGACTTCGCGGAGCTCGAGGGGCGCCTTGCTACCGACTGGACCGTCTCCGAGGACGGAAAGACCTTCGACTTCACCCTGCGCGACGGCGTCACCTTCCATGACGGCACGCCGTTCAACGCCGAGGCGGTGAAGTTCTCGATTGAGCGCACCGCCGGGATGAACCCCTATGTCGAGGCAACGCTGGGCCTGATCGAGAGCATCGAGACCCCGTCCGAGACCGAGGTGGTGTTCACCCTGTCGCGTCCCTATCCCGCCTTCCTGTCGATCCTCGCGCAGCCGCAGTCGGCCATCGTGAGCCCGGCGGCGGTCGAGAAGTTCGGCGACGAGTTCGCCACCAACCCGGTCGGCACCGGCCCGTTCAAGTTCCGCGCCTACCAGGCCGACACCCGCGTGGTGCTCGACGCCAACCCCGACTACTTCCGCGGCGCGCCGAAGCTCGAGCGGCTGATCTACACGGTCATCCCCGAGGCCTCGACCCGGCGCCTCGAGCTGGAGAATGGCGGCGTCGACATCATCCAGCAGGCGGGCCAGCTTTCCGCCGTGCCCTCCGAGGAGATGGCGGCCTTCGCCGGCAACCCCGACATCCAGATCCTCGAGAGCCCGTCGCAGATCATCCGCCAGCTCGAGTTCAACAACTCGCTGACCGAGGGGCCCTTTGCCGACGTGCGCGTGCGCCGCGCCATCGCCATGGCGATCGACTATGACGGGCTGCTCTCGGGCGTCTTCGACGGCACCGCCGAGCGCGTCTACGGCCCGCTCACCTCGAACAGCTGGGCCTTCGATCCGGCGGTGAAGGATCTCGCGCCGCAGTACGATCCCGAGGGCGCCAAGGCGCTGCTCGAGGAGGCCGGCGTCGATCCGGCGGATCTGTCGGTCAAGCTCTACAGCTTCCAGGGCGCGCTCTGGGGCGCGGTGGCGACCTTCGTGCAGGCCAACCTCGCCGAGATCGGCGTCAACGTCGAGATCGCGCAGACCGAGTTCCCCTCCTACCGCGCGCTGCACGTGGCGGGCGAATGGCAGATGGCGCTCGACGGCCGCCAGCCCTGGTACAACGACCCCGACGCGCATGTGACCATCGGCTACCTGTCGTCGCTGAAGGACAGCGCAATGACCTTCCGCATGCCGGAGAACGCCGAGCTCGACGCCAAGATCCTCGCGGCGCAGGGAGAGGCCGACATGGACAAGCGCAAGGCGCTCTACTCCGAGATCCAGAAGGAGATCGTGGCAGAGGTGCCGGGTGCCTACCTCTTCAGCCCCAAGCTGATCGTCTTCGCCCGTTCGAACGTCGATGGCCTGGTGGTCAACAGCGCGCCGCCGCTCAACGAGTACTGGAGCGTGTCGAAGAACTGATCTTCGCCCCCTGCTGACACTGGCACCGGCCCGGACCCCGCCGTCCGGGCCGGTGCCCCCCTCTCTGACCGGACCCACCGATGTTTGCCTTCCTCGTGCGGCGCCTGCTGTCGCTCATCCCCGTTCTCGCGCTGGTGCTGGTGATCGTGTTCTCGCTGGTGCGGCTGATCCCCGGCGATCCGGCCACCACCCTTCTCGGACCCGGCGCCACCGACAGCCAGATCGCCGCGCTGCGCGCGCAGCTCAACCTTGACGAGCCCGCGCTGCTGCAGCTCTGGCACTACGTGGCCGGGCTGGCGCAGGGCGACCTTGGCGTCTCGCTGAAATCGGGGCAGCCGGTGCTGGGCGAGATCCTGCTGCGCCTGCCCGCGACGCTGGAGATCTCGATCGCCGCCGTGCTCGTCGCCATCCTCGTCGGCACGCCGATCGGCGTGCTCTCGGCGACCCGGCCGAACTCGGGCTTCGATCACGGGGTGCGCATCCTGTCGCTGACCGGCGTGTCGATGCCCGCCTTCCTGCTGGCGCTGCTGCTTCAGCTGATCTTCGCCACATGGCTCGGCTGGCTGCCGGTTTCGGGGCGGATGTCGAGCTATCTCTTCATCGACAACGTCACGGGCTTCGCCATCATCGACGGCTGGCTCTCGGGCGAGGAGGGCGCGGTGCAGAGCGCGCTGCTGCACATGATCCTGCCGGTCACCGTGCTGGCCGCCTTCCTTGCCGCCACGCTCGGCCGCTTCGTGCGCGCCACCATGCTCGAGACGCTGGGCGAGGATTACGTGCGCACCGCCCGCGCCAAGGGGCTGAGCCGGCGCGAGGTGATCTACGGCCACGCACTGCGCACCTCGCTGCTGCCCGCGATCACCGTGGTCGGCCTCAAGTTCGCCGAGATGCTGGGCGGCGCGATCCTGACCGAGACGATCTTCAGCTGGCCCGGCATCGGGCGGTTCATGTTCGAGGCGATCCGCAACCGCGACTACCCGGTGATCCAGGGCGCGACGCTGGTCTTCGCGCTGCTCTTCATGCTGACCTCGCTGCTGGTCGACATCCTCTATGCCGTGCTGGACCCGCGCGTCCGCCGCAAGATGCGCTGACGGGGGCGCCGCCATGAAAGACCTCATCCATTTCCTGCGCCGCAACACGCTCGCCATGGTCGGCGCGGGCATCCTCGGGGCGCTGCTGCTGGCGGTGCTCGTCGGGCCGCTGCTGGTGCAATCGCCGACCGCCATCGACATGGGCGCCAAGCTGCTGCCGCCGGGGCCGGGCCACTGGCTCGGGACCGACAGCTTCGGGCGCGACATGCTCTCGCGGCTGGTGCACGGCGGGCGTTACACGCTGGCCATCGGCATCCTCGTGGTGGGCATCGCCTTTGTCATCGGCGTGTTCTTCGGGGTGATCGCGGGCTTCACCGGCGGCTGGCTCGACACGGTGATCATGCGCATCGTCGATGCCATGCTCTCCTTCCCGGCGCTGGTGCTGGCCATCGCGCTCGCCGCCGCCTTCGGGCCGAGCCTCGAGAACGCCATGGTCGCGGTCGCCATCACCATGGCGCCGCAGTTCGCCCGGGTGGCCCGCAGCCAGGCGCTGGCGGTCTCGTCGCGGCTCTACGTCGACGCGGCCCATGCGCTCGGCCTGCCGCAGCGGCGGATCCTGCTGCGCTACGTGCTGGTCAACGCCATCGGCCCGCTGCTGGTGCAGGCCTCGCTCAACGTCGGCAGCGCCATCCTGCAGACCGCCAGCCTCGGCTTTCTCGGCCTCGGGGCGCAGCCGCCGATGCCGGAATGGGGCGCCGACGTCTCGGCCAACCTCGCCTTCGCGCGCTCCAGCCCCTGGACCGCGCTCGGCCCGGGCTTCGCCATCCTGCTGGCGGTGCTCTCCTTCAACCTGATCGGCGACGCGCTGGCCGACTGGTTCAACCCCCGCCGCCGGAGCCAGATCGGATGAGCCTTCCTTCCGTCCCGACCATCGCGCTCGAGAAGATCGACTTCCTGCCGCCCGACCGGGTGACCGACGATTGCAGCGTGCTGACACTGAAGTCGCTGGTGCTCGAGCCGATGCTGCGCTGGCAGGATGGCGAGATCCGCCCCGGCCTCTTCGCCGAATGGGCGCTGGATGCCAGCGGCTGCCGCTGGAGCCTGCGCATCCCCGCCGGCAAGGCTTTTCACGACGGTACGCCGGTGCGCGCCGAGCACGCGGCCGAGTTCATCACCCGCATCCTCGACTCGCGCGACATGTTCGGCATGCCCTGGTCCTACGCCCGCTACCTTGCCGGCGCAGGGATCAGTGCCGAGGGGCAGGTGCTGACCATCGAGACGCCGAAACCCTTCCCCGACCTGCCCGAAATCCTCTCGGAGTTCTACCTGCCGAGGATGGACGCCGAGGGACGCCCGGTGATCGGCACCGGGCCCTGGCAGGTGGAGGCCTTCACCGCCGGCCGCGAGGTGCTGCTGCACCGGCGCGCCGATGCGCGGCGGCTGCGTTTCGTCGCCATGCCCCATGCCGAGGACCGGCTCGCCGCGCTGCGCGCGGGCGAGGTGCAGGCCGCGACCCACATGGAGCGGCTCGAGGTCTCGCGGCGCGGCATCGACGGCTTCGGCTGGCAGGAGCAGACCAGCACGCTCTCGGTCATGGCCTACCTCAACGGCTTTTCCGGTGCCTTCGCCGACCCGCACGCGCGGCTCGCCGCCAACCTCGCGCTCGACCGCGCCCGGCTGGCCGGCGAGGTGATGGGCGGGCTCGCGGTTCCGTCGGACACTATCGTCAGCCCCTGGCACTTCGGCCATGCCGAAGCGGGGCTCTCGCCGCTGCGCTTCGACCCTGACGAGGCGCGGCGCGTGCTGGCGCTTTCGCAGGGCCCGCGCGAGGTGGTGCTGCGCAGCCCGACCTACATGCCCGAGCGTGCCCCCGAGGTCGCGCGCTTCATGGCCGAGGCGTGGAATGCCGTCGGTTTCGAGACCCGCGTCGAGATCGCCGAGGACCGTCCGCAATACGCCCGCGACATCGGTGAGAAACGGATGGGCGACGCCGCCATCTTCGACAGCTCGCCGCACAGCAGCTTCCGGGTGCTCGACGACAAGATCTCCGGGCTCAGCCGCGCGGTCTGGTGGCAGGGCGTGAGCGATCCCGAGGTCGATGCCGGCTTCGATGCTGCGCGCCACCTGACCGACACCGCGGCCCGCGCCGGGGCCTATGGCGGCCTGCTGCGCCGCCTGCATGAGGCGCCGCCCTGGGCCTATCTCTTCCACCCCGTGCTCTGCCTTGCGCATGATCCCGCGCTGCGGGGGCTGAGCCTCGATCACAAGGGCATCCTGCGCATCGCCTGAGCGCCGCCCGCCGACAGACAGACAGGAAAGGACCCCGATCATGCTCAAGGAATGCGCGATCACCTTCTACTACTACGAGGACATCCACGCGGTGGCCCCCTTCTACGAGGAGGTTCTGGGCTTCGAGCTGGTGCTCGACCAGGGGCTGGCGCGGATCTACCGCATCGCTGGCAACGCCTATTTCGGCATCGTCGACGGCAACAAGGGGCACCTCAGGCACCAGCCGCAAAGCGCGGCGCTGCTCACCGTCGTGTCCGAGGACGTGCCGGGCTGGCACGCGAAGATGACAGAGGCGGGCGTCACGGGGCTCTCGGAGATCCTGCGCGGCACCTATTGCGAGCATTTCTTCTTCGAGGATCCGGCGGGCTACGCCATCGAGATCCAGCGTTTCCACAACCCGGACGTGGCAAAGCTCTTCAAATGACCGCACGTCCGATCCTGCCCCGCCTCGTCGGTTTCACCCACGAGGACCGCGCCGCCAAGGGCCTGCGGGCCTTTGCCGAGGGCGCCGAGCCCGAGGTGGCGGTGCAGTTCACCGCGCCCGAGATGGTCTCGATGCACCGCGCGCAGCTGCTGCACGCGCCGCGCGGCGGCGGCAAGACCACGCTGGCCCGGTTCCTCTGCGCCGCGCTGACGGATCAGCGCACCAGGGATCACGATGGCGCCCCCGAGGCGCTCTGCCGCCCGGCGATCCGCAATCCCGAGGGGCTCTCGCTGCCGCAGGTCTGGGAGGCGGGCGCGCCGCTGCCAGTGCTCTCCGCGCCGGGGCAGGGCAGTGCGGCGCTGGCCGAGGCCCGCACCTCCGAGGGCCCGGTGCTGCTGGTCCTCGACGGGCTCGAGCGCGAGGCGGACGCTTCGGCGCTCGTGCAGGAGGCCATGGGCTGGCTCGCGGATACCCCCGGAGCGCGGCTGCTGATCCTCTGCGAGAGCGGCGCGCTCGAGAGCATCCGCCTGCACCCCGATCTGCGCGCCCATGCGCTCCTGCCCCTGCCTGCGCCCGAACGCGCGGCGGCACTGGCCGGGGAGCGTGACCCCTGCACTGAGACTTGGGTCGAGCCCGGTCTCTGGGCGCTCTCGCTCGCCGAGGGCCGGGCGCTGTCGCTGCCCGAGGCCGCGGCGCTCCCGGTGGCCGAGGACTGGCTGCAGGAGGCGCGCGACGCCGCCGCGCTGGACGCGCTGCCGCCCGCCGCGATCGCGGGCCGCGCCGCGCTGGAGCCGGACCGCTGGGCGGGACCGCTGCGCCTGCTGGTGGCCCAGCGGGGCGCGGATGCGCCGCTCGCCGCCGCGCTGGCCGCGGCCGGTCCGCTGCCGCTGCTGCTCGCCGCCGCCGATCTCACCCCGGCCGGAGGCGCCGAGGCGCCGGTCATCGCCGCCGCGCTCGCCCGGGCCATCGGGGCCGGTGGGGCGGCGCCCGCGTTGCGCCGCCGCGCCGGGGCGGCGCTGGCCCGGCTCGGCGATCCTCGCGCGCTCGACACGCTCGTGGAGGTGCCCGCCGGGGGCTACGAGATGGGCGGCGACCTGCACCCGAACTCCGCCCCCTCGCATTCCGTCACGCTGCCCGCCTTCCGCATCGGCGCCTACCCGGTCACCTGCGGCGCCTACCTGCGGTTCGTCGAGGCCACCGGACGGGACTGGCTCTCGGCCAATGGCCGCGCGCCGGAGCGGGCGAGCCACCCGGCCACCGACCTCACCTGGCACGACGCCCGCGCCTATTGCGCCTGGCTCACCGAGGGCTGGCGCGCCGAGGGCCGCATCGCCGCGGGCGAGACCGTGCGCCTGCCGACCGAGCGCGAATGGGAAGCCGCGGCGCGCGGTGCCGGGGGGCTGGCCTATCCCTGGGGACGGGAGTGGGCGCCGGAACACGCCAATGACGAGGAAACCGGTTTCAACGACATCTGCACGGTCGGCCTCTTCCCCGAGGGCGCCTCGCCCTTCGGCTGCCTCGACATGGCCGGGCAGGCCTGGGAATGGTGCACGACGCTCTGGGGCAGCGACATGACCGCGCCCGGCTTCGCCTTCCCCTGGGCCGATGACGGGCGCGAGGCGCTCGACGCCGCCCCCGACGTCCGCCGGGTGCTGCGCGGCGGCTGCTTCTCGTCGGGGCGGCTCAAGGCCAACGGCATCTACCGCGGCAGCCTCGAGCCGAACGGCTTCTGGCGCGGCAACGGGTTCCGGGTGGTGGTTGGCTGAGGGGGTGCGCGCTAGGTGCCCGTCGCAGAACGCCCGGACATTCGGAGGTCTCCGGGCGGCGGGCGAGGTCAGCGACGTGACTGGCGCGCGAGGGCCTGCTGAGCGGCCTGCGCCAAGCGCAGGCTTCTCGGCGTCCGTGGCCATGATGCCGGGTGGGTCAGGGCAGGTCCGAAAGGCAAGGCGTCGAAGGCCTGCATCCCGGCCCGGAAGAAGCGAAAGGCCACGGCTCGGGATTTGCGTCCACTTCCGACGACCGGACGCCGGCATTCAGGGCAAAGAGGCAGACCCATCCGGGACATGACGACCGTATCAGCGGCGCACCGGAAGGATCAGGTCCTTTCGATATGGTACTGCTTCATCTTCCGGTACAGCGTCGGGCGCGAAATCCCGAGGACGGAGGCGGCCTTGGTCAGGTTGCCGTTCTCGGCGACCAGCGTCCTGCGGATCGCGTTTGCCTCGATGCTTTCCAGGTCGCCGTAATTGCCCTTGAGAATGGTGCCGAGGCCATCGGCGTCGTGATCCTCGAAATCCTCCTGGATTTCCGGTGGAAGATCCTTGACCCGGACGACATTCCCCGATCCGACGAGATGCACCCGTTGCACCACGTTGCGCAGCTCGCGGACGTTGCCGGGCCACTGGTAGGCGGCAAGACGCAGCAGCGCCTCCTGGCTGAAGGCAAGTTTCGGGCGCCCGAGCTCCTCGGCGCAGAGCGTCGAGAAATGTTCGATCAGCGTCAGGAGGTCGTCGCCGCGTTGCCGAAGGGGCGGGACCTCGATGGACACGACGCTGATGCGGTAGAAGAGATCCCGGCGGAACGTGCCACGCTCGATCTCCCGGCGAAGATCCCGGTTGGTCATGGCCACGAGGCGCACGTCGACGGGGCGTCGCTGGCTGTCGCCCATCCGATAAATGGCCCGCTGCTCCAGCGCGCGCAGAAGGTAGGGCTGCAGCTCGATCGGCATGTCCCCGATCTCGTCGAGGCAGAGAACGCCGCCGTCCGCCTGTTCGAACTTTCCGGCCCGCCCGCCACGCGCGGCGCCGGTGAAGGCGCCCTCGACATAGCCGAAGAGTTCCGCGCCGATCAGCTCGTTCGAGATGGCGGCGCAGTTGACCGGCACGTAGGGCGTCTCGTCCCCGGACATCCGGCTGTGGATGAGCCGCGCGAAGAGTTCCTTTCCGACCCCGGTCTCGCCCTGGATCAGCACCGAGACATTGGCCCGCGCGGCGCGCTCGGCAAGCTCGATGGCCTCGAGCATGGCGGGCGACGTGCCGACGATGTCGATATGGCGCTCCGAGACGTTGCGCCGCGGCTTGAGCCTGCGCGCCTCGGAGATCAGCGCGCCGGAGGTCCGCTGGCTCTTGAGAAAGAGCGCGGCGCCGCGCGAGACTCCCTCGGAGGACAGCATCTCCAGCGCCTGCGCCTCGATGCTCGGCGGCAGGAATTTCTGCAGGTCCTTTTCCGAGATGCTGCTCAGCTGCGGCAGCAGCTTGTAGCCGACGGCGAGATCCGCGATCGGCCGGTGGGTGGGCTCGTCGAGCCCCTTTCGGAAGAGAATGCGCCCGCTGCAATCGAGAAGCAGGACGCTGTTGTCCATGCGGCTGTAATCCGAGAGCAGGAAGGCCTCGAGAAGCTGCGTGCGCTCCAGCCGCTGCTGCTCGGCCAGCGCGATCTCGATCTCGCGCGCGGCGGCGAGCACGAGCGCGATGTTGTGCTGGCGGAATATGTGCGGCGGGCCGGAAAGATCCACGACGCCGATGACCGACTGGCTGAACGGGTCGCGGATCGGCACTCCGGCGCAGGTCCATGCCTGCACGCCCTCGGCAAAATGTTCCGCCGCATGAACATAAGTCGGGGTGCCGGTCTTGAGCGCGGTGCCGATGCCATTGGTCCCTACGGCCTTCTCGGTCCAGTCGCCGCCGATCTCGAGGTGGATGTCCTGGCCTTCGTCCAGCACCATCTCGTCGCCGATGGCGTCGATGATGATGCCCTGGTCGTCGGCAAGGATCAGTATGGTCCGCGCCTCGCGCAGATGCGGTTCGAGCCGCCGGAACGCCGCCGAGGCTGCCTGACGGAGCGCCGCATTGCGCTCGCGCCGGAGGAACATCTCGTTCTCGTCGGTGATCTTGCGCGAGCGCTGGATGCCGGCGTCCACGCCCAGCTCGAGGCTGCGCTGCCACGAAGCGAGGATCTCGCGCCGCACCTGTGGCGGCGCCCCCTCGGGCTGACTTACGGCGGCGACAAAGCTTTCCCACGCCGCCCGTGTTTCACGTTCCGAATACACCGGCTCTCCCTCCGGAATTCGGCCCTTTTCATTGCTTGCTTTGAAGTAGCTCGCTCGCGACATGGTCTGGGGCAATTTCACGTTCTGTTGTTGGCGTTATCCGTCCTCGCCGCCCTGCCCATCGAACTCGGCCTTCCCTAACCCCAGGTGTTCCGTCAGCGCCCTTGCCAGGTCGTCTTCGGAGAAGTCCCGGGATATTTCGGCACCTTCGAGGTGGCCAATAGCGGCACGTATCTCGTCGTCTATGGGAGAAAGAAAGCCGTTTTCGCGCGTCGCCAGGACAAGGCGCCGGGAGATGAAATTGCCCCGGATCTCGCCCAGCATCTGCAGTTGTCGCCCGCTCGCCCTGTCCGCGAGGACAACCCGGTTGTTCAGGCTGACCTTCACGTAGGGCTCGGGCCGGTCGTCGCGCACGGGCGCCTTCAGGTCGTGAATGAGCAGACCGTCCGGCGTGGGCTGGTCCCTGCGCCGCGCCTCCTCCTGGCGCATCCGCGTGAAACCCCCGTTGCTGATCTGGTCGGCAAGCCTGCGGATTGTCCCGGCATTTTCTGAAAGAAGCTTGCGCGCACGAACGTCTTCGAGACGCGGGCCTTCGCGCTTCGAAAAAATATCCAATTGTCTTCCTCCCGAGCAGAAAGTTATCAGGTCGGCCGAAACAAGGCTACGACATTTTGTCGCGGTCTGGTGCGTCTTTGGTCGCGGTCGCGCCTTGTTCCATTGGCCATTCGACGGAGTGTGGAGGGGTGCGTCCGCGCGGCGAACCGGGCTCCTGCGCATCCCCCCACGGTTCATTTTCAGAGCCCGGTTCGGGCAAGATCGAACCGGTCGGCCTCCATGACCTTGGCCCATGCGCGGACGAAATCCTGCACGAAGAGGCTCTCGTTGGCAGGGCTGGCATAAACCTCGGCCAAAGCCCGAAGCTGCGAGTTCGAGCCGAAGACGAGGTCGGCGCGCGTGGCCGTCCACCTGACCGCCCCGGTCGCCCGGTCGCGCCCGGTGAAGAGGCGCTCGTCGTCGCCGGGAGTCCAGACCGTTCCCATGTCGAGGACCGAGGTGAAGAAGTCGGGGCCGAGCGTGCCCGGCCGCTGCGTCAGCACCCCGTGTCCGGTGCCGCCGTGCACGGCTCCCAGCGCCCGCATCCCGCCCAGCAGCGCGGTCATCTCGGGCGCGCCGAGCCCGAGAAGCTGCGCCTTGTCGACCAGCATCACCTCTGCCGGGACGGCCTGTCCACGCGCCTCGTAGTTGCGGAAGCCGTCGGCTGCGGGCTCCATCGGTGCAAAGGACTCGGCGTCGGTCTGTTCGGGGCGCGCGTCGGTGCGCCCCGGGGCGAAGGAAACGCTGACGGCATGGCCGCCGGCGCTGGCCGCGGCCTCGATGGCCGCGTTGCCGGCGAGCACGATGAGGTCCGCCAGCGAGACCTTCTTACCGCCCGCGGCAGCCGCGTTGAACGTGGCCTGAATGGCTTCGAGCCGTGCGAGAACCCTTGCCAGCATGTCGGGTTCGTTCACCTCCCAGTGGTTCTGCGGCGCGAGGCGCAGGCGGGCGCCATTTGCCCCGCCGCGCTTGTCCGAGCCGCGGAAGGTCGAGGCCGAGGCCCAGGCGGTCAGCACCAGCTCGGCCGTGGTCAGCCCGGATTGCAGGATCTGCGTCTTGAGCGCGGCGACGTCGCCCGCGTCGATCAAGGGGTGGTCAACCGGCGGGACGGGGTCCTGCCAGATCAGCTCTTCGGCCGGGACCTCCTTGCCGAGATAGCGGACCTTCGGCCCCATGTCGCGGTGGGTGAGCTTGAACCAGGCGCGGGCGAAGGCCTCGGCGAACGCATCGGGGTTCTCGTGGAACCGCCGGGAGATCGGCCCGTAGACCGGGTCCAGCCGCATGGCCATGTCGGCGGTGGTCATCATGATCGGCACGCGCTTGCCCGAGCCGTCCACCTCGGGCGCGTGGTCGGCCTCCTTCAGCTCCTTCGCGTGCCAGATGTGCGCCCCGGCCGGAGATTTCGTGAGCTCCCAGTCGTAGCCGAAAAGTACGTCGAAATAGCCCATGTCCCAGCGCGTCGGATGCGCGGTCCAGGCGCCCTCGATGCCGGAGGTGGTGGTGTCGACGCCCATGCCCGAGAGGTGACGGTTCTGCCAGCCGAGCCCCATGGCCTCGATCGGCGCGCCCTCGGGCTCGGCGCCGACGAGGGCGGGATCACCGGCGCCATGTGCCTTGCCGAAGGTGTGCCCGCCCGCCACGAGCGCTACGGTCTCCTCGTCGTTCATCGCCATGCGGGCAAAGGTCTCGCGGATGTCGCGGCCCGAGGCGATCGGGTCGGGCGTGCCGTTCGGCCCCTCGGGATTGACGTAGATGAGCCCCATCTGCACCGCGGCCAGCGGCGCGGCCAGCTCGCGGTCACCCGAGTAGCGCGCGTCCCCCAGCCACTCGGTCTCGGCGCCCCAGTAGATGTCCTCCTCGGGGGCCCAGACATCCTCGCGCCCGCCGCCGAAGCCGAAGGTGCGCCCGCCCATGCTCTCGATCGCGACATTGCCGGCAAGGATCATCAGGTCCGCCCAGCTGAGCGCATTGCCGTATTTCGCCTTCACCGGCCACAGCAGGCGGCGCGCCTTGTCGAGGTTGCCGTTGTCCGGCCAGGAGTTCAGCGGCGCAAAGCGCTGCGTGCCCGAGGACGCGCCGCCGCGCCCGTCCGCCGTGCGGTAGGTGCCGGCGCTGTGCCACGCCATGCGGATGAAGAACGGCCCGTAATGGCCGTAGTCGGCGGGCCACCACGGCTGGCTGTCGGTCATCAGCGCGGTGAGGTCGGCCTTGACCGCGTCGAGATCGAGCGCCCTGAACGCCTCGGCATAGACGAAGCCGTCGGGCATCGGGTCCGAGGCCGGCGCGTTCTGGTGCAGGATCGCAAGGTTCAGCTGGTTGGGCCACCATTCCCGGTTGCCCTGTCCGGCAACATTGGTGGCGCGGTGCATGACCGGGCATCGCCCTTCCGCGGCGATCTTGTTTCCGTCCATGTCTTGTCTCCCTCGTGTCTCGTGTCGGTTTCGGTGCAGGCGCCGTTCTGGCGCGGGCGCACGGCCGGAGGGCGGGACCGGCCGCGCGCCGCTGTGCCTTCGGGCTCCGTCAGGGGACGATGACGCCCCGCCCGGTGAAGCGCCGGTGCTTGAAGTCGTCGATGGCCTGGTTGATGTTGGCGAGCTTGTATTCGGTCTGGTGCATCTTGACCTTGCCGTCGGCGTTCAGCTCCATCAGCTCGACCAGCTCGATGTAGTCGCCGACGAGGCTGCCGCCGATCTTGATCTCGTTCACCACGAACTCGAGCGTCGGGATCTCGATCTTGGCGCCGTAGCCCACGACGATCAGCTCGCCGCCCTGCCGGAGCAGCTTCCAGCAGATGTTCTCGACCCCGAGCTCGCCGACGAAGTCGATCACCACATGCGCGCCGCCGCCGGTGATGTCCTTGACCTGCTGGATCAGGTCCGGCCCGCCGTCGAGCACCACGTCCGCCCCAAGCTCCTTGGCAAGCACCTGCGCCGCCGGTTCCCGGTCGACCGCGATGACCCGCCCGCCGCTCATGTGCTTGAGACATTGCAGCGCGATGTGGCCGAGGCCGCCGATGCCGAGAAGCACGGTCCAGGCGCCGGGATAGGTGAGCTTTGCCGCCTTCTTCGCCGCCCGGTAGGCGGTGATCCCGGCGTCGGCCATCGGCGCGACGTCGAGCGGGGTTATGCCGGTGTTGAGCTTGATCACCGAGCTTTCGGAGGTCTTGAAATACTCGGCAAAGCCGCCGTCGAGCCCGAGCCCCGGAAAGAGGCCATGCTCGCAGTACATGTCGTGCCCGTAGCGGCAGTTGAGGCAGATGCCGCAGCTTCGGTGCGGGTGAACGATGACCGCGTCGCCCGGCTTGACCGAGGTCACGGCGCTGCCCACGTCCTCGATCCAGCCGGCGTTCTCGTGCCCGAGGATATAGGGCAGGAGCGTGCCGCTGCCGTCCATGATGTCCTTCCAGACACCTTCGATGATGTGCAGGTCGGTGCGGCAGAGGCCCGCGGCGCCGACCTTCACGATCACCTCGTTGGGCGCCGTGATTGTCGGTGGCGGCACATCCTCGATCTTGAGCTCGACGTTCATCGCGGGGTCGTATTCGTAAAGTCTCGCAGCCTTCATGGTGTGGCTCCTGGTGGGGTGACGGGCCGCCAGCGTTCTTCGAGCGCGGCGGGAAGGGGGTCAGGGACGGCCGAGAAGCTCGGCGCCGCCGCCGCGGGCGGGGCCCTCGGTCGGATCCGCCTCGCCCTCGGCGAGATCGGCGACCAGCGTCTCGGTGGTGAGGATCAGGGTCGCGACCGAGGCCGCGTTGACCAGTGCCGAGGCCGCCACGCGGGCCGGGTCGATGATCCCCGCCGCGAACATGTCGCCGTAGCTGCCGGTCGCGGCGTCGTAGCCATGCCCCGCGGCGCTCGAGGTCACCGCGTCCACCACCTGCTCGGCATCGGCCCCGGCGTTGGTCGCGATGCGGCGCAGCGGCTGGGTCAGCACCGAGCGGACAAGAGCGATGCCCTTGCCGATGTCCCCGATGGCGGCGAGGTTGTCGAGGACCGGCGCGGCCTGCGCGAGCGCCGTGCCCCCGCCCGCCACGACGCCATCCTCGGCGGCGGCGCGCACGGCGCAGAGCGCGTCCTCGATCAGCTGGATCTTGCGCTTCTGCTCGACCGGGGTGAAGCCGCCCGCGTAGAGGATGGCGCTGCCACCCGAGAGCTTGGCGAGCCGGTCGTGCAGCTTGTCCTGTTCGATGTTCGGCGGGGCGACCTCGTACATGCGCTGCACCTGGTTGCGCCGGGCCGCCACGGCCTGCGGATCGCCCGCGCCGCGCAGGACGCTGGTGGCAGAGGCCGTGGCGCGGACCATCTCGGCTCCGCCAAGCTGGGCGCGGGTGACGTTCTCGATCTTCTTGCCAAGATCGCGCGACAGCACCTCGCCGCCGGTGATGATGGCAAGATCGTCCATCATCGCGGTGCGCCAGTGGCCATATTCGGGCGGGTGCACGATCAGGAACCTGCCCGCGCCGCCGCCCTCGAGCAGGCGGATCACCACCTCGGGCGCGATTTCCTCGGCGATGATCAGCAGCGAGCGGCCTTCGCCCTCGGCGATGGAGATCGCGCCGTCCAGCGTCGAGGGCTGCAGGATCTTCTGGTCCGTCATCAGGATGAGCGGGTTGCGAAGGACCGCCTCCATGTGCTCGCGGTCCGTCACCATGTGGTGCGAGATGTAGCCGCGCTCGAAGGACATGCCCTCCATCACGTCCATGGTCGTCTCGATCGTGACGCCGAACTCGGCGGTGATGACGCCCTCCCGGCCGACCCGGCGGAAGGCTTCGGCCACGAGGTCGCCAAGCTCGGGATCCGTCGCCGAGACCCGGGCCACCGCCGCGAGATACTCGGGGTGCGTCGCGCAGTCGCGCGAGCTTTCGTCGATGGCGTTGATGATGCGCGCCACCGCCATGTCGATGCCCTTGCAGAGGTCCACCGGCTTCACGCCATTGTCGGTCAACGCGACCTCGCGCTGGATCAGCGCATTGGCCAGCACGATGGCGGTGGTGGTGCCGTCGCCCGCGACCTCGTTGGTCTGCATCGAGACCTCGCGCACGACCTGCGCGCCCATGTTCTCGAAGCGGTCGGTGAGTTCGATCTCGGACGCGATGCTCACCCCGTCGCGGGTGATGAGCGGCGTGCCGACGGGGCGGTCCACCATGGCGTTCAGCCCCTTCGGGCCGAGCGTCGGTTCCACCGCGGCCGCCAGCCGCGCGACGCCGCGCGCCAGCGCCTTGCGGGCGAATTTTCCATGTACAAGCAGCTTAGCCATGTCTTCCTCCATCACCGGGGCAAGCGCGCCGGTGTCCTCCCAAAACTCTTCTCTTCGTCGGTTACTTGCGGGCCGCCGCCTCGTGCCGGGGCGGCACCCGGTCCAGCAGGAAGTCCACGAGCGTGGGGCCGTCCTCGGCGACCCTCACCTCCTTGTAGCGGACCGAGGCCAGGCCTCGGCACAGTGCGCCGTTGAACTCCATGTTGATCCTCGTGCCGCGCAGGCGGTCGAGGTGGGCGGGAAATGCGTCTTCGGCGATGGGCCGCCCGTCCCAGGTCGGGAAGGCCGGATCCTCCGGGCCGCGCACCAGACCCCGGCTCACCAGAAGGTCGCGGTAGCGCGCCGCCTGGCGTGCCTCCTCGGCGGTGTCGAAGGTGACCCGGTCGAACGCCCGCAGCGACATGCCGACAAGATCGCCCGCCGCCAGCCCGCGCCGGCGCAGCGCCAGAAGCACGCTTTCCTGCCGCCGGTCATAGGCCTTTGCCAGGAAGGTCGCGGTGACCTCGGCAAGGTCGGCGCCGTTGCAATACTCGGAAAACACCTCCGAGAAGGGCCGGCCGCTGTTGACGCCCGCGTTGACCTCGTCGCCGAAGCAATGGTCCCGCAGCGTCACCCGCGCCTCGCGGACCCAGGGCATGGCGTCGATCTCGCGCCGGATGCCGAAGGCCATGAGGAAGGCGAAGTTGGGCGAGCACCAGTAGGTGGGAAGCCGGAAATCGACCTCCACCCGCCGCGCGTCGATGACCTCCACGCGCTCGACGAAGCCCATCTCGGTGACGGGTTCGTCGAGCTCGGGATCGGTCACCCTCTCGAGGCGTTCCCAGACGTCGGTCTCGAGATCGGCCCTGATGATGTCCGTCATCATCGCCCTTACTCCGCGGCCAGCTGCACCGGGGCGCCGGCGAGCTGCTTCTTCTTGGCCTCGACGTCGATGCCGTAGAGGCGCGCCGCGTTGAGGCCGAGGATCTTTTCCTTGATCGCGTCGGTCAGCTGCACGCCGCGTTCCTCGGCGATGTCGTCGGGGATCTGGAAGTTCCAGAACCGCTCGACCAGCCATTGCGGCGTCCAGATCGCGTAGTCCGAACCGAAGAGCAGCTTGTCCTCGCCGACCCAGAACAGCAGCTCGGCCAGCACCTCGGCAAAGTAGCGGGGCCGGGTGTGGATGAAGGGCAGGGCGACCGCGAGCCCGCCGTAGACGTTGGTCTCCTGCACGGCGATCCAGCAGAAATCGTCGAGCCGCGGCAGGCCGCAATGCTCGATGATCCAGTTGAGGTTCTGGAAATCGGTGGCGGCATAGTCCACGTCATGCACGTCGAAGGCGTCCTTCGACAGCGGGATGATCGTCGGGCCCTTGTGGACGTGGATGTTCCTGATCCCGAGCTTTTCGCAGAGCTCGAAGCACTTGTAGGCCTGCGGATCGTTGAGCGCCCAGCCCTTCGAGGCGCCGTTCCACTCGGCCGTGTACATCTTCACGCCGGTGATATCGAACTCCTCCTTCATGTAGTGGATGTATTCCAGCGCCTTCTCGCCGTCGCGCGGATCGAAGGTGCCGTTCACGATGAAGCGCTCGGGATGGCGCGCCGCCATGGTCGAGCTGCGTTCGATCGAGGAGAAGCCGTTCTTGTAGAAATCCGACAGGTAGGTGGACTGGATGATCGCCATGTCGTCCGGCCCGTCGATGAAGAGGTCGCGGTAGATGTCGTCGGCGGTGTATTTCTCGAACTTCGCCTTTGCCCAGAGCTGGTCCCTGGGGCTGAGGTTCGCGTGGTAGGCGTAGAAGCAGTCGATGAACTGCTTGCCGTGGATGTTGGACTGGTTCTCGGGGCTGCCGTCCCAGAAGTGGGTGTGGCCGTCCAGAATGAAGACCTCTTTTCCCTCGGGCGTCTTGTACATGGTGTCCTCCCTGATCTCGCTGTCTGAATGGAACTGCTGGAAAGAGGGGGCCGGCGGACCGGCCCCGGCGTGCCGGGGAAACCGGTCAGATGTATTCCATGACCTCGTCCATGTCCCCGAAGAGGATCACGGTGTTGTCGTCGACGCGGACCATCCGCCCGTAGTGGGTGGAGGTGTTGACCTCGAAGATCTCGGCGGTCATGTCGCGCCCGAGGTATTCGCTGATCTCGTCCATCTTGAAGATCAGCTTGCCCTCGCCGTCGATCCGGATGGTGGCCGGGTTGTAGGTGACGGTGACGTTCGGGTCCTGCTCCTCCATGAACTCGGCGATGGCGCGGGCCTCGACGCTGTCGTTCATCGTGACCCCGCATTGGTGCGAGATCGTCTGTTCGAAGGTGATGTCCTTCATCGACTTGAAGATGTTGCTCTTCGAGGCGTCGCGTGCGGCTGTCGACATGGTGTGTCTCCTCCCTGCTGTCGTTAGCGGCTGAGGCCGAGTTCGCCGAGGATCTGGCCGATGCGCTCGTGCGACACCGCCTTGACGTCCTCGAAGGAGACCGGCTTGGAATGGGGTTGCGACCAGATCGGCTGGAGCGCGGCGGCGGCCTTGTCGGCAAGCGCGCCATGCCTGGTGATCCAGGTCTGGAACAGCGCCTTGTTCTGGGCGCCGAACTCGGGATCGTTTGCCAGCAGGTAGATCAGGTCCACCGTGTTGGCGAGGTTGCGCTCGTAGTCGGCCTCCGCCGCCGAGATCACCGGGGGCGTGATGAAGTCGTTGTTCGCCGCCGCCGCCTGCATGAAGAAGCCGGAGCGGACCAGCTCGCCCACGAGGGGCTCGAAGACGATGTTGATGGCGAAATACTGCTCGAGGTAGTCCTCGCAGCCCATGATCGTCTCGACCGCCTCGCGGGTCGGCTGCCAGATAGGGTCTTCCAGCCAGGCCTTTTTGCCCAGCGTGTCGTCCCAGCCCTCGATGTCCATGCCGATCTCGGCGAGGTAGAGCGTGATGTCCTGCGCCAGCCGCATCTTGTAGGAAGAGTTGGTCAGCGTGGCGTTGTTGATCATCTGGGTGTAGCCGTAGCGCTGCGCCTGCATGAGCGAGGTGCCCAGACCGAACTCGGCATGTTTCCACGCGCCGAGGTGCTTCTGCAGGATGGTCGTCCAGACCTTGTCGAAGGCGGCCGGAGCCCCCGCCTTGCGCGCGTTGGCGATGACGTTCTGCACCATCGTCTCGATCCGCGACTGGCGCTGGTAGTGGGTGCGCTCCCATTCCTGGTCCGGGGCGCGGAAGGCATGCCAGTTCGAGGACTGCGCCTTGGTGTTGGTCTTCTGGTAGGCGCCGCCGCCCTTGCCGTTCTCGAACTCGATGATCCAGTTCTGGATCAGGTAGCGTTCGGGATCGGGCTGCACGTCGACGGTGACGTCCTCGTAATGCGTTGCCCGCTTGCCGCGCGGCTCGAAGTAGTTGTACCTGCGGCTCTTCGAGCCGACGAAGGTGGCGGCACCGGCCGCCCCGGATCCAACCGAGCTTGATGTTGCTACCATTGTAGCCTCCCTTTCCTTTGGTTTTTTCAATCCACTAGCGTTCGGGCCGGTCTCAGTGGCCCGAAGAACCAGAAGTGGTGGTGAAGCGGTCGAAGAAGATGCGATCGGAGTCGAAGTCGTGCATGAAGAGCACCGGCTGCAGCGCGTCGATCATCGGCGGCGGGCCGCAGGCGTAGACGTCGCCCTCGCCCTCGATCCCCAGCGCCCTGAGCCGCCGGTCCACGCATTCGTGGACGAAGCCGCGCTCTCCCGCCCAGCCGTTGCCCTCGGCCTCGTGGCTGAGGACGGGGATGAACTCGACGTTGGGGTTCGCTGCCGTCAACGCGCCGATCTCGTCGAGCTTGAAGAGGTCGGTCTGAGTGCGCGCGCCGTAGAAGAAGTAGACCGGCCGGGTCTCGCCGCTGACCACCTGGTCCCTGAGGATCGACCAGACCGGCGACATGCCAGAGCCCGCGCCGACGAGGATCATGGGTCCGTCTCGCTCTTCCCGTCGGAAGCACATTCCGTAGGGGCCTCGCACCGAGACGTCGGCTCCGGCGCGGATACCGCCGTTGTCGAGCTCGTTCGAGAACCGTCCGTCGGGGTATTTCTTGATGATGAACGAGAGTTTCTGGGTTTCGCTCGGCGGATTTGCCATGGAGAACGAGCGTGTAATCGTCTCCCCCTCTTCGGTCCTGACGGAGATGTCGACATATTGGCCCGCCCAGAATTTCAAAGGCGCATCCAGCTCGATCTGGACGCCCCGGATGTCATGGGTCAGCTTCTGGAAATCGACGATCTTGCCGGAGAACTGCTTCACCGGAATGGACTTGGAGAGCACCTCCTCGTCGTAGTTCAGCAGCTCGATCTCGACGTCGCTCCAGACGAGGGTCCGGCACATCAGGACGTGGCCGGTCTCCTTCTCGCTGTCGTTCAGCGCGAAGGTCGAGTATTTGAGCATCTCGGTCTCGCCCTCGAGCTGGACGCATTTGCAGGCCGAGCACTGACCCTCCTTGCAGCCGTGCGGCAGCGCGATGCCCTGTCGGAACGCCGCGTCGAGGACGGTCTCGCCCTCTTCGACCTCGAACTCGACGCCTACCGGCTCCAATCGGACGGTATGGATGTCCGCCATGTCTGTCTTCTCCCTGGTGTGGCCGCGTTTTCCCGGCGCGGACCGGTGGGGAGGCCGGTGGGCGGCCTCCCCGCATCGCTCAGTTGCAAGGATTGATGGTGAAGCCCTTGCGGTACTCGGCGACATGGGCGTCGCGGTCGGCGTCGGACATGGCGCGCAGCATGTTGAGCGGCGAGCGCAGCGTGTGGCCGCGGACGTGCTCGAGCTTCCACATGTCCTTGTCGTCGAAGCGCAGGTGCGGCTGCGGCACCAGCGTCTGGCCGTCGTCACGCACGAAGTTCAGATCGACGATGGCGTCGGCGAGATCCCAGCCGTCGTAGACCGTCTCCCATTCGCGCTTGCCCGAGAACTTGCCCATCGCCGGCGTCGGCCGGCCCTGGTACTCGTCGGCAAAGGCCTCGACGGCGGTCCAGCGGTCGAGCTCGTGGGCGAAGGTGTGCCACTGGCCGTCGATCTGGTCGATCACCATGTCCTCGCGGATGAGGCAGGGCACGAGGCAGGACCAGCAGCGGTGCGGGTAGACGTAGCCGGTCTCCTCGTTGAAGGTGATCACCTTCTCACCCGGCTTCGAGAGCTTCCCGTACCATTTCCAGAAATCGCCGAACTCGGCGTACCAGCCCGGGTACTTGTGCTCGAACCATTCGAAGTCCTTGTCGGTCTGCGCCTCGATCCGCCAGAAGTTCACCGGCCAGCCGACGGCGAAGAACTGGGCGACCTTGTGGACGTAGTTCTTCTCGGTGATGCGCTTCCAGGCTTCCTGCACGTCGTCGTGGTGTACCTTCACGCCGTATTTCTCGAGCGGCAGCATGTAGGTGCGGTAGTAGTCCTCGAAGATCCAGCGGTGCCACATCTCCGCGTAGGATTCCTTGTCCTTGTCGCGGTTGGTGGTGCCGTATTCGATGAACGTGCCGATGGCCGCGTCGACGATCGCGTGGTTCTGCCAGAAGGCGTAGCGCAGGTCGCGTTCCAGCAGCAGGTGGTTCTCGGGCTCCTTCAGCGCGGCCATCAGCATCGAGTGGCCGTTGCCAATGTGCCGGCTCTCGTCGGACTGCACCGACAGGAACACGGTCGGCAGCGCATAGTCACCGTTGCGCGCCGCCTCGGAGGGCATGGCGACGAAGAGCGTGTTGGTGAAGGCGGTTTCCGCGACCACGGTCAGGTACATGCAGGCGGCGGTCATGGTGTCGCCGGTGATGAAGCCCTCGCCGAACTGCCGCCCGATGGTGGTGGCATAGCACTTGCCGAAGGCTTCCTCGGTGATGTCGAACCCGGCGGGGTCGATGTAGTTCTCCATGTACCACTTCTTCAGGTTCATCTGGATCGTGGAATGGCGGAACTCGTCGACCATCTGCATGGTGAAGCCGGTGCGCAGATCCTCGCCGGGGGCCAGGCGGGCGACCATGGCCATCGAGCGGGCTGCGGAAATCTCGGGGAAGGGGATGATCGCCAGGAAGAGCTTCATCCACTCGACCCAGCGCGGTTCCACGTTGCGGAACATGTCGCCGCGCAGGGCGGCATCGAGCGCGCCGTAGACCCGGTTGTCCTTCTCTTCCTGCATCGGGAAGTAGGAGCGCAGGACCTGCTTCATCGGGTCGCGCGGCGCCTTCGAGATCTTGTAGTCGGTGGGGAAGGTGTTGGCTTCCTGAACAAAGGTGGGGTTCCACCCGAGATCGGAAATCTTCTTGGTGGCCTCCCCGACCGAAATCCCGCGCTGAGACGTGATCTTGTTGAGCGTCAAAGTCATGCCATGAGCCTCCTCGGAGCTCTGCGACCGGGGACCCGGCCGCGATTGGCGGCTTTCGCCGTTGCGATAGAGCGCCCACGTCATCCGGGACGCCGGTTCCGGCAAAGGTTGAGAAGCCTCACGTGCCCGCCCCGGTTGCCCTGCCTGCCCGGTCTGGGCCGGCCCTCGGCAACGGCGACGGATCCCGTCTCCCTGTCCTTCGTTCTTTGGCGGCCTCCCGTCTGGACGACCGCAAGCTGTCTTGTGCGGTTCTTCCTGCACGGCCCGTTCCAGAACGGGGGGAAATGAGGGTCGGGAGACAGGGAAGTAGTTTAAGTAATTGAAATATTTTGATTAAAAATCTTGGGACCCTGATGATTTCCGCGCGCGGCTGTCCGGGTCGGTCCCGAGGCGCGCGGACGCTGTCGCAAATCTTTACGGTTTCGTTACGGTTTCGCCTGCGGAGCTTTACAAACCGCCCAACAGGTCAGCATTACACTCTCAAAACGCTCACGCGGACCGCAGTTCCCTGCGTGCCGAGATCCGCGTGACAAGATCGGTGGAAAGGCCTCGGCGACCGCCGGAGGCGCTGTCAGGGACGCTGCCGCCGCTTGTGAGCAGGCGGCAAGCCAAGCTCCTGCCGGTACTTGGCGACCACCCGCCGGGACACAGCGAGACCCTCGGCCTCCAGCATCCCGGCAAGGCACTCGTCGGTCAGCGGCGCGGCGGGATCCTCGGACCGCAGCAAGGCGCGGATGCGGGTCAGGACCCGGGGTTTCGAGGGGCCTGCGCCGGTTGACGCGGCCCCGGCGCAGAGTGCCCTTGCCTCGAACATGCCGTTCGGGCCCTCGATCAGCAGTCCGTTGAGGACGCGGCTCACCGTGCTGGGGTTGAAGCCGGTTGCAGCGGCAATCTCCGCCATGGTCAGCGGGCAGAGCGCGCCGGGGCCGTCGCGGAAGAAGTCGCCCTGCCGGTCGACCAGCGCGCGGACGACCCTCTCCTGCGCCGAGCGCCGCAGGTCGAGCGCGTGTTTCAGCGCCCTTGCCCGCATCCGGGCCTCGCGCAGGCCGCGGCAGGGTTGCCCGGCCGCGAGGGGGGCCACGCGAATGTCGCGGTGCCCGGCCAGGGGCAGTTCGACGCTCCAGCCGCCCCGCTCCCACGTCACGCGCACGTCCGGCTCGCGCGCCAGCGTGGGATCGCAGGCAAAGGCCGCGCCGGGTTTCGGATCGCAGCGCCGGATCGCCGAGAGGCACGCCGTGACCCGGGCAGGCGGCAGCGCTGCGGCCTCTGCCACGCCCTGAACGCCGCCGCGCTCCATCGCGCCAAGGTTCGCGACGACGCGCGCCATCTCGGCCGTCCAGAGATCGCGCTCGACGAGTTGCAGCCGCAGGCAGTCCGCGAGGTCACGCGCAAAGAGCCCGGCGGGAGAGACCTTCTTCTGCACCAGCGCCAGCGCGGCCAGCAGGGTCGGCTCGCCGAGGCCGAGATCTTGGGCGATCAGGGACAAGGGCCGTCCCAGCCAGCCGGAGGGCTCCAGGTCCTCGATCAGCGCGAGAACGACGCGGCGCACGGGCCCCTCGTGCAGGAGCAGCGTGCCAAGCTCGCGCATGACGTGGTCGTAGAGGCTGCTCGCGGCATCGGCGGTGGTGTCCTCGATGATGCCGGAAATGCTGCCCGAGACGCGCGCCGCCTGCCGCGAAGAGCGCACCAGCAGCATCGGGTTGTCGCGCCCCGCATCGGCCAGATGCTCGTCGAGCTCGTCCGCCGACATCTGCAGCACGCCGATGAGTTGGCTGACCTTGAAGGTCTGCGTCTGCCGCGCATCGAGACGAAGCCCGGCGGACATCAGCAACGCCCCCCACAAAGCGCTGGCCTGCGGCCGAAAGACCGGTCTATCCTTCTCGCGATCCCTATCCGTGATGTTGCGCCATGAGCGATCGAAATCCCGTGGACGGTGTCATTCCCCTGGAAAGCGCGCCGCCCGACCTGTCCTATCCCGGAGTGTCGCCGCAGCTTCTGGCGCGGGTGAGCCAGCTCTGGTCCGCGCGGGGCCTGGATTTCCACGGTGTCTGGCGGCACAGCCTGCGCAGCCTGCCCGGCTTCCGTGCGCTGCCGCGCGTCGACGGCTCGGCCACGAGCGCGCAGGTCGACCTGGTGTTTCTCTTCGACCAGGGCGTGATCTGGGCCAGGGCCTTTCACGCCGCGACGGCCGCGGGCCATCGCCACTCGGTCCCCGGCCTTTCCGGGGCGCAGTGGTACGGGCTGGCTGGGGTCTCCGCCCGGTTGATCGAACAGCTCTCGGCGCTGCGGTTGCTTGCGCTCACCGACCTGCCGATGCCGGCGATGCAGATCGCCCGATCGATCTCCGAGGACGCGGACATGGCCCTGGTCCTGCTGATCCGCGCCCGGCTCGCCGAGAATTTCGCCCAGTGCCGCACGCCCGACAGCGCCAGCGATTTCTGGCGACGGCATATCGCCGGAGGCCGGGCGTTCCGCGCGATTTCCGAGCGGCTCTATTCGGTGGGCATCGACCATTCCGACGACACCGACTACGCGAAATGGCGGCGCAGCGTCCTGACCACACTGGGGGCGGCGGTGCACAGCAACGCGCTGCGGACGGATACGCCCGGGCGTCGGGATGGCCAGATCCTGCTGAACGACGACAGCCTTCATTTCGCGACCTTCAGACTGCATGAACTCTGCGCCTTTGCGCAGCTCCTGAAGCCCGAACTGACCGACATCCTCGCGGCGGCCGGCATCGCCGCCTTGGACGACGACGGCGGCGCGCGCAGCCTTGCGCCGCTTGCCGCCCCGCTGAGCGGCATCCTTGTCAATCAGATCCAGAGCCTCGCCTCCCCCGCTCCGGCCCGCGCGTCCGGCGGGCCGAAGCGGCACTAGCCCTGCGCCGCTAGTGCCGCGGATCCTCCTGCCGCCCGAAGCGGTTCTCGGCGATCCAGCGGGCGGCAAGGATCAGCGCGCCGGTGGCGAAGTCCTTGCCATGATCCTCGACCATCTCTTCGGCGATCTTGGCGAGGCTCTGGAAGTACCTGTCCTTGCTCAGTTCCTCGGCGGTGAGTGTCGCGTTCATTGGGTCTCCTCCCGAATGCGGTCTCATTTGAACATCGATTTGGGGAAGGTCACGATGGCGGCCGTGCCATCATCGCTGCCCAGGGCCAGGTGGCTGCCATCCGCGGACCAGGACAGCGCGGTCACCGCACGGCCGGTGCCTTCGCGCAGCATCATCTCGTCGCGCTGGCCGATGCGGCTGAGGGTGACGAGGCCGTTTGCATAGCCCACCGCGCAAAGATCGCGGGCGGGATGCGCCGCGACGGCCTCGACGAGGGTGAGACCCGCGCGACCGGTTTCGATCGCCTCCCCCCCGTGATCGCCGAAGGGAAGGTCTGGCAGCCGCCAGCCCACCGTCCTGAAGGCGCCCGAGGCGATCAGCGCCCGCGCCGGAGCGCTGAAGGCGACCTGGCCAACCGGCGCCGGGAAATCGACGATGCGGTCGGCTTGGCGGGCCTGCGTATCGTAGAGAAGCAGTGCCTTCTCGCGGCACCCGCCGGCGATCCAGCGTCCGTCCGGCGACCATGCCAGGTCGAGGAGATCGCCTTCGCCCTCAACCGTGGCGACGACCGCGGCGGTAGCAAGGTCGACCAGCGTCAGCGACCCGGGGCGCCAGCAGGCCAGCGTCCGGCCGTCGGGAGACAGGCGCAGGCGCCGGACGCCGTGCGCGAGCGGGACCGAGCCCGGCAAGGCGGCGCCATCCGGGCCGAATATCTTCAGCTCGCTTCCCTGCACCGCGGCCAGACCGCCTTCGCCGGGCAGGTCACAGAGGGCATCGAAGGGTGCGGGACTGCCCTGCGCGATCCGCAGGAACTGACCGCGCGCGGTGGCGCGCCAGAGCCCGCCGTCGAGGCCGATGGCCGCAAACCCCTCCGTACCGAGGCGGCACATGCCGGGCTCCTCCCTGACAACGGGCTCGCCGGTGCCGAACGCCGCGGGCAGGCCGTTCTTCCGGGGGCGGATGCTCATGCGTCCGGTGTCGAACTCGACCCGCATCCGCGTTTCGGGATGTTCGGAATCCGCCACCGGCAGGAAGCGGACCGAGCCGTCCGAACAGGGCGCCGCGACGGCGGTCTGGGATGCGTTGAAGACGAGTTGCGCAACCGGGCAGCCGAGATCCCACGCCCGGCCGATCAGATCGAAAAGCGACAGTGCTCCCTGCGGAGTTCCATGATGTGTCATCTACTCTTCCTCGCGGGCCACGGCGGCCTCCAATTCCCTGTCCAGATCGGCAAGCTGCAGTTCGAGCTCGCGGATCGCGTCAATGGTGGCCTGCAGGGCCGCGTAGACCTGCCCGCGCGCCTCGTCGCGTTGCGTGCTGGTGGTCCCGTCGGCTTCGTCCTTCATGTCGAGCACCATCATTCCCCCGGCCAACTGGCTCAGGCGCAGGTGTTCGGCGTTCGCCGAGGCGATGGATTGAATGGTGCACAGCCGGGCGGAGAGAATGTCCGGGATCGAGCGCGGCTGACCTGTCATCGGCGCGCCCTCCTATCCCGGCGGCGGTCTATTGCAGCGTTGAACACCGGCGCCTCCCTCCCTCGAGTGTGCGGTCGGTCAAGGTCTGCACATGCTAGCGCGGCCGCGGGGGGCCACAAAGAAATCCGCCATGGCCGGGCGGTTTTTCCCGCCTTCGGGCGAGGTCGGAGGGGGATCCGTAAAGTTCCCTTACGGTCGCGGGAAACCCTGTGTAACGCTTTGTTTCGATTAAATCTTCGCTGCAGCGCAGCTTTTTTCGCCGCAGGGCAGAATGACGAATCGCGAGGCTTGCCTTGATCCGCCTCCGTCCCGCATGCTGGGGTCCTTTCCGATGGGCAGGCCGAAGATGGATCGATACCCGCAGCGTCTGGAGCAAGGAGATTTCTGCCTCAGGCCGATGACGCGCAGCGATCTGCCCGCCGTCAGCCAGCAGCTCGGGGCGCTCGAGACCGCCCGGTGGCTGGCGGCCGTGCCGCACCCGTTCCTGCAGTCGGATGCGGAGGTCTTCTGGCGCCACGCGATGGACCCGGCGCAGCGTGTCCGGATCATCGAGTGCGGCGGAGATGTTGCCGGATGTCTTGGGCTCGGTGCCTCGGTCTGGTTCTGGCTCGAGCCCGCGCAGCGGGGCAGGGGGCTCATGCAGCGCGTCTTGCGCGCGGCGATCTCCTGCCATTTCGCGGCTACCCTTGCCCCGCCGCTGATCGCCACCTGTCGCCGGGACAACCAGTCCTCGGCCGGGGTGCTGGCGGTGACGGGGTTCGCGCGGGCACCTGCCTCCCGCAGGATGTTCTTTCAGGCGACGCACGCCGCGCAGGACTGCCATGACTACGTGATGACCGCCGGGCAATGGCACCTGCTGAACCCGCCGCGTCTCGAGGCTTGCGGGTTGATATTGCGCCCGGTGCGACAGCAGGACGCCCCTGCGGCGGTACGGATGCTGCCCTTCGCGGCGACAGCGAGGCCCGCGATCTGGCCCTCGCCGGAAGACATGCACGGGTTCATCGAGCGCCATCGCTGCCGGTCGCCCCTGTGCGGGCTCTTTGCATTGGAGGACGAGATGCGCTGCCTGATCGCGCTGGCGCTCATTGACCGCGAGGCCTCTGCCTTTTCGCTCCTGTGTCCCGAGCCACGGAACAGGGACCGATGCGAAGACGCGATCCGGCAAGTTCTCGGCGTTCCGAACGGGCACGGGGCGGGCTCTTGAACGGCGGGTCCCAAGCCATAATCCGGCTTGAGGAAAGAACGATGCCTTGCTCTTTTGCGCACCGTTCTCAGGGCTTGGCCGTTGTGGCTTTGTCGCTCCTGATTGCTCGATCCGAGATGAAACGCCGCGAAAATCTTCCTCGTCGGTGAATCTCAGGAAACGCGCCACGTCTCGAAGAGCATCTGGGTGAAGGCCGCGACATGCGGTGTGTCGAGGCGCGCGGGGTTGCGCTTCAGGTAGTAGACCCGGCCGCTGTCGAGGGTCTCGTCGAAGAGCCGCACCAGCCGGCCCTGCTGGACCAGGTCCTCGACGAGGTGGTGCCAGCCCAGCATGATGCCCTCGCCGTCGAGCGCCGCCTCGGTCAGCGTCGCGTAGTTGTTGGTGGTCAGGATCGGGCGTGGCGGCTCGGCCTCGGGCAGGTGCTCGCGGAACCAGTCGTCCCAGCTCAGCGGATACCAGGCGATCGCCTCGCTGGCCCAGTGCATGCGGTGGAGCTCCATGAGGCCGGCGTTCTGCAGGTCGTCGGGACTGGCGAGCGTGCCGAAGCGCTCGAGGTAGGAGGGCGCGCAGACCGGGGTGACGGTCTCGCGGAAGAGCGGGATCATGTCCTCGCCCGGCGGCCTGCGGTCGTTGCCGCAGATCAGCGCCATGTCCACCTCCTCGAAATTCGAGAGCGTGTCGTTCTCGTCCGAGGAGAGCAGCACGAAGCGGGTGCCGGGGTGGCTCTGGCGAAATCGCGCGGCCATGGGGCGGAACCAGAAGGTGATGGCGGCATTGGTGCCCGCGCAGGTGATCGTGCTCTCGTCGGCGGACTGGCCGACCCGTGCCGCGGCATCGGCCAGCGCGTCGAGCCCGAGGGTCACCGCCGCCAGCAGCGTGCGCCCCTCCTGCGTCAGTTCGAGCGCGTTGTGCTGGCGGTGGAAGAGCCGTGCGCCGAGCCCCTTCTCGAGCGCGCGGATCTGCTGGCTGATCGCCGCCTGCGTCACGTTGAGCTCGGTCGCGGCCTGGGTGAAGGAGAGGTGCTTGGCCGCCACCTCGAAGGTCGCGAAGGAGCCGAGCGAGGGCAGGAACCTGCGTCTCACGGAGCGCGACTGCCTCGGGGTGCCTGTCATCGCCAGCCTCGCCTTTCGCCGGATCGTCACTCGCTGCGCGCCTGGTGCTCGCGCCACCGAATGAACATGTTCGCCCCGATCCTGGCAAGGGGCGCGGGCGGCAGGCGGGTTGGTTCCGGCTCCTGTGCGAAAAAGCGGGTGATCTCGCTCTCGTGGCCAAGCGCCTGCTCCGCGGCGCAAATCCCGGTCAGCGTGCCGCGCGCGGTGCCGAGACCGTTCTGGCAGCAGGCGGCGAAGAGTCCGTCGTCGAGCCGGCCGGTGACCGAGACATGGTTGCGCGATAGGCAGAGGTGCCCGGACCAGCCGTGCGCCATCTTCACCCCGGCCAGCTGGGGGAACCGGTCGGCAAATTTCTGGCGCATGACACCCTCGGCGTGGCGCATCTGCGCGGGGGTGGTCTCCATGCCCGGCTCCATCGTCGCGATGCTGCGGGTGACGATGCGGTTGCCGCCCTGGCCGATGCTGATCCGGCGCAGCGTGGTGCCCATGGGATCCGAGGGGGTGATGCCCCAGCAGGGCGCGCCGCCGAGACGCTGCAGCGCCTCGGGCGAGAGCTCCTCGGTCATGCAGGCGAAAAGGAAGATGTGCATCAGCCGGTTGCGCATGAAGCCGAAGCTCTCGAGATGGCCATTGGTGGCCATGATGACCTGCCCGGCGTGCAGCTCACCTGCGAGGCTGCGCAGGGTCCATGCGTCGTTGCCGCGGTCGAGCGAGAGGACCGGACTGTCCTCGAAGAGGCGGATGTGGCGCGCCAGCCCGGCGGCGAGGCCGCGGACATAGCCGGCTGGTTGCAGCATCACCGTGCCCGGCGTGTAGAGCCCCGACAGGTAGTGGCGGCTGCCGGTCAGCTCGAACATCGCCTGCGCGTCCAGCGCCTCGTGTGGCTCCTCCAGCGTGGCGAGATGCGCGGCATAGGAGAGGTTCTGGCGGTGGCTCTTGTCGCCGGCCGCGCCGTTGACCTTGCCGTCGCGGCGGAAGAACTCGGGCGAGATGCCAAGCTCCTGCACCGCCTCGGCGGCAAAGGCGATGGCGGCGCGGTTGGTGCGGATGACCCGCTGGTCCTGCGCCTTGGTCTCGCCGGCGTAATTGTCCGAGGTCAGCTCGTGCGGCAGGTCGATCATGAAGCCGGAGTTGCGGCCCGAGGCGCCCTGACCGATGCGGCCGGCGTCGATGAGCGCGATCCTTGCCTGCGGCGCCAGCTGGAGCAGGCGGCGCGCGGCGCTGAGCCCGGCGAAGCCGCCGCCGATCACCGCGACATCGCAGGTCTGCGTGCCCTGCAGCGGCGCATGGGGCGCGCGCGGGCCGAGGATCGCGTCCCAGGCGGCGGCCCCGGTGTGCCGCGGGGTGCGGCGGGCGGTGTAGCTTCGAGACATGGGGAAACTCCCGAAACCGGGGCCGGAGCCCACGGGGGCATTGAGGTGCGCAAGGGGGGCGGGGGCGGGCAGGGTGCCGCCCCCGGAGGGAAGGTCAGTCGACAGTGTCGCCGGCGTCATCGCTCAGGTCGAGCCAGATCGTCTTCAGCTGGGTGTACTGGTCATGCGCGTGGATGGAGTTGTCGCGCCCGCCGAAGCCCGACTGCTTGTAGCCGCCGAACGGGGTCGAGATGTCACCCTCACCGAAGCTGTTCACGGTGACGGTGCCGGCGCGGATCATCCGCGCGCCGCGGATGGCGCGCTTGGCGTTCGACGTGAAGATCGAGGCCGCCAGCCCGTAGTCGGTGTCATTGGCGACGCGGATCGCCTCCTCGAAGCTCCCGACCTCGATCACCGACAGGATCGGACCGAAGATCTCCTCGCGGGCGAGCACATGGTCATTGCCGGGGATCTCGACGACGGTGGGCGAGACATGGGTGCCGTTGGCCTCGCCGCCGATCACCACCTTGCCCTTGCCGACCTTGCCGAGATAGCCCGCGACCTTGTCGTAATGCGCCTTGGAGACAAGCGCGCCGATGCGGGTCTCGGGGTCGAGCGGATCGCCGACCGGCCATTCGCGGGCATGGGCGGCGACCTTCTCGAGGAGCCTTGCCTTGACGCCCGACTGCACGATCAGCCGCGAGGCCGCCGAGCAGTTCTCGCCCATGTTCCAGAACGCACCGTTGACCACATGCGCCGCGACCACGTCGAGGTTCTCGGCGTCATCGAGCACGATGCAGGGGTTCTTGCCGCCCATCTCGAGCACGACTTCCTTGAGGTTGCTGTCGGCCGAATAGTGCAGGAAGCGCCGGCCGGTGGCGGTGGAGCCGGTGAAGGAGACCATGTCGACATCGGGGTGACGGCCCAGCGGCTCGCCGACCTCGGCGCCGCTGCCGGTCACGACGTTCAGCACGCCCGCGGGCAGGCCGGCCTCCATCGCCAGCTCGGCGAGGCGCAGCGTCGAGAGCGAAGTCTCGGCCGCCGGCTTGACCACCACCGAGCAGCCCGCGGCCAGCGCCGGGCCGATCTTCCACGCCAGCATCAGCAGCGGGAAGTTCCATGGCAGCACGAGGCCGACCACGCCGACCGCCTCGCGCACGACTAGCGCGATGTGGCTGTCCGAGGACGGGGCGACCTGATCGTAGATCTTGTCGATCAGCTCGGCGTGCCACTTGAGGCAATGGATGGTCTCGGGGATGTCGGTGGTGGCGCAGTCGTAGACCGGCTTGCCGCTGTCGATGCTTTCCAGCACGGCCAGCTCGGGCTGGTTGCGTTCGAGCAGCTTCACCAGCTTCAGCAGCACCTCCTTGCGCGCGCCCGGATGCAGGCGCGACCAGCGCCCGTCCTCGAAGGCCTCGCGCGCCTTGGCAACGGCGAAGTCCACGTCCTCGGACCCGCAGGCGGCCACATCGGCCAACTTGGCGCCGGTGGCGGGGTTCACCGTCTCGAAGGTCCTGCCCGACTGCGCCGGGCGGAAGCTGCCGTCGATGAAGGCGTTCACCGGCAGGTCGAGGGACTTGGCGAGGGCTGCGTATTCAGCCTTTGTCAGAAGATCGGTCATCGGATCAGTTCCCTGCCTTGATGTCTGCGATGGTGGTCTTGAGCACGCGGATCACCTGTTCGAGCTCGCGCTTCTCGTCGATGTTGAGCCCCTTGAGCGGCGGGCGCATGCCGCCGGTGGGCACGGCCTGCACGGTGGTGCCGTGCTTGACGCATTGGATGAACTTGCCGCCCTGCTCGAGCACGCGCATCAGCGGCATCATCGCCGACATGATCTTGCGGCCTTTCACGAAGTCGCCGTTCAGCACGCAGGTCTCGTAGAGGTAGACGTGTTCCTCGGGCAGGAAGTTCGAGCCGGCGCAGATCCAGCTGCGCGCGCCCCAGGCGAAGAACTCCAGCGCCTGGTCGTCCATGCCGCAGGACATCTGGATGTGCGGGTAGTCGCGGGCCAGCAGGTGGACGCGGTTGATGTCTCCCGAGCTTTCCTTGATGCCGATCACGTTGCGCGAGCGGCTGACGCGGTTCAGGAACTCCTCGCCCATGCTGACGCCCATCCGGCCGGGGTAGTTGTAGAGGATGATCGGCAGGTCGGCGGCGCGGTCGATGGCCAGCGCGTTCAGCGCGTTCTCGCGCTCCGTCGGCACCGAGTAGGGCGGGGTGCCAAGCAGCAGCGCATCGGCGCCCATCTCGCGCGCGCCTTTCGCCAGCGCGATGCTGTCCTCGGTGCGCATCGCGCCGGTACCGACGATGACCGGCAGGCGGCCCTTCGTGGCCTCGGTGATGAACGTCGCCAGCTGCAGGCGCTCCTCGACGGTCTGGGCGTAGTTCTCGCCGGTCGAGCCGCCCGAGATCAGGCCGTGCACGCCCTTTTCGATGAGGTGTTCGACGATGTCGGCGAGGCGATCCAGGTTGAACGAGCCGTCCGCGTTCAGCGGGGTGACGAGCGGGGTGTAGATCCCCTCGAGTGTCAGTCTGAAGGTCATGGTGTCACCTTTCGGAAGGGGATCAGGGCAGGTAGCCGGCGGCGCGCGGCAGGAAGAGCGAGAGGTCCGGCCAGTAGGTCGTCACCAGCATCACGGGCAGCGCGGCAAAGGTCATGAAGAAGAGCGCGGGGCGGATCACGTCCTTCATCCCGACCTTGCCGACGCGGCAGGCCATGAAGAGGATCGGGGCCATCGGCGGGCTGTTCGCGCCGATCACCACCGAGGTGCCGATGATCGCGGCGAAATGCACCGGGTCGACGCCGATCGACTGCATCACCGGCACCACCAGCGGGCTGATGATGGCGATCACGCTGACGTCGTCCATGATCATGCCGAGCAGGATCAGGAAGACGTTGACCAGGAGCAGGATCAGCACCGGGCTCTCGAAGGTGCCGAGCAGCAGGTCGGTCAGCGCCTGCGGCACGCGCTCGAGGGTGAAGATGCGCGAGGCGACGAAGCTGAACACCAGGATGATCATGATGACGCCCGTGGTGGTGGCCGCCTCGACGACCGCCGAGAGCAGGCTCTTCAGCGTCAGCTCGCGGTAGACGAAGAAGCCGACGGGTATGGCGTAGACGACGGAGAGCGCCGCGGCCTCGGTCGGGGTGAAGATGCCGCCGTAGATGCCGCCGAGGATCAGCACCGGCAGCAGCAGGGCGGGGGCGGCCTTCCAGCCGTCCGAGCCGATGGCGCGGGCGCGCACCGCCCAGCTCATCACGTCCTTGCTGTTGCCGCCGTTGCGCCGGACGTGCAGCGTGTTCAGCACCGACAGCACGATCATCAGCAGGATGCCCGGCCCGATGGTGGCGAGGAAGCAGGCGGCGACCGATTGCTTGGTGACCACGGCGAAGAGGATCATGGTGATCGACGGCGGGATGAGCAGCCCCAGCAGCGACGAGATGCCGAGCAGCGCCGAGGTGTAGCCACGGCTGTAGCCATGCTTTTCCATCGGGTCGATCATGATCGAGCCGATCGAGGCGACCGCCGCCGAGCCGGTGCCCGAGATCGCCCCGAAGACGCCGCAGGCCACCACCATCGAGGTCCCCATGCCGGTGCGCGAGCGCCCGACGAGGGTCTCGACGAATTCCACCAGCCGCCGTGCCAGCCCGCCAGACTGCATCAGGTAGCCGGTCATCACGAAGAGCGGCAGCGCGGTCAGGATGATCGAGTTGACCGACCAGAAGCCGGTGGTCATCAGCGACGAGATGTCGACGTCATAGGCCAGCGACAGCACCAGCGTCATGGCGGCGAAGGAGAAGACCACCGGCACGCCCAGCATCATGAGCGCCACGACGGCGAGAATTGCGTAGACG
Source organism: Salipiger sp. H15 (assembly GCF_040409955.1). Classification (NCBI taxonomy): domain Bacteria; kingdom Pseudomonadati; phylum Pseudomonadota; class Alphaproteobacteria; order Rhodobacterales; family Roseobacteraceae; genus Salipiger; species Salipiger bruguierae. The sequence continues at coordinate 226,875 of NZ_CP123389.1, forward strand.
GCTCCCATCGGTCAGGACTCCTTGCCGCTGAGGTCGCGGACCAGGTCCCGCGCGAGGTAGAGAACGAAGCAGAACGCCGCGAAGAGCAGGCTGGCCTGGCTGACCCACATGGGCAGCGAGAAGACCGGCGTGCTCTGGCCGCGCTCGACGCCCCAGGAGACGAGGCTCCAGGCCCAGGCGGTGAAGAAGATCGCCAGCACGAGCGAGATGAAGGTGGTCACGGTGCCGATGATCCGCAGCTTGCGCGGGTCGCTCACCATGACCGACATGAAGTCCGCCGCGAGGTGCGAGCGCTCGCGCGAGGCGAGCACCGCGCCGCACATGTAGAACCACATCACGCTGAAGAGGACGATCTCCTCGAGCCCGAACACCGGGTGCTCGAGCGCCGAGCGAAAGAAGATGCCGACCACCAGCATCACCGCGACGGCGAGCCCGGTGAGCACGACGACGGCCTTCAGCACGAAACCGAGAAGCTGATCGAGACGGGAAAGAAGGGGCACCATGATCTCCGGATCCTTGAGTTGGGGAGGGAGCGGGCGCAGGGCGTGCCTGCGCCCGGACGGCGGCCTTACTCGGGGCTCGAGGCGTTGGCGCGAACCTTGTCCATGATCTCGCTGCCGACCACGTCCTCGATCTGCGGCCAGACCTCGGCGCGGACCCGTTCGACCCAGGCGCCCTTCTGCTCGGGGGTCGGCACGATGTATTCCATGCCGCGCTCCTGCGCTGTCCTGATCCACTTCTCGTCCTCGGCGCGGGCGGCCTGGAACTGCGCCGAGATCACCTCGCCGGCGGCCTCGGTCAGGATGCCCTGGTCCTCCGCGTCGAGCGCGCTCCAGCTGCCCTCGTTCATCAGCAGGTAGAAGGTCGAGAAGTTGTGCGAGGACTGCACGAAGTAGTCGAGCTGGTCGCCGAAATACTCGACGTCCCAGTAGATGACGTTCGAGCTGTCGCCGTCGACGACGCCGGTCTGGATCGAGGTGTAGACCTCGGACCAGTCGATCGGCACGGCCTGGAAACCCATGGCCTGGACGGTCTGCGGCAGCGGGAAGATCGGCTGCGAGCGCACCTTCATGCCCTGCGCCTCCTCGAAGGAGGTGGCAGCGGCGCCCTTGGTGGCGATCCCGCCGAAGCCCTCGGGGAAGGGGCCGAAGTAGTGCAGGCCCATGTCCTTGTAGATCGGCTGCACGACATCGCTGATCCAGCCACCCTCTGAATAGCTCTCGATGGCGTCGTCCCAGCCCATCACGAGGTAGGGCGTGAACATCACCGACATGCGCTGGTCGTAGGAGGTCTGCGGCCAGGTGATCATCATGTCGACATTGCCGCGCACGAACTGGTCGAAGAGCTCCTGCTGGCCGCCGAGTTCGCCCTGGAAGAAGACATCGACGCGGATGCGGCCGTCGGATTTCTCGCCGATCTTCTCGGCCCAGGCGGTCATGGCCTTGCCCACCGGGCTCTCGCGGTCGCCGGCCTCGCTGGTCAACACGAGGCGGTGCTCACCCCCGGCAAAGACGGCACTGCCGAGCGACGCGAGAATTGCGATGGCCGCGGTGGATGCGAATATTTGTTTCATGAAGGCCCCTGCTGGCGAAATTATGGTTCTTTGCGTGGCGATGATGTCGCGGCAGAGGGGCCTTCGTCGCAAACGACAATTTCGGCGGGCAGGACATAAGCTGAAGCTTATGGTGTCATAAAAGTGCAATGGCGCAGGCGGTTAGGCTACAGCGGGCCGATTGCGCTGTTTCAGAGATTCAGGCTGGAAGTTCTGGCGCGGCTTTGCTGGGGACACGCAGGAGGGCGTGGGGCCGGTGTCGGCCTCGACCAGTTCCTTCGGTCCTTGCGGTGGAGCCAGAGGCATTCCGTCTGGTCCGAGTGAAGCTCCGGTGTGTTCAAACCCGCGCCTTGGACCTCGAACCGAACGATTTCGGTTCCACACGTGCTGCGCCTTATGAAAGGTTGAGACCTCTCAAGTGCGCTGCTGCGGGCGGTTGAAGTAAAAACCCTGCCACGGAGTCGTGTGAGCTGACCCCAGCGAGTGGTCCGGGTTAAATGCTTCCGGCACCGGTAGATCGTGTGCTGCGATATCCCGATCTGGCGCACTGCATCGGCCATCGAAGGGCTCTGGCCAAGCAGCATCTCGACCTTACGTAACTTGGGGACAGTGTCTTCCACCTTCTCTCGCTATCCAGCCATTCCGTATTCGTCAAATTCACCATAATCCTACCGGACTTCGCGCATTGTCGGTGGACCAGTTCAAAGGGGCTGACTCCCGAGTCTTGTGCGTCTGTGCAACGCTGGACATGGAACTTCGGCCAAATATTTCACATAATTTCCCTTATCCGTCTACCACCTGTGTAACGGTGCGCGCTACCATCAAGTGCGACTCCTATTAAAAACAGATAGTTATCTATTGGAGTAAGACTGCCATGGGAGCGGTTTACGCGCAACTCAGTGCTAAGGAACGTGTCCAGATCGAACTCTGGTAACTGGCAAAGGTCCCTGTCCGGCAGATGGCGCGCGTACCGACAGACTGGAGGCGTGCTGCCTCTTCGGGACAAGCCCGGAGTAAGCAGCACGCTACGTTTCTCCGTCGTAGTGACCTGCTCCCCATAGAGTCCGTGCTTATGAGTAGCCCTGTTCAGGGTTTGGTCCTCTACTGACCGTTGGTGATACTCCCACGGAGTGAGCCCGTCGAGGCTCGTGTGGGGGCGGTGGTGGTTGTAGTCGTCGCGCCACGCCTCGATCAGGATCGTCCATCGAGACGCCATCGGTCCGAGCCCGATGGGCGATGGCATGGCGCAGATTGGCGAACAGGTGCTCATTGAGGCATTCGTCACGCAGCCGTCCATTGAAGCTCTCGACGAAGCCGTTCTGCATCGGTTTTCCCGGAGCGTTGTAGTGCCATTCGACCCGGCGCTCCTCCTGCCATTTGAGGATGGCGTTCGAGGTCAGCTCCGTGCCGCTCGCCATTGTCCTCGGACCAATGGCGGACAAGGCTCGCTCACTGACCACCATGCATGGATAGCCTCGCACCCGAGCGATGCTGTCGAGCTCACGCCCAACGCGCTGCCCTGACAGCGAGGTGTCCACGACCGCGGCCAGGCATTCCCGGCTGAAGTCGTCGATGACGCAGAGCACCCGGAAGCGGCGACCATCGAGCAGGCTGTCTGACACGAAGTCCAGCGACCAGCGCTGGTTCGGCCCCTGCGGGATCGCCATGGGCGCCCTGGTCCCCAGGGCCCGCTTGCGACCGCCCCGTTTACGGACTGTTAAGCCTTCTTCTCGGTAGATGCGGTAGAGCTTCTTCCAGTTCACCTTCCAGCCTTCGCGGCCAAGAAGCAGGTGCAGCCTTCGATAGCCGAAGCGACGCCGTTCGCTGGACAGCTCGTTCAGCCTCTCTCGCAGCTCGGTGTCCGCAGGTCTGGTTGATCGTCGTCTGTAGATACGCGGATCGATCCCGGCCAGGGCAGCGGCCCGTCGCTGGCTATAGCTCTTCTCTGTCATGGCCCAGTCCACGGCTTTCCGCCTCGCACCGGGCTTCAGAAGTTTTTTCCCAGCATCTCCTTGCGCGTGGCGACATCGAGCATCTGCTCCGCCAGCGTTGTTCGGGGCAAACGCCCCACTGGGGCCTTTGCTGATCCCTCCAACTCTTCAGCTTCGCGTTCTCGGCCTCAAGCGCCTTCAGCCGTTTGGCCTCCGACACTTCCATGCCCCCATACTTCGAGCGCCACTTGTAGAACGTGCCATCGCTGACGCCGTGCTTCCGGCAGAGCTCCTTGGCGCCTATCCCGGCTTGGTGCTCCTTCAGGATGCCAATGATCTGCTCTTTTCTGAAACGGCTTTTCCGCATCGTCTGTCTCCTCGTTTCGAGAACAGGCTAACCTCAAACCGCGGACTTTTCAGGGGAGCAGGTCAACCTTTATTCCCTCGTATTTAAAAGCTTCTCTGAACCAATCGGCGTCACAGCCGCTGTCGGCCAGAAGCCAACCCGCCTGCGGTAGGCCGATCAGCGGCGCGGCCGCGCCGGTGTAATCACTCACCGGACCGGCCAACATGTAGAACCCGGTTGTCCCTCCCTTGTCGTCGGTGAAGCCATGCAAATTGGTGTTCATACCGACTTTTGTCCGGCCGATCTGGCGTCCACGCCCCAGATTTCACCCGCAGGCTCGATGCCGTCCGGTGTGACTATAGATAGGTCGCCTCCATCATGATCGTCTTGTGCTCGACGCTCGCGGCGGCCAGGCCGGTTTTGATCCGGGCGAGCCCCCGTTGTCGCTCCAACGTTCCAGCGGTAATTAAGGGTCTTTGCCGGGCAGTATTCGTTCGGCGCATCACACCACCGCAACCCATTGCGATTGATAAAGACTATGCCGCTGAGGACACGACGATCATCGACACAGGGTTTGCCATGGCTCTTGGGAAAGAACGGCTTCAGGCGCGCCATCTGGGCATCGGTCAGCCAGAAAAGATTGCTCATCGATCAGGTCTCCTTGCGGAACCTGAATCACGTCAAAATTTCGAAATCAATGGGTGTGGAGCCTAGATTTTGTTACGGCTATATGCTATTTATGCGTATCTTAATTTTCCTTACTCTTAGATAAGGGCGAATATTATGAGGACGAAATATTCCCTAGTTCTTTATGTCGCCAGCATTTATTTTGGCCTTGCTCTTCAATCTGCTGCGAAATCGCCTGGAGCTTCATGTTTCGGTCACGGCAGGGGTGTACCCCACTTCTGCGCCACCGTTCCTGAAGTCGGTGCGGAAGGAGCGTTGATCGCAGTTGCCTTTGTGATTGGTGCGCTCGCCATCATAGTCGCGAACCGGCGTCGCAGGCTCTCTGACCAAAACCTAGATCAGTAGAAGACTAGGTGCGTAGGTCTCAAGCTGCGCAACATTGTCGTTTTCCATGATGCTTAGGCTTTTCGCGGTGCCTGGAGCCTTGGTGGTAGAGTATCTCCTGCTCTTCCTGACCTTAGCCCATTTTCACGACGGGGATGTGATCGCATCCCTGCCACCTGTGGTTCGGACGGTACTTTCGCTGTCCCCTGCCCTTGTTGGCGTTCTGATAGCCTCTACATGCT
>NZ_CP123390.1 GCF_040409955.1 Salipiger sp. H15
ATGGACATCAAGGGGCAGTGGGCACTGGTGACTGGCGCAACCGGCGGGCTCGGTGCCAATCTCGCGGAAAATCTCGCGGCGCGGGGTTGCAATCTTGTCCTCTCTGCCCGCCGGCGGGATGCACTGCAGAGACTCGCGCAGCAGCTTCGCGAGCGCCACGGCGTCGAAGTTCTGGTCGAGCCGTGCGACCTGAGCGCGCCGGAGGCAGCCTCGGACCTTCACAATCGTCTGATCCTGCAGGGAATCTCGATCGACGTTCTCGTGAATAACGCAGGTTTCGGCATACACGGGGATTTCGTCTACCAATGCGTCGATGCGACCGCAGAGATGCTGCGCGTCAACGTTCAGAGCCTGACTATGCTTTCCCGGCTGTTCGGCTCGGACATGGCGCACAGAGGCAGTGGCGCAATCTTGCTCGTCGGCAGCCTCACTGCCTATACCCCCTGTCCGAGCTACGCCGCCTACGCCGCGAGCAAGGCCTACGTGGTGCATCTAGGTGAAGCGCTGCATCATGAACTCGCCTCCGCGGGCGTCACAGTCACCGTACTGTCGCCGGGGATCATGGACACAGGGTTCCTTGAGACCTCGGGCCACGCGCCGAGCGCTCTACTGCGCGCGACGATGCTGACGCCGGCGCGCGTGGCCGAGATCGGTGTAACGGCGCTGATGAAAGGCAAGCGGAGCGTGGTTGCCGGCCGAATGAACCAAGTCACCGCCTTTTCCGCACGGCTTCTGCCTCGCGGACTTCTCCTGCGCGCCATGACGCGCTTTCTGGCAAACGCGAGGTAAGGGCATGGTCACCTACGCATCGGCCGCCGAAGACAAGCAGGTCCGCCGCGAGGCGATCCTCGAAGCGGCGCTCGCGCTGTTTCTCGAGGACACCCGCCATCTCCCCACCGTCGCAGCAGTCGCGACCCGCTCCAAGCTCGCGAAGGGTACGATCTACATCTACTTCGAGAGCAAGGAGCAGATCTTTTCCTCGCTTCTGATCCGGGAACTGCGGGCCTTCATCGCCTTTGTCACCCGGTACTTCGAGACCTCCAGCGGTCCGGGCCCGGAAATCGTCGCGGAGTTCGTGACGCAATACGTCGGCCATGTGTGTGACCACCCGTCACTGATGTGGCTCGACTCCATGGGCTACGCGATGCTCGAACCAAATCTTTCCGACGAACAGGCGCTCGATCTCAAACTTCAATTTGCCGAGGCCCTGGACGAGGCCGGGCGGGCGATCGAAGTCGCGCTGGAGTTGCCGAAGGGTGAGGGAGTGGATCTGCTGGTCCCAAGCTTCTCGCTGACCCGCGGCCTCTGGCAGATCGTCGATATTCCGCAGGCGGTCAAAGACCATCCGAAATTTGCCGGCCATCCCTTCTCGCGCATGGACTTCGGTCGGGATCTGTCGCGGGCGCTGACCCGGTACTGGCGCGGCGCCTGGGATGTCCGGAGGTACTCCGGCCCCTTGGACACCGACGGCAGTTAGGCGGTCTCTTCACTTATCTGCGGAACAACAGGTACCTGAAAACGCCCTGCGCGGCGTCTCAGGCCCGTGTCCCGCCTGGGACCGAGGTCGCAAGACGCACCCGTCCGCCTGCCCTGCTCTGGGCCTTCGGATTTCTTCTCGCCGTGGTCGGGCTCGTCCTGATCGCGGGCGGAGCCTACCTGATCAGCCTCGGCGGCTCGTGGTACTACGGGATCGCCGGACTGCTCATGCTGGTCTCTGCCCTGCTGCTCTTCAGGGGCCGGGCCGTGGGGCTTCACGTCTACCTCGCGCTCTTCGCCGGCACCAGCGGCTGGGCGCTCTGGGAGGCCGGCCTTTCGTTCTGGCCGCTGGTGCCGCGGCTTGTCGCGCCGGTCTTCCTGGCCGGTCTGGCGCTGCTGTTGCTGCCGCTGGCCCGCCGCCACGAGGGCAAGCCCGCCTGCGCCCGCGGCCTTCGGCTTGGCGGCGTGGGCATGATGGCGGTCTTCGCCGGGTTCGTCGCGCTGATGTTCCAGCCGCATGATGTGGTGCAGAACGACCTGCCGATCGTGCCGGGCGAGGTTTCGGCCGCGACCGAGACCTCCGGCGAGAGCTGGCTCTCCTGGGGCAAGACCGGCGAGGGCCTGCGCTACTCCACCGCCGAGCAGATCACCCCCGAGAACGTCGGCGAGCTCGAGATCGCCTGGACCGCGCGCACCGGCTTTGTCGCCGACCAGTCGCAGAGCCTGCAGGACCAGAACACCCCGCTCTACGTCGACGGAACGCTCTACCAGTGCGCCGCCGGATCGCAGGTGACCGCGCTGGACGGCACCACCGGCGAGATCAAGTGGCAGTTCGACCCCAAGGGTGCCTCGCCCTACTGGAAGCGCTGCCGGACCATGGGCTATTACGAGCCGCCCGCCGGCGACGCCTGCGGCCCGCGCATTGTCATGGCGACGACCGACATGCGCCTCATCTCGCTCAAGGCCGAGACCGGCGAGGTGTGCGAGAGCTTCGGCGAGGGCGGCACGGTCGACCTTGCCGAGGGGATGACCCAGCTGACGCCGCAGAGCGATCTCGACGGCGCCGCCGAGGTCTCGCCGCTGCCCGGCTTCCTTGCGCAGACAACCGGACCGTTCATCGGCGGCGGCAAGATCATCCTCGGCGGTTGGGTCGCCGATAACGTCAGCACCGGCGAGCCCTCGGGTGTGGTGCGGGCCTTCGACGCGCAGACCGGCGAGCTCGCTTGGGCCTGGGACCTCGGGAACCCGGCGATCACCGGCCTGCCGACTGAAGGCGAGAGCTACACCAAGGGCACGCCCAACGTCTGGAGCGGCATCGCCATCGACGAGGAACTGGGCATGGTCTACCTGCCCATGGGCAACGCCACGCCGGACTACTACGGCGGCGCGCGGCGCGACATCGACGACGAGTATGGCGCGGCGCTGGTGGCGCTCAACCTCGACGACGGCCGCGAAGCCTGGCACTTCAGCACCGTGCACCATGACATCTGGGACTACGACCTGCCGGCGCAGCCCGCGCTCGCGGACATCCCCGACGGCAAGGGCGGCACCGACAAGGCGATCATCCAGGTCACCAAGCGCGGCCAGATCTTCGTGCTCGACCGGCGCACCGGCACGCCGCTGAAGAAGGTCGTCGAGAAACCCGTGCCCGCCTCGGACGGCAAGATCGAGGGCGAGTACTACTCGGAGACCCAGCCCTATTCGGTCGAGATGCCCACCATCGCGGCGGATCACCTGACCGAGGCCTCGATGTGGGGCGCGACGCCGATCGACCAGATGCTCTGCCGCATCATGTTCAGGAGCTACCGCTACGAGGGCGAGTTCACCACGCAGTCGACCGACAAGACGCTGATGAACCCGGGCAACGGCGGCGGCTTCAACTGGGCCTCGGTCTCCTACGACCAGACGCGCAACCGCATGATGGTCGTCGACATGCGCATGCCCACGGTGAACTGGCTGATCCCGCGCGACGAGTACGGCGACACCAGCGAGCTGGTGATGAACTCGCACGGCCGCTCGCCGCAGTTCGGCCTGCCCTACGGCCACGACCTGCACAACTTCATGTCGCCGCTCGGCGTGCCCTGCATCACCCCGCCCTGGGGCATGGTCTCGGCCATCGACCTCGCGACCGGGCAGATCGCCTGGCAGCAGCCGGCGGGCACCTCCGAGGACACGCCGCTCGGCACCCTCGGCAAGAGCCCCCTCAAGGCGCAGATCGGCATGCCGGGCATGGCGGGCCTCGTCTCGACCAAGTCAGGCCTCGCGTTCCACTCGGGCACGCAGGATTACTACCTGCGCGCCTATGACACCGAGACCGGTGAAGTGCTCTGGAAGGGTCGCCTACCTTCCGGCTCCCAGTCCACGCCGATGACCTACGCCGATGACCTACACATCCGCTTCCCCTCAAAGGAACAGGCCCTGGCCTGCTTCAACAGCGATGACTACCAGACCCGGATCATGCACCACCGACACAAATCGACGACGGACACCCGCGTCGTGCTGGTGGATGGGTTCGGCTACGGCGCAGAGTGACCATGGCTCTTGCGGCCATTGGACGTCACTCAGATGCCCAGGGGTCGTGTAGCTATCTCCGAGCAATCCACCAGGGTCGTTCAAGCGGCCCTGTCACAATTAAAAAAACATTCCGTCCAACCGCTCGAACACCCAGTAGGTCGCGATGGTCCCGATGCCGTAGGCGGCAGCGACCGGGGCGGCCCGCGGCAGGGCGGCGAGGCAGCGCTGCAGGGCCACCAACGCCAGCAGCACCGCGATGAAGGCAAGCTGACCCAGTTCCACGCCGACGTTGAAGAACAGCAGCGCCAGCGGGATGTCACCTTGCGGCAGTCCGATCTCGACCAACGCCCCGGCGAAGCCGAAGCCGTGCAAGAAGCCAAAGGCGAAGGCGACGATCCAGGGCCAGCGGGTCGCGAGACGGTGGCGGCTGCGGGGCAGGTGGATGGCCTCGACGACGACCAGCAGGATGCTGAGCGCGATCATGGTCTCGACCGGGGGCGGCGGCAGGAATACGTAGCCGAAGGTGGCGAGCGCGAACGTGATGGAATGGGCGACGGTGAAGGTGGTGACGGTCTTCAGTAGCATCGGCCAGCCGCGCACGATCAGCATCAGCGCAGCGACGAAGGTCGGGTGATCGACCCGTTCGAGGATGTGCTGCGCGCCGAGGCGGGTGTAGGTCTGCACCATGGCCCAGGCCGAGGGCGTCTCTGGGATAGTCACGGCGGGCTCGCGCGGACGGAGCATGAGGCAATGATGCCTGCCGTCCAGCAGCGAGACATTGACCAGCGTGTCGATGATGGTGCGGCCCAGCCCGGTGCCAGGCAGCCCCGCCTCGCCGGTGAGGCCGTAGCGGAAGAGCACGAAGCCCTCGACGAGAGTCGAGCCGGGCACCGGGGTCAGGGTGAGGGCCAGGTCGAAAGCAGGGCGGATATTCTGCACCATGCCGTCGCGGGTCCACATATGCGCATTGAGATGTTTGGATCGCGTCCGGAACTTTTCGGATTTCTCCCCCCAGAACCAGGCGCTATGGAGAATACCGACCCGCGTCGAGCACGGGTCGGCAAAAGAACCTTAGCCGCGGACCTTCGAGAAGGGTGATCCGGCAGTCATCCCGTCAGGCCTGAGCGAAGCGACTATCTTCCAGTCCCTTGTGGAGCCCCAGGAGCGCGAGATTGAGCACGATAGCCGCAAGCGCACCCATGATCACCGGTGAGGTAAAGATCACCTGCGACCAGCCCGGCATGAAGGCGAAGAAGTCCGGCTTAACGATGGCGATCATAGCCATGCCGACGCTCAGCCCGATGACGATGTAGTTGCGGAAGTCGCTGTCGAAATCGACCCGGCGCAGGGTCTTGATACCGACCACGACCAGCGTGCCGAACATCATGAAGCCGGCTCCGCCGACGACGGCCTTAGGAATCGAGGCAGCAAAGCCGGCGAGCACCGGCGACAGGCCGATCGCGATCAGGAAGACTCCCGCCAGTGCGACCACCCATCGGCTGCGCACGCCTGTAATGCTGACCAGGGCCACATTCTCGGAAAAGGCCGTGTACTGGAAGGAGTTCATCACACCACCGATGACCGTCGACAGACCGTCGGCGCGGATGAGGTCAGAGATGCTCCGAGCATCGGGCTTGCGGTCCACGATCTCGCCGACGATCATCGCGTCGCCGACGGATTCAACCCATGTGATGGCGATCACCAGCACCATGCTCAGGATCGGCACGAGGTGGAAGGTGGGCGCGCCGAAGTGGAACGGGGTCACCACCGAGATCACCCGGTCGGTACCGATGCCGCCAAAATCCACCTCGCCCATAAGTGCTGCCATTCCGATGCCGAGGAGGATGCCGACGAAGATCGCGATATTTCGCAGGAAACCGCGGCCGAGGACGTTGAGTGCGATGATTACCGCGAGCACGCTGAAAGCTATGCCGGCGTATTTGGGCGCGCCCGCGTCCGACACGTAGCCACCGGAGGCGTAGGTGATCGCAACCGGCAGCAGACTGAGGCCGATCACCGTGAGCACCGAGCCAACCACTATGGGCGGGAACAGGCGCACGATGTAGCGCCCGAGCGGGGCGATGGCGATGGCGACGAGGCCGGACACGATCACCGCACCATAGACCGCCTGAAGCCCGGCAGTGCCACCGATCTCGAGCAGCGCCGGATCGCTGGCGATGGCGATGACCGGCGAGATGGCGGCAAATGTCAGCCCCTGCATCATCGGCAAGCGGATTCCGAAGCGCCAGAATCCGACGGTCTGGATCAGCGTGGCAATGCCGCAGGTAATCAGGTCGGCCTGGATCAGGTAGGCGATCTGTTCCTGGCTGAGGTCGAGCGCACCGCCGATGATGAAGGGTACCGCAATGGCACCGGAGTACATCACCAGCAGGTGCTGAAGCGCGAGCACGATCATCCGCATCGGGGGCAGAACCTGGTCGACGGGATGTGCGGCGGAGGTGTTCTTTTTCATTGTAGTCTCCCTGTTGGACCCGGACAGCAGTTATTGCCAGAACCCGCGGTGCCCTTCGGCGACCTCTTCCTCGATTTCGCTGTAGGGCCCGCGCGTCTCGACCTTGCGCTGGCCGGCGCGGAACACGTCCTCGCAAGGAAGGTCGAGCGTCAGGTTCTCTGGGTTGTCGCTGGTCAGTACCGCGAGGCGCTTTTCGGTCATGCCATAGACCACCGCGCCGATGCCGGCCCAGTAGCAGGCACCCGCGCACATGCAGCAGGGCTCGACCGAGGTGTAGAGCGTGCAGCCCGCGAGGAACTCCGGCGAGTAGAGGCGGCTTGCCTCCTGCGCGACAAGCAACTCAGCGTGCCCGACGCCCCTGTCGTCGCTGTAGTTGTTGCCCCGACGGATCAGCGCCGTGCCGTCCGGACCGACCAGCGTCGCGCCGAAGGGGTGGTTGCCGGCTTCGCGGCTTTCCTGTGCGATGCGGACGGTTTCGCGCAGGTGTTTTAGGTCGTCGTCTTTCATGACAGCTCCTGTGTCTGAATGACTCGAGCCGTAACTCCGTGAGAGGTGTTGACCGGATTGGAATAATTTGCACTTTGCGCGCTAATAATTAGATCACCGCCCGGAGACACCCGCAGATGCCTGAATTCTCGAGAGAAATCTATTCCTTCGTGGAAATTGCCCGAGAGCGCTCGATCCGACGGGCTGCCGACAAGCTTAATATTTCATCATCTGCGCTCAGCCGTCAGATGAACTTACTTGAAGCGGATCTCGGCGTCTCGCTCCTGACCAGGCAAGTGACGGGAGTACAGCTGACCGAGCATGGCACTATGCTGTTGCAGCAGGTCGAGAAGTGGCTCGAAGAAGATATGCGCCTGCGCGCGATGCTCGCGAAGGCCGATGCGACGCGCGAGCGCGCGCTGAGGATTGGTGCCATGGAGTGTTTTGCTGACACCCTGCTGCCAGAGTTGTCCTTGTATGCCCAGGCACAGGACAAGGCCGACCGGATGGTGACCAAGACCGGCGGCACCGCCGAACTGTTGCGCGATCTGGAGAACGGCAAACTGGACCTCGTCATCGCCTTCAACGTGCATCACAGCCAGATCACGCGCGTGCTGTATGACCGCGACTGTCGCATCGGTATGGTGTTCAGACCGGGGCTGCTTTCCATTGCCGAGGAGGAAGTGCCGATTGCCCGGGCCCTGGACCACCCAATCTGCCTGCCGGACGAGAACCTGTCGCTGCACACACGGCTTTATTCTGAACTGCTCAAGCAACGCCGACGTGCCGACATCCACGCGACCAGCAACTCGATTGCCATGATCCGCGAGATGGCCGTACGCGGCGATTGCGTCAGCTTCCTCACTTGGTTCGACGTCCATCGCGCGGTCGCTCGGAAGCAGCTGTGCTTTGTGCCTCTGGCTGAGCGTCGCCTGTCGGAAACGTTGTGCGTCTGCGTCTCGGGAATGCGCCCCTTTGCGCCTCAGCTATCGGCAGTCGCCACCGAGGCCGCACGATTGATCGAGGAGGTTGCGACCGGGACGGGGACGGAGCGCTTCTTGTAGTGAAAAGACGACAGGCAGAACAATCTGACGAAGTGTCTGGGACCATCCTGATCGACGTCGTCTCCGAAGGATAAGTTTCCGAGAGAGGAGCAACGCACTCAATCACCTTTCTGCAAGCGAGTGGCCAACGGCAGGTGCATTGCTGCAATGCGACCAAGGACAGCTTCGTCCGCTTCTTCGGTCGCCCAAAGGCCTCGGGGTGAAGGTCCGCTTCATCAGGTTGGGCTAATCGAGTTGAATGTCGTGAAAGGGCTGCCCTCCGACATCCGCTGCGTGAAGAGTGAATGTCCGGACTGGGGCCGGCAGCGACGGGCGCAGCTGCCCGCCATGTGTGGGGCTCGCTGCACTGCCGCAAGCCCGTTTCGAGCCCGAAACAGATGCACATATCGGCGACTTTCGAACCCCGCGTGCTGCTTCATGGCAGCAGACTTCGGTCGTAGCATCGCCGAAACTCTGAAGGCCACCGAAGGCCGTCATAACGCCGCGCGTGTCAGTCCTACCGCGCCAGAACTTCGCTCGCGGGTGGAAGCGTGACTTCGTAGCGCTTGAGCAGCATCTTCCCGAAATCCTCGCGCATCTCCCGAGCCCGGGTGGCCCGCCAGTCCTCTTCGACCGTCGCCCTGATTTCGGAAAGGGGTGGCAAGCGCGATGCGCTGCGGTCGGTGACATGGACAAGGTGATGGCCGTAGCCGCTCTGTACCGGACCGGACCAGCCGGAACCGGCCAGTTCGGCGATCGCCGCCGCAAATCCGCGACCAAACAGCCTGTCGACTGCGGTTTCGGAACTCAGTGGCAGGCGGATCGGAAGCAGGCTGCCCCGGCTGAGAGACGCGGGATCGGCCCCTTCTTCGAGGGCGAGCTTCAGGGATTCTGCCGCACTGGGATCTTCCGGCAAGAGCACCTGTTCAAACGCCAATTTCGCTGGCTCAGCGAACCGGTCGGCATGGGCTTCAAGATGGGCTTGCAGCACCGCCTCATCCGCCGCGAGTGTGGCGGCACCGGCTTCCGATATGAACTGCATCTTCTGGCTGAGCCGCAGCCGGATCACCGAGTCGCCCTGGTCCAGACCCAGGGCGACGGCCTCGCGGTACTGTACCTCTTCCAGTGCCCAGGCGTTCATCAGGCCCTCCAGTTCGGTCACCGTGGGGGGACGGTTCCAGGTTGCCGCGAATTGGTCGGCAATCTGGGCAGCCTCGGCAGATTGCAGGACAATGACGTCCAGATCGGCCGCGGGTGAGCGGTCGTTCAGCAGACCGTAGGCAACAAAGATCAGTGCGCCGAGGGCGAAGAAATGCAGCAGTGGAGACTTCAGAACGGCGCCTGCGGTCATTGATGTCGTCTCGTCATGCCGCGCCAAAGAGCCCGATCCCGCCACTCAGCGCAGTGTCAGGTCCGCGCGGGATTTCGCCAACTTGGCGCTGCACCCCATCGGGCGCGATGCAGGTGGGGCGCAGCGCCTGGTTCATTCCGGCGTGTACCAGATCGGCGAGGTCCACGCGCGTTCCTGGATTGATGTTGGAAGACCCTCCGGCACTTCGACGCCAAGTGTCTTCGCATCATATGTCGACCAGCGAGGCGTCGGAATCTGGAGAACCCGGGCGTAGTAGACAGCGGGCACCGCCGGGTCGAAGTCGGGATCGGTCCAGGCAGCCATCAGGTCCGCAGCGCCAATGTCGTTGGTGTAGCTGGCCTCGGCCACGTCGACCGTGTTGCCAACGGGCTCGCTGCCATCGGTGCGGCCCCCGGAAAGCGCGACATCGTAGATTTGTTCCTTCTGTTCGCCGTTCTCGACCCAGCCTTTGATGACCTGGATGCGATCGAGGTTTGCGCCGTTAGCCTCTTTTATCGCTGCGAGGAGGAAGGTCGGGGCCACCCCCTCGGGTGCCGCGGGAAGATTCCCGCCCATGGGCACACCGCCATCGTAGGCCGCCTGCAGCCAGTCGGCGCTCTCCATCATGCCCTCGGCATAATCATAGCCTCCGAACATCCGAACACGCATACGCACGCCGGAGGTGGCGAAGGTCTCCTTGCGGACCATGGCATCGAAGATCGCTTCGCGCGTGTTGGATTCCGCCCAGACCCCCGCAAGGCCGCCAGAGCTGAACTGACGGACCTGCTGCGCGGCGGCTTCGCTCACGCCCGGAGGGCCTTCGAGGCGGTGTTCCGGATTGTTCTCGAAGCCGAACTTGCCGGTGTAGTTGTTCTCCTCGATCGTCGAGGCCGCGTTGTGGGTGTCGCTATCGCCGATGAAGCCGTATTTGAATGGGTTGCCCTTGCCCTCGGCCTCGAGCGCCATGCCCCGGATCAGCGCCTCGCGCATGTAACCGCCGACCTTGTGCTCGGGCGGCGTCGCGGTCGACGCCAGCGTGTAGTCCCAGAGCTCGAAGTTGGCGAATTCGTCGTTCGGGCTGATCGCCGGATAGACTTCCGACGTTCCCTTGATCTGCGTAATCTCATACAGCGGCTCGTTGCGCATCCGCGTCTCGGCATAGGCGCTGTCGATATCGCTGCCGCCATAGCTCGTCCCGATCGGGAACATGAGGCCATCGCTCGCATTTCCATTGTGAGGGACAGCCAAGAGCTCTGCGCCACTCTCGCGCTGGAGGTCCATCCAGGCCCAGAGGTCTTCCTCCCGGTCGGACTCGATCGCCGAGAAGGCGTGATCGGACACGTTCTCGGTGTCGCGGAAGATCACGACCCGATGAAGGTTGCGCCAGCCGGGGTTGGACGTCCACTCAAACCCGGCGAAGGTCGTGAATTCGCCCGGCTTGTAATGTTGATCGGCGATGGCGACGATCTTCTGCCACACGCTGGCCAGGAGCGCGGGGTCGCCAAGGATCGGATCATTCCTGCGGTTCGAGATGCCATCGAGGATCTCGGTGTAGGCGGCAAAGGAGGCGGTGGCATCGTCGCCGCTGATCGCCGCGGCGAGCGGATGCTTGCTGACCGGGCTGTCCGGATCGCCCATGAGCGGCAACGCTCCGAGGTATTCGGCGTGATCGCCCACGGAATACCAGTCGAGCGGCCGCAGGATCTTGAGGTCGGGACCTCCCCCGCCTCCCGGGATCGCCTCGCCCCTTGCCCAGCGGTAGGCTTCGTCGGGGCCGGAGACCGCGCCGTTGATGTTCGCGTCGAACGACCAGGCCGTGTGGACGTGAAGGTTGCCAAAATAGGCTTCGCGCAGGGGGTTGGTCGGAACATCCTGAGCAGATGAAGCGTTCGCGGCGCAAAGCGCGAGGATCGAGGTGGTGGCAAATGCGCGTATCATTCCAAACTCCCTCGGCATGAAAATATCAGTCAAAAGGAAAATTGATGCAGCTCACGGTTGCACGATTCCCGAAGCTTTACCATGGGTAAGGCGCTGCGTGGCCACTTGCTTGTCATGGCAAACCTCCTTCCTCCACCTGACTGCCAAGCGCATCCTACGCCGCATAGCGCAATCGTCGCGCCAGAAAGCGACCGGGGCTTCCCTGCGATTTGGCCGACGAGCAGACTGCCGCGCTATTTCGACGACGTCTTGTCTTTCTCTGTGGCGCGGCCCCAGCCCTCGGACACGGCTTCTTGCTCGACGCGCTCGAGGAAGAACCTTCTGGCCATTTCGGTAAGCCCATACCGGCTGATGTAGTCGGACATCACGTCGCTCAAGGACACAGTGGTCTTCATCATGGCGCTCCTTCCTCTCGGCTCAGCATAGGGAGAAATGTTGAATGGAAGGTTAAGCCAACGCCCGCGGGCAAGTGTCTCCAATTGCCGAGGTACCAAACGACAGGGGTAGGCAACTGAGTTTACACTGAGGCTTGGGAGCGTCATCGGCGGTCCTCAAAGTCTACGCCCAAATGTGCAGCGGGCACAGTCTTCGGTTCTGCGGAATTTCCTTGGCGGTTCTACCCGCCAAGGAAGAACATGCTTAAATGCAAGACGGCTACACCACTCACGGAATAAGCCGAGGTGACGCTAACATTGGAGCGTGGCAAAACCAAGACTTTATCAATTTGATAGTCTTAGACCCTCTCTCCCGAAGATGTATCGCCTGTTTTGGAGGCCCTGAAGTGCATTGAACGGCTCTCAACTCCAAGTCAGGACCGATAGGCCCTTGAAAACACCAGAACACAACCTGCACGTGTTTGAAGCGCAGTCAGGAGAAGTCTCACGCGGAATATTCCAACGTGCCAAGACTAGCAGATTATCGCTTTTTTGCCAGTATGTTCCGAGATGTGTTGCGCGGCTAGCCGGTTGAAAGTATCGTGAATCTTGAACGTGTCTTCTCCACTCACGGAACGTTCAGCACGCGGGGCGCACTTCCTTATTGCGGGAAATGCGCCCCATTCTGAAAAACAGCTCCCATCAAGCCCCCGCTCCAACCGACGCCCGCGACGACCAGGTCCGATGGAATTTCAGAGCAAGATCGCACGAGAGAGTGGGATCCAGCTCGGAAGCCCGCTCCTATGCAGTTCAGCGGTGCGGCGCCGATCACTAGCGGGTCCAGCGCGATCGGGCCGACATGGAGCCCTGCACAGGCCAGTATCCGCAGCAGTATTTCCGGCCAACTCAACTCCGTCCGCCACGGCGGCGACCTGCGCATCGCAACCATTCCCCTGAACAACCAGTCCTCGCCCATCTCACGCCCCCTGCGACGGCCGACCATGCGTCCGCCCACCAGCGAGAAGACAGCGAACCTCCCGACGAGAAGGCCATGGACTCGCCCTCGGTCCGCTGATTTGGCGGTCGCGCCTGTACAAGGAAGGGCTAAATTCGCGGAGCAGGTCAGTGGTCATCAATATCGCGGGCACTGGCGTCAGACGCGAGATCACCTTCAGATGAACAAGAACGCGTCCGGTCCGGTCGCGGGATCGACGGGGTCAAAGGCGATGTAATCCGTCCTAAGCGGCTCGCCGCCGTCTGGGTGACCGGAGATCTCGATCACGTCGCCGGGTGCCAGCGCAACCTCATGAATCGTGTGCCGTGCCGCACCTGCCTTGGTCACGATCGCGTCTCCGAACGTGCCGTCCCAGAGCCAACTGTCGAGCGCGACGCCGTTGACCGCCACAGTCATCTGGCTCGCCCCGTCGCTCTCGTCGAAGTAGCCGACCGTCAGGTCGTACGTGCCCGCCGCGCCATCGAAACTGTAGCTCGCGCGCGGATCAGGAGCGCCGCCGGTCTGCAGGTAGGCCCCGCCCGAGGCGTGGGGATTGTGGGCGATCTGCATGTCCTTGATGATCTCGAAGGTCTCTGCCTCGACCACGAAGCTGCCCGAGACCGGCGGCGCCTGGTGGATGTCGATGTAATCCGTGCGCAGCGGCTCGCCGCCGTCGGCGCATCCGGCGAGCGTCAGCACGTCGCCCTCCTCGAGCGCGACGACGGGGACCACCCGCCGCATCGCGGCAGCGCCGGTGACCGTGGCGCCGGCGGGATCCGCGTCCCAGGTCCAGGCATCGACCGTCTCGCCATTGACCTCGAGGCGCAGGCGGCTTGCGCCGTCGGTCTCGTCGAAATAGCCGATGACCACGCTGTAGAGCCCCGCCGCGCCGGTGAAGCGGCCCGAGGCCCCCGCCTCGCCGCCGTCCTGCGCGCGCAGCAGCCCGTCCTCGGAGGCCCAGGGGTTGCGTTCCGGGACGAAGCCGCGCGCGATGTCGAGGTTCTCGGCCTCGGTGCGCCCGGGGCCGATCGCGGCGGGCGGGCGATCAAGCGCGCTGTACTCGACGACATAGCCGAAGGCATGGTTCGGGTTCGGCGGGATGCCGTTGTCGGCCCATGTGCCGCTGGCGTAGAGCGAGTGCACCGTCAGGTAGTCCACTCCCGGAGGCTCCGACCACGCGTTGTTCGGCTCGAAGCCGCCCCAATCGGCATATCCCAGCGCCCCGGAGGCGCGCGTCCAGAAGACCTCGCCGGCCTCGGGGCCGGTCGCCCATTCCCAGGTCCCCTCGCTGCGTGCGTCGGACCCGCCGGCCCAGACATTGGGCGGGGTGATCGACAGGATGAAGGCGTTCTCCCCGGCCGAGGTGATGGTCGCGAGATAGCCGGGCAGCCCGAGGTGGCTGCGCGTCTCCGCCTCTGCCCGCGCCTCGTCCCAGCTCAGCGGGCCCTCGACATATTCATACCAGTGCCCGTTGCCCCCCTCGGCCTCGGTCCATTGCACCGGGGTGCCCGTCTCGAACTCCGCGAACCGGGCGACGAACACGTCCTGGCCGTCATTCGTGTCGCCGGGAACGAGGTTGGAGCCGGAACTCGAGAAGATGATCCCCGACCCGTCCGGGAGGAAGTTTGCCAATTGGCTCGGACCGTTGCTCACCACGCCGAATTCATTCGTCGTCACCAAGCTGACCTGCCCGGTCGCGAGGACCTTCACGTAGAGATCCACGGTTCCGTTGTCATCGCCGGGGACAAGAGCGGCAGTGGACTGGAAGAGAATCCGGGTGCCATCAGGCGAAAACCTCCCGCCGAAATAGGACCCGTCATGCTGGTTCCCCACGCTGTCGGTGGAGATGAGGGTGATTTCGCCCGTCGCCAGGTCCTTGATGAAGAGGTCCAGACCGTCTTCGTTGCTGTCCGGGGCGAAATTTGTGGCACGGCTGGTGATCAGCAGCTTGGTTCCGTCCGGAGAGTAGGTTGCCGACAGGCAATCCGCATTGCCCGCAGCGCCGTTCGCCGCCGTGGAGAGCAGCATCACCTCGCCCGTGACGAGGTCCTTTTCATAAACTTGTCCGACGCCGCCGCCGACGCCCGCGACGAGATTTCCGGCATTACTGATGAAGAGGAATTTCGAGCCGTCCGGCGAGAAACCCAACTCCTGCGTGCTTCCGCTAGCGGGATCGCCATCCACGTTGGACGACAGCAACTGAATCGCTCCGCTGGCAATGTCCTTGAGAAAAATACCAGATACGGACTGCCCAGGAATCAGGTTCGTGGCGGCGGTGTTGAAGGCGATCTTGGTGCCGTCTGGCGTGAAGATCGGCGAGCCACTTTCATTGTTTCCCTGAACCCCGCCCGCACTTGCCGAGATCAACTTTTCTTCGCCAGTGAGCAGATGCTTGTAGTAGATAGCGCTCTGCAGTTCCCCCAAGGGTGATTGGTAAAGTCCGACGAAGGCGATTTGGTTTCCATCAGCAGAGATCGCGGCATCCTGCATTCCCCCATCAGGGACATTGGAGGGTGAATCGAGTGTGACCCGCTGCCACGCGCTCGAGCCTTCCTGCTGCAGATATAGGTCCATCCGATCGTTGTCATCCCCCGGCACAAGCTGCGCACGGGTCTCAAGAACGAGTGTCTGGCCGTCTTGGCTGAATATCCCCTCCTGGCTGGGCAACTCAGCCTGAGAGCCATCGCTGTAAATGGATACCCGTTCAATGGATACGACCTTCAATTGCTTTGCCATGACCCTATCCTCCGTTGGCCTGACTGAAGTCGCTGGTGCTGAAAATGCGATCTAGAAAAAGTTATGAATTGCGCAGTGTCGCAAATGTGTGGACATGAAACCGGCAAAAGTTCCGAGAAGCAACCCTTGATGGACTAAGCTGGCGGTGAATGCACGCTGTAGCTGAAATGTCCATTCGACCTTGCAGGTGCACACTATGGCAATGGCGCCACCCCGATCACCAGCGGGTGCAGTGCGATCAGGCCGACGTAAAGCCCTGCACCGGCCAGCATCCGAAGTAATATCTCCGGCCAGGTCAATTCCGTTCGCCACGGCGGTGCCTTGCGCATGGCAACCACCAACCTGGACCAGTCCTCTCCCATCTCGTGCCGCCTGCGGCGGTCGACCATGCGTCCGCCCATCAGGGAGAAGACGAAGAACGTCCCGAAAAGGAGCACATGGGCCAGATCTCCATTTGCCACGAGATGCGCCGATGACCAGAGCGCCAGAACCATGAGGAGCGGATGGCGGATGACGCGGAACAGTCCAGGCCGCGCAGGGTCGAAGCGGGCATCACCCCTGCCGCCGAAAGACAGCGGATTGGGCCGCGCAACGCTGGCCGTGAACAGCAGGCAGGCCATGGCCATGAGGCAGAGCGTGACTGCGGATTGCCACGGGGCCCAGTCCCAGAGCGGCACGAAGGGTGCGCGGTCCGCGGCGGCGACCAGCCAGACAAGCACCGCCAGCGAGGCCGCCGAGTAGGCAAGAGAAAAACCCCGCGCGCCCAGGCGGGCCTCGAGGAATTTGCGTACAGGCGGGCGCAACGGCACCGAATGGCTGAGAAAGAACGCGGCAAAGGCCAGCGCGAGGACCGCCCAGCTCATGTTCACCGAGCCTCCCGCGGGCGGATCAGAAGCCCGCCGTAGAGACAAACAAAGCCTGCAAAGGCGAGGAGCCAGCAAGCGCCAGATAGGCTCTGGAGAAATGCTGCCGCGCCGGGCCACAGACCAGCCGCCGTCCGGATAAGTACGGAGGCGATCAACAGGGCGTAAACGGCGCTGGTCCCGCGTCCCGCCGTCAGCGGCTGCCCCGTATGGCCCAGCGTTGCGCGGGTCATTACCGCCAGCGTCATGACCCCGACCGCCCCCGCCATCCAAAGATGCTGCGCCGCCGCGGGCGCAAGCACTGCGGGCATTGCGCCTCCGAGGGCCACCGCCAGCGCTCCGAGGGGCACGAAGAGATACCCGGCATGCAGGATCCACACTAGCGGCTCGGAAAGGGTCGCCGTACCGGCCCAGCGAGCGACACGTACGAGATTCAGCAGTCCCGCTGCAATCAGCAGCGCAGAGGTTACCAGATGCTCCGGGCGCACGATCCAGGCCGCCAGCGCCGCCAGTAGCAGAAGCAACGCCGCCTTATCCAGGCGTTGCATGGGCGGCACTGGAAGCTCGCTGCTCCCGCGCCGTGCCAACCAGTTGCGCGTGAAGGAGGGCACGATCCGACCGCCGATAAGCGCGATCATCATCAGCGCAGCGCCAAGCCCGATCCGCAGCCCCATGCCTCCGGCCGCGTAACCGCCCCGCGCGGCCTCGACGTGGAAGAGGACGTTGCCGCTAAGAAAGACGCAGAGCAGCGCAACCACACCGAGGTTGCGCCAGTTCCGTCCCGCCACGATCTCGCGGAGCATCACCAGCGCCAGGACCAGCAGGAAGGACACGTCCACCGAAGCTCCGAGCCCGGCCGGCAGCAGCGCCGAGACTCCCATGGCCAGCCTGCCCACCAGCCATAGCGTGAAGAGCAGCATCAGTGGCCATCCGACGATCGGCATCCGCCCGGTCCAATTGGGCACCGCCGTCATCATGAAGCCGGCCAGCACCGCCCCGAGATAGCCGAAGAGGAATTCATGGGCGTGCCATGACACCGGGTCGAGCCGGGTCGGCAGCGCGAGCGTGCCCGAGAGCAGCGCGAGCCAGAGGCAGGCCGACAACACCGCCCAGAGCCCGGCCCCCAGGAAGAACGGCCGGAAGCCGTAGCTGAACAGCGCCGGGCCAGTCCAGGCCCGCATGCGATCCGAAGTCGTGGCCATTCCCGTGTCTCCTCAAATTTGGTGTCGGTGCGCGTTCAGCGGGCTCACCCTATCGTCACCGCCGCGGGTCCGAAGACCTCATGGTGGATGCGCGCATCGGGCACATTCGCCGCCTTGAGCCCACGCACCATCGCCTGCATGAAACCGACCGGGCCGCAGATGAAATAATCGGCCTGCTCGATGGAGGTGCTCTCGGTCAACCAGGCAGGATCGATGCGACCCTCAAAGACCCCCTCCTCGCGCTCCCGCCCGCCGAGGTCCTCATAAAACGCAAAGGTCGCGTCGGCGAGCCTTCCAGACGTTCCCGCCATGGCGTGGCGCTCCCGATCCTGCGCCGCGTGCACATGGACCATGCGCAGACCTTTCCCGCCAAAGGCTTCGAGCATCGAGATCATCGGCGTCAGCCCGACACCGCCCGAGAGCAGCACCACTTCCTGCTTGTCACGGGGATCGAGGAAGAAGGCACCCGCGGGCGGCGCGACGTCGATCCGCTGGCCCACTTCGGCGACCTCATGAAGCCAATTCGACACGCGCCCGTGCGGCTCGCGCTTCACGGTGATGCGATAGGTCTGACCGTTCGGCGCCGAGGAGATCGAATAGTTCCGCCGCTGCTCCTCGCCATCGGCAAGAGGAAACCGGAAGCTGAGATACTGTCCGGGGAGATGCCGGACGACCGCGCCACCATCCAAGGGACGCAGAACGAAGGAGACGATGTCCGTCGCCTCGCGCCGCTTCTCCGCGATCTCGAAGGCGCGCCAGCCGCGCCAGCCGCCCGGGGCCTCTGCCGTGCCCTGGTAGATGTCCTCTTCCCGTCCGATCAGGATGGTCGCGAGCTGCCAATAGGCCTCGCCCCAGGCTTTCAGGACCTCCGGCGTTGCAGCCTCTCCCAACACCTCCGAGATCGCTCCCAGAAGCGCATCTGCGACATGAGGATAATGCTCCGGGAGAATCTGCAAGCCCGCGTGCTTCTGTGCAATCCGCTCGACCGCTCCGGCCAATACGTTCGGCGTGCGGATATGGGTTGCATAGGCCACCAGCGCATTCGCAAGGGCCTTGTGCTGTGGCGCCTGGCCCTCCTGATTGGACATGTTGAAGAGCGCGCGGATCTCTTCGTCTGCAAGCAGGCGCCGGTACATCGCAGGTACGATCCGGTCGACATGCTGCGCCACGACCGGCGCGGTCGACTCGATGATCTGCAGGGTTGCTTCGCTGAGCGGGCGCGACATGATGCCCTCCTAAAAGGTTCCGATTATCGGCATCTATACAGGCCCTTCAAAAACATTCCACCCATTGGTATCTTAAAGGCCTGCGTCATTGCGTCCCGGCCTGAGCGGACCGGTGCATACTGCTGGCGCGACGGAAAGGACCGGAACATGCGGCTCAACGACAGCACCGACATTGCGCTGCGGATCATGATCCACGCCGCTTCGACCGGCGGCCAGCGCATCACGATCGACCAGATCGTCGCCCACTATCACCTGCCGCGCAGTACGGTCATGAAAGTGGTCAATGCGCTGACACAGGGGGGGTTTCTCAGCGCGCAGCGGGGCCGTTCAGGCGGACTGACGCTGGCACGGGACGCGGGCGACATCCCCGTGAGCGCCCTGGTCGAGCATATGGAGACCGACTTCGCCTTGGCGGAATGCATGCGCCCGGGCAACGCCTGCACGATCACACGGCGCTGCCGGTTGATCTCCCCCCTTGAGGAAGCGCGCCACGCCTTCCTCGCGGCGCTCGCGCGCTATTCGGTCGCCGACATCGCCCTCGCGCCTGCCGAGTTCGGGCTGACTGCGACCGATACCTGATGCCTTTTTGACCCTAAGCGCGCCACTCCAAGGCGCCAGCGTTCCATCAAAGTTCCTGCCTACTTGGGACGTTCACGCCCAGACCCGCGCTCCGAGACCCGGCAGCCCGGCCCCACGCATCGCGTCAGAGATGGTCTCGAGATGCAGCCGCATCGCTGCCGCCGCGCGGTCCGGGTCACGCCCCGAGATCGCCGCCGCAATGGCCTCGTGCTGGGCGCTGTGGCGCTCGGTGAACTCGGTAACGCCGAGCCTGCGATAGGTCAGTTCCCACTCGCGCTGCCAGGCCGCGTGACGCCGCACCCCCGCAAGATAGTCAAGCAGCCCCAGCAGGATCGGGTTTCCGGTCACCTCCGCGATGCCGCGGTGAAAGGCGGCGTCGAGCTGCTCGCTCTCGGGCCGCGTGCGTGCCCTGCGGCCACGCTGCGCCAGGTCTGCCAGATAGGCGGCCTGCTCCGGGGTAGCGAGCCGCGCCGCCTCGGCGGCCACCGAGGGCTCGATGGTCAGGCGCGCCTGCATGAGCTGCATCGGTGCGGCACCCTGCACGAGGATCTGTTCACGGATCGGATGGCCAAGCGGACGTGGGCCACAAAAGGTGCCCTGCCCGACATGCCGCCAGATCTCCCCTTCACGCTCGAGAACCTGCAGGGCGGCGCGCAGCGTCTCGCGGCTGCAGCCGAGCTGGCGCGCCAGGTCGCGCTCGGGCGGCAGCCGCGCGCCGACCTCGGCGGCCAGATCAGCCACCAGCCCGCGGAGTTCCGACAGGACCACCTGCCCCCGCTTTGATGTCATGCCGTGCCTCCCGCTCCGGGCCAAACCCAGACCAATTTGCAGACCAATGCCATGCCATGCAACACCGCGCCGCTCTCGAGGAGGACCCAGATGCTGACCACGACCATCCTTGCCCTTGCCGGTTTCGGCGCGGGCGCGCTCAACGCCATCGCTGGCGGCGGCACATTCCTGACCTTTCCCGCGCTGGTCTGGGTCGGCGTGCCGCCGATCATGGCCAATGCCACCGCCACTTTTGCCGCCCTGCCCGGCTATGCCGGAAGCAGCTGGGCCTATCGCCGCGACATCCAGGCGGGCGACGGGCCAAGCCTGCGCGCGCTGGTCGTCACCGCCCTGCTTGGCGGGGTCCTCGGCGCGCTGCTGCTGCTGGTCACCCCCGAGGACCTGTTTTCCGGCGTCATTCCCTGGCTGCTGCTGATCGCCACGCTGGCATTTGCCGCCGGCCCCGCGCTGCTGCGCGGGCTGCTCGCCTCGGGGCGCCGCCTGCCCGATGTCGTCTCGCCGGCGCTCCTGCTGCTCGTCTCGATCTACGGCGGCTATTTCAACGGCGGGCTGGGGATCCTGCTGCTGGCCGCCTTCGGACTCATCGGCATGAGCGACCTGCACCGGATGAACGGGCTGAAGACGCTGGCCTCGCTGGTGCTGTCGGCTGTCTCGGTCGTCACCTACAGCCTTGCCGGGCTGATCGAATGGAGCGCGCTGCTCGTCACCGGCCTTGGGTGCGCCGCGGGCGGCTACGTCGGGGCGCATATGGCCCGCAAGGTGCAGGACCTGTCGCTGCTGAGGACCTTCATCGTCACCGTCGGGCTGGTCACCACCATCGTTTTCTTCGCGCAGGCCTACGGTTGAACTTTTCGCAAAATGCTGAATTTTTGCGCGGCAGGCATAGAAGGCAGTTCCCCATGCAGATCCTCCGCTCCCTCGGGCCGGCCGTGGCGCGCGTCTCCCTCGGCGAGGCGCTCCGCGCCGGTTTCGGTGCGCTGCTCGGCCTCGGCGTCACCGGGCTGGTCCTACTCTCGCCGCAGATCGACCTGAGCCTCGGGCTCTATCTCGTCGCGCCCTTCGGCGCGACCTCGGTGCTGCTCTTCGCGGTGCCCAACAGCCCCCTCGCCCAGCCCTGGTCCGCCATCGTCGGCAATACCGTCGCGGCGCTGGTGGGCGTTGCCACCTGCCTGCTGGTCGCCGATCCGGCGCTGCGCATCGCGCTTGCCGTCGGGCTGGCGATCACCGCGACGATCCTCTGCCGCGCGGTGCATCCGCCGGCGGGGGCGGTGGCGATGACCGCCGCCATGAGCCCCGAGGCCATCGACCAGCTCGGCTTCTGGTTCGCGCTGACGCCGATCGCCGCGGGCACCACCGCGCTGGTCGTGCTCGCCGCGCTCTACGCCCGGCTGACCGGGCGGCACTACCCGTTCCGGCAGTTCGACGCCCCCGGCCAGCACGGCACCGGGGATCGTGCGCCCTCAGAGCGTCTCGGGCTCTCCGAAGCCGAGCTTTCCGGGCTGCTGGAGCGCTACCGGCAGTCCTTCAACCTCGGGGTCGAGGATCTGGCCCGGCTCATCGGCGCCGCCGAACTGCAAGCCGCGAGCCACCATGCAGGCCCGCTCACGGCCGAAGACATCATGTCGCGCGATCTGGTCACCGTCGGCGGCGACACCACCCTTGCCGAGGTCGCCGAGCTGTTCCGGCAGCATCGCTTCGCCTCGCTGCCGGTGGTCGGTCCGGGGCAGAGATTTCTTGGGGTGATTTTCCAGATCCACCTGATCACCCGCGCCCGCGACGATGCGCAGCGGCTCGAACGGGGATTCCTGCCCGCCTTCCGGCGGCTCGTCGATCTCGGGCGCGAGACCCCGGTGAGTGCCTCGGACATCATGAAGGTCGCCGGCCCGCGCGCCACGCGTGCCTCGCCGGTCGCCGCGCTGCTGCCGATGATGGCGGATGGCGACGTCGAGGCCATCCCGGTGCTCGAGCGCGGACGCATCGTCGGCATCGTCACGCGCACGGACCTGATCGCCGCGCTGGCGCGGCAGGCGCTCCGAGAGCGCTAAGACCACCGCCGAAGAGACGCGCGGACAAAAAAATGGCCGAGACAAGCTCGGCCGAAGTCCAACAGGGAGGTAGGGAACGATGAGCTTTTCGGCTCAAATCCGAACCCTGCGCCCAGTCTATGGGCGAAATTCAAACTTCTCAATAACAAGCGTCATGCATGCGCCTATTCCCCCTAGAACACGAATTCATCCGCGCTGTGGAAGATGCCGGTCTCGACCCGTGGTACCCAGGAATATTCCGTGGTCACGAAACCCGGCACGATCGGCGCGCTCAGCGAGAAATGCCCGGTGCCGTCGTTCACCAACATCCTGTTGCCGGCGGACTGGACGAGCAGGTCGATGTCTCCGTCCCCGTCATAGTCCGCCGGCGCGTAGACGCTTCCGACGATGGTGGGGTCATAGGAGCGCTCCTCGAACTCAAGCCCGTCTGCCCCTTCGACAATGTCGTAGAGCCGCAATCCCCGTGGCGCGCCGTAGTTCTCGTCCATATAGGCGGCGGTTACCATTTCGATGTCGCCGTCGCCGTCGAAGTCTGCCGCCGCGGCCGCGCCGACGCCGCCGCCGCTCGACGAGTCGCCCTGCGGGATCAGTGCCGGCCCCCGCGATGCCTGCCCCGTGCCATTGTTCAGATAGGTGTAGATGCCGCGCCCATCCCCGCCAGCGGTCAACATCACGTCTAGATCGCCATCCAGGTCCAGATCGACAACCTGAGGGTTTCCGGGCGGAGCTTCCGCCGGCATGGAGGACGAGACATCAGTCAACTGGCCGCTGCCGTCATTGACCATGACGAAAATGCTGTTGCGATCGTAGCCGGTCAAGAGGATGGCATCGAGAAACCCGTCGCCGTTCATATCGGCAAGCCTGCCCTCATTACCTGAATATCCCTGTTCGAGATAGCTGCGTGCTTGGATGGAAAAGGCACCGGTGCCGTCATTCTCGAAAATATAGACGGACTCGCCCAGGTAGCTGGAGGCGAGATAGTCGACATCGCCATCACCATCCACATCCCCGGCGGCATAGGCCTTGAACAGGTCGTCCGGAAGATCCGGATCGTAGGCGGCATAGTCCTGAATATAAAGGGAGACGGTTTCCTGGGAGGTTTCGCTCAAGGAAAAGCTGGCATTCCCTCCATTGAGATAGACTTCTGTCGTCACCGTGAAGCTGTAGGGGACCTGCCAATCACCTTGGGGGATGTCCGGAAGGTCCGGTCCCGCATGGGTGACCTTGATGAAATCATTCAGCCCATCGCCGTTCAGATCGGCGCTCATGAAGGACGCGCCACCCCGCGCGATGGTGTCATAGGTCACCTCGGTGGGAATGCCGGTCACCACTTCCGTGAACCCCCCATGCCCGTCATTCAGCGCAACGACCACATAGTCTCCGTCCTCGTACCAGATGTCGGGAGGCGACACCGGATCGGGGTCCACGGCGCCCTTGGCCTCGAACGAAAGGCTGTCGATCCGGAGCGGCTCGCCGCCGTCGCCATGTCCGGCGAGCTCGATGACATCCCCCGCCCTGAGCTCGAGCCCCGCGAGCAGTCGCGCCGCCTTGCTTGCCGAGTTGGCTAGGGCGCTGCCCGAGGTTCCGTCCCAATCGAAGCGGTCGATCTCTCTTCCGTTGACTGATACCCACATCTCCGAAACCCCGTCGGTTTCATCGAAGTAGTTGATTGTCAGGTCAAAAGTTCCGGATTCCTCCATCGTGTAGCTCGCGCGGGCAACCGTGCCCGAGCCATGCTGCAAGACCTGCGACCCCGAGGCGGCACCATTGCGGACCACCGCGAAGCCCGAGAGGATACGGAGGCTCTCGGCCTCGACGTCGAAACTCTGGGCGGTTTCCAGCGGCGTGACTTCGCTGAGATCGAGGTAATCGGTTCTGAGCGGTTCGCCCCCGTCGGAAGCGCCGCGAATCTCGATGACGTCCCCGTGGTGCAGCTCGAGATCCGAGATCACGTACTCGCGGCGAGCCGCGGCGGTGACGATCGCCGTGCCGCTGGGGTCGTCCCATTCAAACGCGGCCGCCACCGCACCGTTCACCAGGATCTCCATGTACGCGCTGCCGTCGCTCTCGTCGAAGTAGCCGAGACTCAGGTCATAATAGCCGCTGACACCGGAGAAAATCCCGCCCGCCTGCGACCCCTGCGCATTGGCTTCCAGGTATTTTCCGCCCGACGGATGGGGGTTGCTTTTGACCTGGAACCCGCGGCCAATCGAAAGAGATTCCGCTTCGGTCCGAGCGCCGGAAGAAATATCGGCCACCGGAGAAAAATTCGGAAAATCGAATATGGATAGCTGAGAAAGCGACATGGGCATTGATGCCTCCCTGAAAAATGGACGACTCAAAACCGATTAAATAATATGCACCGAGCCTCGGCGATTGACTGGGCCAGGTCAATAGCTCCCTTGCCGTGTATCGTCACCCCCACCCTGAAAACTCAGAAATCACCTTGAGCGGCCGCGGGCGCAAGCCTGCGTGGCTTTTCGAAGCAATCGCAGATGGGAAAAGCGTGGAAGACTTCGGGATCTGATTGCAAAGTTGCGCGAGCCCGTCCCTGCGCCCCAGCGCGGACCAACATCGCACCTCTATTTCGCCCCTCATGAGAGACAGCAATGCCCATCGGTACTGTCAAATGGTTCAACGCTAAAAAAGGTTATGACTTCATCGCCTCCGATGACCTCCAGGAAGGCCGCGATGGCCGTCAAATAGCGGCGGATCTCGCCCTCGCGTGACACTGCCCTTCCCTGCCTGCGCAGGCCTGAGCTCCACCATCCGGAATGGCCCGCGCAGGCTACTCGGCGCCACTCGGAAGGTTGGCACGACACCCCATCGCCGGCATCGACACAACCCCGAAACCCGCGCACCATGGCCAAGAACGCGGCCTTCACATGATCTCTGGGCGATCCTTGCACCCCTTGCCCGAGAACCTCATGCGACCGCGCCGCGCTCACCGTCGGGCACCAGCCCAAGTCTAGCTGCTCGATGCCCGGTGCCCCGGGGCGAAAGAGTCTCCGTCTTTCCACCGCCCGGCGCTCTCTCTCGGGCACCGCGCTGCCCCAGGTTGACAGATGTCTGGCGACCGATAGGGTGCGGAGCATGAGGTAACGCCCTCACCCATCACGGGAATGAAAGTCCGGGAACGG
The DNA here is from genome assembly GCF_040409955.1 of Salipiger sp. H15. NCBI lineage: Bacteria > Pseudomonadati > Pseudomonadota > Alphaproteobacteria > Rhodobacterales > Roseobacteraceae > Salipiger > Salipiger bruguierae. Next base: position 25,230 of record NZ_CP123390.1, read on the forward strand.
CCCGGCCCTTGCAGGAGGGCTGGAAGTGCCTCTCAGGCCAAATCTGAAATCCCTTCGTGACGCGACCGGCTTTTCGGCTGGGCATGCCATGTGCCGACGGTGCTGCGGGCCCCGAGGGACGGCGGTCGTAGTGCAAGCCGCTACCACCTTCGCACTCGGCCCTGTTGATCCGTCTAGGGGCCCCTGGAACTCTATTGCCGGAACGAGATCACAATGACCGAAACCAACCTCGCCATGGATGTTCCGAGGCAGTCGCAGCGGGCTCTGCACTCGGCGCCGATGCTGCGCTGGTTCACGGCCTCCGCCGCGCTCACGGTGCCCCAAGCTACCGCTCCCGTCGCATTCTCCCTCGTTGCCTTGTCCATCCTGGGGGACGCGCGCCTCGGTGCCGCAATGGTGCTCGCCATGACGCTGGCGCAGGTCGTCGGGGCGATCCCGATCACCCGGATGGGCAGGGGCAAGTCCATCGCATCCTTCCTGCGCATGCTTGTTCTCTTGCGCAGCGCAGCCTTGGCCGGGATCGTTCTCGGGCTCCATGCCGAGGCACCCTTTGCCGTCCTCGTCACGCTTGCCGCCCTGGCTGGGCTGGTCAACGGTGCGACCTATGGCTATCTGCGCGCCCTGCTCAATACGCTGACATCCGCATCCCAAATGCCGCGAGCCTTGGGCATTGCGGCCACGCTGAACGAGGTCACCTTCGTATTGGGCCCGGTTCTGGCCTCCGGTCTCGGGTCCCTCTCGCCGGCCTTGGCTGTTGCCGCGATGGCGGTTCTGGGTGGCCTGCCCGCGCTGGTGATCTCGGGCGATGCGAGCATGCCCGCTGGGCCTGAAACCCATATGACCGGCCGCCTGGTCACCCCGGAGATCTTCCTCTGGCTCACCTGCGCGGCCGCCGGCGGCGCGACCATCGCCGCCATCGAGATCGGTGCGGTCGCGCTCGCGCTGCAGTTCGGCTTTGATCCGACGATGGCCATCCTGTTCACTGTGCCGCTCTGCGTGGCCTCAGTGCTGGGCGGCATCTGGGTCAGCATCCGCAATCGGGCTTCTTCGCCCCGCGCCGTCGTTGTGCAGCTGGCGCTGTTTTCTCTCGGCATCGGAATGACAGCCCTTTCGGGCGCGCTGGTGCCGACAATACTTGGAGCGGTTCTTGCTGGCCTGATGCTCGCCCCTCTGGGCACGCATTACGCCTTGGTGCTCGATGCGCTCGCGCCGTCTCACCGCCGCGCCGAGCTTTTTGCCCTCTTGCGTACGGCGAATGCGGGCGGCGTCATTGTGACCAGCGCACTTCTGACCCTTCTGCCGCTGAATATGGCTCTCGCGGCCGTCGCAGCATGCATGCTCGTCACGACCGGCGTGGTCGCGCTCAGGACTCTTCGACGTGCGGTGGGTTGAGCGGGGCAGAGAGAACGCATTTCCTACGTCCGCCCGCCCGTTGTCGGAGACATCGGGCGGGAGCGTCAGGCAAACATGGCCAGCTGCTGGGGCTCTACCCAGTAGCCGCGCTGGCGCTTTGCCACCTCGAGGGTGGTGAGCGCGGTGATCGCCTGCTCCCGGTCAGCGAACCAGTCCATGCGGGTCTGGCAACTCAAGCCGACGAGACCCCACTCCTGAAGAAGGGTCCACTCGCCAAAGAGGTTCGGCAGGATTTCCATCCGGCAGAAGAGTGAGCCAGCCCCTTTGAGGTGGTCCACCCACGAAGCCTGAAATCCGATAGGATTTCGGCGAACAGGAGGACTACAGAATGGCTGGAAAGCGTGAGAAGCCGGAAGACATTGTCACCAAGCTGCGCCAGGTCGAGGTGTTGCACGGCCAAGGCCTTCCTCGTCGCGATGACGCGCTACGGATACGATCTCGCGCTACGGTCGCGCGCGCTCACCCCGATCCTCAACCTGCCCACGGCGCTGTTCTACGCGGCGATCCCGCTCGCCGGGGCTGTCATGCTGGCCTATTCGGTCCGTGACCTGTGGTGTGTTCTGCGCGCTGCACCCTCTGAAACAGAAAGGACCTCCCTCCCATGATCTACGACCATCGCACCTACAGCTGCCGCCCCGGCACCATCGCCAGGCATCTGAAGCTCTACGAGGAATTCGGCTGGCCGGTGCAGTCCAGGCATCTGGGGCAGCCGGCGCTCTACATGCGCACGGAAAGCGGCGACGTGAACAGCTACGTGCACATTTGGGTCTACGAGAACGCGGATGACCGGGCGCAGAAGCGCGCAGCGCTGGCCGCGGATCCCGACTGGCAGGACTATCTGAAGAAGAGCGCCGAGGCCGGTTACCTTGTCTCGCAGGTCAACAGCCTGATGACGGGCGTGCCCTTCTTCCGGCCCTGACAACCTGACCGCACCGCCGGGGCACGCGGCCTCGGCGGAAATGCGCTCTCATCCCCCCGCGCACCGCGGCTGCCGCCGGAACATTGCCCCCTGCCCGTCCGTTTTGTTGCCACATCAGGAGGAGATGTCACGATGCATGAGAACTCGACAATGATTTCGTCCGTCAAGGTCAACGGCACGGCGGTCTACTCCCGCTCCGGCGAGCATGTCGGAACGATCGACCACCTCACCATCGACAAAGCGACCGGCAAGGTGGCCTACGCGGTGATGGGCTTCGGGGGCTTTCTGGGGATAGGCGAAGACCACCACCCGATCCCCTGGGCGAAGCTGAGCTACGACACCAGCCGTGGCGGCTACGTGACCGACATCACGTCTGAGCAGCTGGAGGGCGCGCCGGAGCGCGGGGACGACTGGCACCGCGACCGCGACTGGGAAGCGCGCACGCACGACTATTACGGCGTGCCCAACTACTGGGTCTGAGCAGGCTCTTTCCCCTGACCAGAACATGCGGAGCCCGGCCCAAAGGGCCGGGCTCCGGCGTTCCCAAGGCCGTCACGAGGAATCGAACCAGAGCCGGGATCCGGTCCAAGCGGAGTGCGGCATCTCGGCCATTCGAATGTCGGCAAGACCCGGAATGCGACCTATGGGTCGCCTAATGCGCTGGCGCTGCGGCGCAGGCGCGCTCCGCGGCCACAGATTCATCTCGGCGATCTTTACGCATTCCTTATGCGGCCCGCCGGGCTTCCACATGGAGACCTTACGCCCTGATCCCCCAGATAAGGCCGGCAAACCATCTGGAGGATCCTCGCATGGATCTTGATCTCGTACTTGCCGGCGCTGCCGCCGCGGCGCTCTTCGTCTACCTGCTCGCCGTGCTCATGCGGCCCGAGCGGTTCTGAGGGAGGCGCGCATGACACCGCGAACCCCGACGTCGATGTTTTCCGCCGCGCTGCTACGCCCGGCGCTGTGGCAGAGCTTCGCCAAGCTCGCCCCCCGCCAGCTGATCCGCAACCCGGTGATGTTCACCACCGCCGTCGCCGCGGCGCTGGCGACGCTGCTTCTGGCGCGCAGCCTGGCGGTTGGCGGCGATCTTCTCTTCGAGGCGCAGATCACCTTCTGGCTCTGGCTCACGGTGCTCTTCGGCAGCTTCGCCGAGGCGCTGGCCGAGGGCCGGGGCAAGGCGCAGGCCGGCGCGCTGCGCTCGACCAAGGCCGAGCTGCGCGGCCGGCGGCTGAAGAGCAACACGGCGCAGGAGGTGGCCGCCAGCGAACTGCGCAAGGGCGATGTCGTTCTGGTCGAGGCGGGCGAGTTGATCCCGGCGGATGGCGAGGTGATCGCCGGCATCGCCTCGGTCAACGAGGCGGCGATCACCGGCGAAAGCGCCCCGGTGATCCGCGAGGCGGGCGGCGACCGCTCGGCGGTGACCGCCGGCACGCGGGTGCTGTCCGACGCGATCCGTGTCCGGGTGACCGCCGAGCCCGGCGCAGGCTTCATCGACCGGATGATCGCGCTGGTCGAGGGCGCGAGCCGCGCCAAGACGCCCAACGAGGTCGCGCTGACCGTGCTGCTGACCGGGCTCACGCTGGTTTTCCTCGTGGCTGTCGGCACGCTGCCGGCCTTTGCCGCCTATGCCGGCGGCGCGCTGCCGGTGCCGGTGCTGATCGCGCTCTTCGTGGCGCTGATCCCGACGACGATCTCGGCGCTGCTCTCGGCCATCGGCATCGCCGGCATGGACCGGCTGATCAGCTTCAACGTGCTGGCGAAATCGGGCCGCGCGGTCGAGGCGGCGGGCGACATCGACACGCTGCTGCTCGACAAGACCGGCACGATCACCCTCGGCGACCGGCAGGCGGCGGAGTTCCTGCCGCTGCCCGGCATCCGCGAAAGCGAACTGGTCGAGGCGGCTTGGCTGGCGTCGCTGGGCGACGAGACCCCGGAGGGGCGGTCGATCGTCACCCTGTCGGGGCGCGCGGGCAAGGTGCCCGAGGGCGCCGGGGTGGTGGGCTTCACCGCGCAGACCCGGGTCAGCGGCATCGACCATGCCGGGCGGCAGATCCGCAAAGGTGCCGTGGACGCGGTGCTGAGGCTGCAGCCCTTCGATCCCGGCGCCGAGCGCGAGCTGCGCGGCCTTGCCGAGCGCATCGCCCGCGCCGGCGGCACGCCGCTGGCGGTGGCCGAGGGCGCGCGGTTGCTGGGGGTCGTGCATCTCAAGGACGTAGTGAAGGCCGGCATCCGCGCGCGCTTTGACGAGCTGCGCCGTATGGGCATCCGCACGGTGATGATCACCGGGGACAACCCGCTGACCGCCGCCGCGATCGCCGCCGAGGCGGGCGTCGACGACTTTCTCGCCGAGGCGACGCCCGAGGACAAGCTGGCGCTGATCCGCAAGGAACAGGCGGGCGGCAAGCTGGTCGCCATGTGCGGCGACGGCACCAATGACGCGCCGGCGTTGGCGCAGTCGGATGTGGGCGTCGCGATGAACACCGGCACGCAGGCCGCGCGCGAGGCCGGCAACATGGTCGATCTGGACAGCAACCCCACGAAGCTGATCGAGATCGTGGGCATCGGCAAGCAGTTGCTGATGACCCGCGGCGCGCTGACGACCTTTTCGGTGTCGAACGACGTGGCCAAGTATTTCGCCATCCTGCCGGCGATCTTCGTGGCGCTCTACCCGGGGCTGGGCGCGCTCGACGTGATGCAGCTTGCTAGCCCGCGAAGCGCGATCCTCTCGGCGCTGATCTTCAACGCGCTGATCATCCCGGCGCTGGTGCCGCTGGCGCTGCGCGGCGTCGCCTACCGCCCGCAGAGCGCCGCGCGGCAATTGGCCCGCAACCTCGCCCTCTACGGGCTGGGCGGGCTGGTGGTGCCCTTCGCCGGGATCAAACTGATCGACATGGCAGTCGCGGGCCTCGGCCTCGCCTGAGCCCTCCCACTCCCCGTGCCCGACTGCGCGCCCCGCGCGCGGCCCGGCCGATCAAGGACTGACAGAATGACCGAACTTACCCTCATCCTGCTGGTGGTCGGGGGCGCCGCGGCGCTTTCGATCCCGCTCGGTGCCTACATGGCCTGGGCGCTTGACCCCGGCGCCCGCACCACGCGCCGCTGGACGGCCCTTTTCGCTCGCGTCGCTGGCGGCGATGCCGGGCAGGACTGGCGGCGCTACCTCGCCGCGCTGCTGAGCTTCAACGCGGTGATGTTCACGCTGACCTTCGCCATCCTCGCGCTCCAGCAGCACCTGCCGCTCAACCCCGACGGCAAGGGCGCGCTGGGGCTTTCGCTGGTGTTCAACACCGCCGCCTCCTTCACCACGAACACCAACCTGCAGCACTATTCGGGCGAGGTGTCGATGAGCTATCTCAGCCAGCTCGCCGGGCTGATGTGGCTGCAGTTCGTCGCCGCCGCCACCGGCATCGCGGCGCTGGCGGCGCTGGCGCGCGGGCTGGCCGGGCGCGCGGCGCTCGGCAACTTCCTGATTGACCTGCAGCGGGCCACCTTCCTCGTGCTGCTGCCGCTGGCGCTGGTCATGGCGCTGCTGCTGGTCGCGGGCGGTGTACCGATGACGCTGCAGGGCGCGGCCCATGCGACAACGCTGGAGGGCGCGGTGCAGACCATCGCCCGCGGCCCGGTGGCGGCCTTCGTGGCGATCAAGCAGCTGGGCACCAACGGCGGCGGCTTCTTCGGACCCAACGGCACCCATCCCTTCGAGAACCCGACATTCTGGACCAACGCGCTGTCGATGGGGGCGATCCTGCTGATCCCCATGGCGTGCGTCTGGATGTTCGGCCGCATCCTCGGCCGTCCGCGCCATGCGGCAGTGATCTTCGCCGTCATGACGCTGTTCCTGCTGGTCAAGATCGCCGGCGCGCTGACGCTCGAGAGCGCGCCCACAGCTGCGCTGACCGGGCTGCCGGTGGCGCAGGACGTCGGCAACCTCGAGGGCAAGGAGCTGCGGTTCGGCGCGGCGGGCGGGCCGCTCTGGGCGGTGTTGTCGACCTCGACCTCGAACGGCTCGGTGGGGGCGATGCACGACAGCCTCAACCCGCTGACCGGGCTGATGCCGCTGGCGGGCATGTGGCTCAATGCCACCTTCGGAGGCGTCGGCGTGGGCATGGTCAACATGCTGCTCTACGTGCTGGTCGCGGTGTTCATCGCCGGGATGATGGTGGGCCGGACGCCGGACTACCTCGGCCACCGGATCGAGGCGCGCGAGATGCGGCTGGCGGTGCTGGCGCTGCTGTCGCATGCGGTGCTGATCCTCGGCGGCACGGCGCTCTTCGCCGCGACGCCTTGGGGGCAGGCCACGGTTCAGGAGGCCGGCCCGCACGGGTTCACCGAGATCCTCTACGAGTTCAGCTCGGCCGCGGCCAACAACGGCTCGGGCTTCGAGGGGCTGGGCGACGGCACCGCCGCCTGGAACATCGCCACGGGGCTGGTAATGCTGATCGGTCGCTACCTGCCGCTAATCCTGCCCTTTGCGATCATCGGCAGCCTGTCGGCCAAGCGCCGCGGCGCGCAGGGCGCGGGCACGCTGGGGGTCGAGGATGCGACCTTCGGCACGCTGCTGGCGATCACCGTGGTGATCTTCGGCGCGCTCACCTTCCTTCCGGCGGCGGCGCTCGGCCCGCTTGCCGAACATTTCTCGCTGCCCTGAGCGGCGGCAACAGGAGACATGTCCATGTCGAACTTCACCTCCGCCCTGCGTGTCGCACTGGCAACCATGACCCTCTGCGTCGCGGGCTATACCGCGCTGGTCCTGACCGTCGCGCAGCTGGCAACCCCCGGCACCGCGAACGGCTCGCTGATCAGCCGCGACGATGGCGGCATCCTCGGCAGCCGGCAGATCGCCCAGGGCTTCAGCCAGCCGCGCTACATCTGGCCGCGGCCCTCGGCGGCGGGCTACGACGCGGGCGCGGCGGGGGGCTCGAACCTCTCGCCGGCCAACCCCGTGCTGACGGCCCGCGCTGAGGCGCGCATCGCCGCCGAGGGAGGCGCCGGCCCGACCAACCCGATCCCCGCCGATCTGGTCACCGCCTCGGGCTCCGGGCTCGACCCGCATGTCACCGTCGAGGCCGCGCTGTTCCAGGCCGGCCGCGTCGCCGAAGCGCGGCGCGTTCCACGCAGCGCCGTGACCGAGATCGTCGCCGCACAGGCCGAGCCCACGCCGCTGTCCGGGGCGCGGCGGGTCAACGTGCTGGCCCTCAACCTCGCGCTCGATGCCGCGCTGGCGGCGCCGGCGCCGCGCCAGTAGGATGCGCGCATGAGCGACGAGACGCGCCCCTCGCCCGATGCCCTGCTCCGCGAAGCGGAACGCGAGGGGCGCGGCACATTGAAGATCTTCCTCGGCGCCGCCCCCGGCGTCGGGAAGACCTACGAAATGCTGCTCGAGGCCGCCGAGAAGCGCGCCGCGGGCTGCGACCTCGTCGTCGGCGTGGTCGAGACCCACGGCCGGGCCGAGACCGCGGCGCTGATCGCACCGCTGCCGGTGGTGCCGCGCCGCGAGCTCCGCTACCGCGGCCAGAGCCTCTCGGAGATGGACCTCGACGCGATCCTGGCCCGCCACCCGCAGGCGGTGCTGGTGGACGAGCTGGCGCATACCAACGCCCCCGGCGCGCGCCACCAGAAGCGCTGGCAGGACATCGAGGAGCTTCTGGCCGCCGGCATCGACGTGATGACCACGGTGAACATCCAGCACGTGGAAAGCCTCAACGACGTGGTGGGCGCCTTCACCCATGTGCGGGTGCGCGAGACGGTGCCCGACCGCCTCTTCGAGACCGCCGAGATCGAGCTCATCGACCTGCCGCCCGAGGATCTGATCGCGCGGCTCGAGGCGGGCAAGGTCTATATCCCCGAGCAGGCGCGGCAAGCGCTGGCGCACTTCTTTTCCAAGGGCAACCTGCTGGCGCTGCGCGAGCTGGCGCTGCGCCACGCCGCGCAGGTGGTCGATGCGCGCATCCGCGAACATCAGGAGGTCACCGGGCAGGACGGACAGGGCGGCGGCCAGCACGTGCTGGCGGCGGTCTCGGAAGCGCCGGGCAGCGAGCAGGTGGTGCGCGCCGCCAAGCGGCTTGCCGATGCGCTGCACGCGCCGCTGACGCTGCTGCACGTGGAAACCCCCGCCTCCGAGCGGCAGGGTTCCGAGGCACGCACGCAGCTGGCGCGGACGCTGGCGCTTGGCGCCTCGCTGGGGGCGGCGCTGCAGTCGGTGCCGGCGACCTCGGTGCCCGAGGCGATCCTCGCGCAGTGCCGCGAGGCGCGGGCGACGCATCTGGTGATCGGCCGGTCGCAGCGGCTGCGCGGCTGGCGCCGGCCGGTGGTGCGCGCGCTGCTCGACGGCAGCAACGGCACCGCGGTGCACGTGGTGCCGGTCAGCACGTCCGGACTGCGGCGCGACTGGCGGGCGGCCTTTGCCGGCGGCTGGGGCGGCGATCTGGCGGCGATCGCCGGGGTCGGAGCGATGACGCTGCTCGCCTATCTGGCGCAGGGCTGGATCGGGCGCGGGCCGATCGACCTGCTGTATCTGGTGCCGGTGATCGCCAGCGCCAGCCTCTTCGGCTTCCGCGCCGGGCTGATGGCGGCGATCGCGGCGGGCATCGCCTACAACTTCGTCTTCCTGCCGCCGGTCTATACCTTCATCATCTACGGGCCCGCCAACTTGATCACCGCGGTGCTGCTGGTGCTGGTGGCGATCCTCACCGGCCAGCTTGCCGCCCGCGCCCGCGCCGCCGCCGCGCTGGCCATGCGCTCGGCGCGCGAGAACGCGGCGCTGGCGCGTTTCGCGACCCGGCTCGGCGCCGCCAAGGACCGCGCCGAGACTGCGCAGATCGTCTGCGAGGAGATCCGCACGCTTCTGGCAGTGCAGACGCTGGTGCTGCAGGCGCAGGGCGAGGGGCTGGCCATCACCGCCTCGGGCCAGACCCGCCCCGAGCTGACCCCGGTCGACCGCGCCGCCGCCGAGTGGACGCTGGCCCATGGCGAGGCCGCCGGGCGCGGGACAAGCACGCTCAGCGCCAGCGACTGGCAGTTCCGCCCGCTGAAGACCGCGCTCGGCACATTGGCGGTGCTGGGGCTGCGCGGCCCGGCCGGGCGCGACCCGGTGCCCGCCGAGCGCGCCGCGCTGGCGGTCAGCCTGATCGACCAGGCGGCGCTGGCACATGAGCGGCTGAAGCTCGAGACCGAGATGCGCGAGATCGAGGTGATGCGCCAGCGCGACAGCCTGCGCGCCGCACTGCTGGCCTCGCTCAGCCACGACCTGCGCACGCCGCTCACCGCCGTCACCGCCGCCGCCGAGGCCTTGCCTGCCGAGGGTGCCGAGGCCGAGCTGGTGCAGACCGTCCGCACCGAGGCGCGGCGGCTCGGCCGCTTCCTGTCGGACCTGCTCGACCTCACGCGGATCGAGGAGGGCGCCGTCAGCCCCGACCTGCAGCCGGTCGACCTGACCGACGTGATCGCCGCCGCCGTGGCGGACATGTCGCGGCGGCTCGGGGGGCGGGACCTGCGCAGCTCGGTCGATCCCACCCTTCCGCTGGTGCGCGCCGATGCCGCGCTGCTGCACCACGCGCTGCTCAACCTGTTAGACAACGCGGTGAAATACGCCCCCGAAGCCGAGCCCATCGAGATCACCGCCCGCATGGGCCGCCGCGGCCCGGTGATCGACGTGCTCGACCGCGGCCCCGGCATCCCGCCCGGCAGCGAGCAGCGTATCTTCGACCGCTTTGCCCGCGGCGAAAGCTCTGACCGCACTGGCGGCTCGGGGCTGGGGCTGGCCATCGTCAAGGGCTTTGCCGAGGCCATGGGCTTCACCGTCGAGGCCGCAAGGCGCCAGCGCGGCGGCTCGCGCTTCAGCATCCGCATGCCCGCCGAGGCGATCGTCCAGATGCCCATGGAGGACATGGCATGAGCGACCACATCCTGCTCGTCGACGACGAGATGCCGATCCGACGCCTGCTGCGCGTCTCCTGCGAGCGGAGCGGCCACGCGGTCGCCGAGGCGGCAACCGCCGACGAGGCCCTACGGGCGCTCGCCCGCGCGCAGCCAAGACTGGTGCTGCTCGATCTGGGGCTGCCCGACCGCGACGGGCTCGAGCTGATCGGACCCTTCCGCGCGGCGGATGTGCCGATCATCGTGCTGACCGCGCGCGAAGGTTCGGCCGAGAAGGTCGCGGCACTGGATCTCGGGGCCGACGACTACGTGACCAAGCCCTTCGACAGCGAGGAGCTGCTGGCCCGCATCCGCTCCTGTCTGCGCCGCGCCGACCGCAGCAGCGGCACCGCACGGCGGATCGTGGCCGGTCCGGTGGAGATCGACCTCGACGGCCACAGCGTGCGCCGCGATGGCGCCGAGGTGAAGCTGACCCCCAAGGAATTCGCGCTTCTCGCCCAGCTCGCGGCCCATCCAGGCAAGGTGCTGACCCATTCGCATCTGCTTCGCGAGATCTGGGGACCGGCCCATGTCGAACAGGTCGAATACCTGCGCGTGACCGTGCGTGCGTTGCGCAAGAAGCTGGAAGAGGATGCCTCGCACCCGCGGCTCATCCTGAACGAGCCCGGGATCGGCTATCGGTTTCGAGAGCAGGCGCGGCAGGGCGCAAAAGGGGACGCTTCCTGAACAACGTCATGCCTGTGCGCCCCGCGTGCCCCCTGCCCCGGCATTCCGGTTGGGCAAGAAGTTCGTCCTGCCATCTGAAGTAGAGCTCAGGCGAGCGAGAGTGATGCAGCAGCGGGCGAGCGGTTTCAGACTGTTCGTCCTCCGGACACCCTTGATCTCGCATTCAGGTTGCCCGGCAAGCCGATCGCGACGGGACGTCACCACCAGATCGTGGGAATGCTGGCTGCCGCAATATGCGGAGATCGCGTCACTCAAGCCGAGACGGAGTGGTGAATGACCGGTGGGAACATCCGCGAGGACGAGACCTCTGCGGCAGCGAGATACGAATACCCGGTCGAGGCGCCGGGATGGCTCCTTGCTCAAGCAGCAGCATCCAACCATGCCCGGAAGAGTTGGGCGCGTAAACCAAAGGTCAGAGAAATAGCCCGGGCAGATCGCGGGCGCCATGCAACACCCTGACAATCTGCACCTGATCGTCTGCATCCAGGAAGAAGATTAGGTAGCGCCCGTGACGCGCTGCGCGCATCCCTTCGTACACATCGTCGCGCATGGGAAAGCTCTCGGGGCGTTCTGCAACCTGTCCCATCTTCGCTTCAATCTCGGCAAGGAAGGACATCGCTCTCTCAGGATTGTCCAACGCGATGAAGTCCGCAACGTCAACCAGATCGGCGCGGGCCGCCGGCAGAATGACAAGACGTCGCACAGATCAGGACTTCGCCCCGTATCGCGCGCGAAGCTCCGCGAACACTTGGTCAGCCGAAACGCCTGGACCGCTCTCCAGACCAGCCTTGATCGCGTCGCGGAGGGTCTCAAGCTCGCGCCGTTCTGTATCCCGGTTGCGGGCCCAGTCACGCAAGGCTTCGCGCACGACCTCGCTCGTCGATGCATATTCACCCCCTGCCACCGTCTGGCGCAGCACGTCGGCCAGTTCTGCAGGCATCGTGATCGTCATTCTCTCGATCCCAGGCATTGTCATACCTCCTACGGCCATCGACCTACTTTATCATACTTATGATGCAGGAGACAGCGTTCAAGGCCAGCGTTCCCGTGGGAACGAGGTCACAAAATCCTGCAGCGCCTGCGACCTACCACAAGGCCGAAGCCTCGCGCCATAAGGAGCGCTGGTATACGCGCTCGGCTAACGAGGAACTCGAACGGCAATGCTCAGGACCTGCGATCACCGAAGTACGTCGTGTCTTCGGTATTATTGTAGTCGTCGGGATTGAAATCGTTCGGATCGAACGCCTCATCTTCTTCATCAATGCCCGTCAAGTAAGATGTTCCAGTCTCTTCATCGAACACCAAACCGTAGGTCGCACGACCCTCAGACTTGAAACGCCCGTATTCGTGAACGGCCGCGCAAATAAAAGCCAGCACGAAAGGCGACAAGATCAGGACTGCTAGCAGATGAGCTTCGATTGCGGTCTCCTTCAGACGCTTTTCAGCATGGGGTGCCTTCCACGTGGGGACAGCACCGGTGACGTCAGGAGACTGTATCATCAATCACGGCCGGATTCCAATTTTCGGGCGAACGAACTACTAGCTTGTCCCACAGGTCAGGCCTGATGCCCCCTGATGCTCGCGGATTCGCATAAGCGCCATTGAGTTGAGGAGGGTCGACTACCTCCCAGATGTGCTTTCTTAGTGACCTTGAAAAGGTAATGTATTTGCATTACCTTTTCATGTAACCCATCTCTAGGAACATCGGCATGAGCGACGTGCGAGTCCCCCGCTTCGAAGCGACCCTGACAGACAAGTATCAGAACACCGTCCCTGCCGCAGTGCGAAAGGCCCTGCATCTCGGCAAGCGAGACAAGATCGCCTACGTCATCCGGGGCGGTCAGGTGATCCTGGAAAAGGCAGAGCCTCAATACGACCAGGTCGACCCGGCTGTGCAGGCCTTTCTTGGCTTCCTCGAGCGCGAGATGGTCAACAACCCACAGCGCCTGCAGCCCTTCGGCGGTGAAACAAGCCGCCGCGCCGCGGAATTGACCGAAGGCATGGACGTCGATCTGGACGCGCCACTCAACGACGAATGACCGAAGGCCAAGTTCCCGGCGCGCTGGTCGTCAATGGCTGGACACTGCTGCAGGATCCAGCCTTTGCGGAAGGCTATGAGGGTCTCGTCGCGACCGTCGAGGGACTCCGCGAGAAACATCCCGATACCTATCAGGAAAAGGCCACCACGAAAATGCTGGCGGCTATCGAGAAGCTGACCAAGGAGGTCATTCCGGCGGATCCAACTTCCTCTATGTTTGATCTGGGCAACACCATCGGTCCGGAGCATCGCGCCTGGAAGCGGGCGAAGTTCTTGCAGCAGTTTCGCCTCTTTTTCCGCTACGACACGAAGTCCAAGATCATCATCTATGGCTGGATGAATGACGAGAAAACCAAAAGGGCCTACGGCAGCAAGACCGACGCCTACAAGGTCTTCCGGAAGCGCCTTGCGTCGGAAGATCCCCCGACCGACTGGGATGACCTGATCGAGCGGGCCGCGCCGGTCGATCAGCAATGAAGCCCGGTGTCCGAGATAGGTCAAGAAAGAGGACCGCATGGCATCCTCAATCGACCGTCCTCCCGAAGCTATGGCAGCAATGCAGGGGGCGAGAAAAACGGCTCATCATCTCGAGCGCCATGCACTCGCGGTAGTGTACTGGCTCGACGCGGAGTTCCCGAGTCTTGTCGTGTGACATCCCAAAGAGTTCTCTAATTGCCTTGGTCAAGTGCTGCGGCACGCCGTCCGATCCCATCTCCCCCTCAGGGCCCTGGCCCAGTTGTCCGCCGCGTAGGCGGCTGAGAAAGCACCTCCGGCGGGACATGCCGCCGGTGGTGGTGATGTCCGCCGCACCGGCGGAGTGAAGAGCGGGTTTCCGTCCAACGCGGCTCGAACCCATCTTCTGATCATACCCCGTGAGGGTTTACCGAGAGCCGCCTGCCAGGCGGTCGCGGAGATGGGTTTTGGCGGCACCCCGTCCGATCCCATCTCCCTCTCAGGGCTCTTGGCCCAGTTGTCCGCCGCGTAGGCGGCTGAGAAAGCACCTCCGGCGGTGACATGCCGCCGGTGGTGATGTCCGCCGCACCGGCGGAGTGAAGAGCGGGTTTCTGTCCCACGCGGCTCGAACCCATCTTCTGATCATACCCCGTGAGGGTTTACCGAGAGCCGCCGGTCAGGCGGTCACGGAGATGGGTTTTGGCGGCACGCCGTCCGATCCCATCTCCCTCTCAGGGCTCTTGGCCCAGTTGGCGGCCGCGTAGGCGGCTGAGAAAGCACCTCCGGCGGTGACATGCCGCCGGTGGTGGTGATGTCCGCCGCACCGGCGGAGTGAAGAGCGGGTTTCTGTCCCACGCGGCTCGAACCCATCTTCTGATCATACCCCGTGAGGGTTTACCGAGAGCCGCCTGCCAGGCGGTCGCGGAGATGGGTTTTGGCGGCACCCCGTCCGATCCCATCTCCCTCTCAGGGCTCTTGGCCCAGTTGTCCGCCGCGTAGGCGGCTGAGAAAGCACCACCGGCGGTGACATGCCGCCGGTGGTGATGTCCGCCGCACCGGCGGAGTGAAGAGCGGGTTTCCGTCCCACGCGGCTCGAACCCATCTTCTGATCATACCCCGTGAGGGTTTACCGAGAGCCGCCGGCTAGGCGGTCACGGAGATGGGTTTTGGCGGCACGCCGTCCGATCCCATCTCCCTCTCAGGGCCCTGGCCCAGTTGTCCGCCGCGTAGGCGGCTGAGAAAGCACCTCCGACGGGACATGCCGCCGGTGGTGATGTCCGCCGCACTGGCGGAGTGAAGAGCGGGTTTCTGTCCCACGCGGCTCGAACCCATCTTCTGATCATACCCCGTGAGGGTTTACCGAGAGCCGCCGGCCAGGCGGTCACGGAGATGGGTTTTGGCGGCACGCCGTCCGATCCCATCTCCCTCTCAGGGCTCTTGGCCCAGTTGTCCGCCGCGTAGGCGGCTGAGAAAGCACCTCCGGCGGTGACATGCCGCCGGTGGTGATGTCCGCCGCACCGGCGGAGTGAAGAGCGGGTTTCTGTCCCACGCGGCTCGAACCCATCTTCTGATCATTCCCCATGAGGGGTTAGGACAGGCCCGAGCACCCGGCCGCCTAGTGATCGTACCCCGTGATTTACGTACCGCCGTGAGTCACGGAGATTTTTGGCGGCGCCGTCCGATCCCATCTCCTCCCAGCCGGCCCGCCGCGTAGGCGGTTGAAAGCGGCGGTCACGCCGGTGGTGAGATGGGTTTCCGTCCCACGGGGCCCATCTTCTGCCGTCCGATCCCATCTCCCTCCCAGGGCTCTTGGCCCAGTTGTCCGCCGCGTAGGCGGTGAGAAAGCACCAAAGTCCGCGGTTTGAGGTTAGCCTGTTCTCCACACGAGGAGACAGACGATGCGGAAAAGCCGTTTCAGCGAAGAGCAGATCATTGGCATCCTGAAGGAGCACCAAGCCGGCATGGGAGCCAAGGAGCTGTGCCGGAAGCACGGCGTCAGCGATGGCACATTTTACAAGTGGCGCTCGAAGTATGGGGGCATGGAAGTGTCGGAGGCCAGACGGCTGAAGGCGCTTGAGGCCGAGAACGCGAAGCTGAAGAAGATGCTGGCGGAGCAGATGCTCGATGTCGCCACGCTCAAGGAGATGCTGGGAAAAAACTTCTGAAGCCCGGTGCAAGGCGGCGAGCTGTGGACTGGGCCATGAAAGAGAAGAACTACAACCAGCGGCGGGCTTGTGCATTGGCCGGGATCGACCCGCGTGTCTATCGGCGTGGATCAACCAGGCCTGCAGACATCAAGTTGCGAGAGAGGTTGAAGGAGCTGTCCGGCGAACGGCGGCGCTTCGGCTATCGGCGACTGCACCTCCTGCTGGGCCGAGAAGGCTGGCAGGTGAACTGGAAGAAGCTCTATCGGATCTACCGTGAAGAAGGCCTGACAGTGCGCAAGCGCGGCGGTCGCAAGCGCGCGATCGGAACGAGGGCGCCGATGGCGATCCCGCAGGGGCCGAACCAGCGATGGTCCCTGGACTTCGTCTCGGACAGCCTGTCGGATGGGCGCCGGTTCCGTGTGCTGTGCGTCATCGACGACTACAGCCGGGAATGCCTGGCAACGGTCGTGGACACCTCGCTGTCTGGGCTGCGCGTTGGCCGTGAGCTCGACAGCATCGCTCGGGTGCGCGGCTATCCATGCATGGTGGTCAGCGACAACGGCACGGAGCTGACCTCTAATGCCATTCTGAGTTGGCAGGAAGACCGGAAGGTCGAGTGGCACTACATCGCGCCTGGGAAGCCCATGCAGAACGGCTTCGTCGAGAGCTTCAACGGCCGCCTGCGAGACGAGTGCCTCAACGAGCACCTGTTCGCAAACCTGCGCCACGCCCGGGAGCTGATCTCGGCCTGGCGCGACGACTACAATCACCACCGCCCCCACACGAGCCTCGACGGGCTCACCCCGTGGGAGTATCACCAACGGTCAGTAAAGGACCAAACCCTGAACAGAGCGAACTAATAACCGCGGACTCCACGGGGAGCAGGTCACCCGAGCCCCCTGCCCGGCTCCAGGCTGCCAGCCAGCGCGTGGTTCAAGGCGGCGGCGACGTCCGAAAGCCGCGCTCCACTCCAGCGCAATTGCGTACCTAAAGTGTTCGGGCCCGGAAGACTGTAGAGCGTCAACTTTCTTGGCCGGTTTTGACCGCTGCGTTTTTCGTTGATGCTACTGTGCGGTTTCCTCCTCGAGCTTGTCGCTGATGTTGTCGCTGGAGACTATCGGCGGAGCGACAGCCTCGGGTGATTGTCGGGAGGCTGCAGCTCGCCGGCGGTAGCTGTCCCCATGCCCGGCCCTCCAGAGCAGGGCGTCGAAGCTGGCGAGGTCGGTCAGGGTGACAGGTGTGTCTCCCGGCAGTTCGCGCCGCCGCGGTACCAGCATCGGCTTCAGGGCCCGGGCCTCGGTCAAGAGGCCCTCGTCAAGGACGCCGGCGATTAGCCCCGCGAGCTCAACCTCGCAGGCTTCGTCATGGGCAAGCCACAGCAGGTCGACCATCCGGCGACAGGCGTCCCTGCGGGGCAAGGCGGTGGAAAGTGCAGCCCAGGCGGCCTCGTACTCGCTGCGGGGAAACAGGCCATCGCGATAGACCGCCCCTGCTAAGGCCTGCGGCTTGCGGCGCAGGGCGTGGATGACATGGCGGTAGTTTACGCAATGGACACGCGCGCCGTCCCGACGCCCGCGCTGCCTGGGGTGGGTGACGAGCCGGTTAGCGCCGAGGAATGCCTCGATCCGATCGTCGTAGACATGAACCCGCAGCCGCTTGCCGATGAGCTGGAAGGCGCAGAATAAAAGACGGCATGCACCAGGAATCCGCCGGTCTTCGTGACGCGGGAGACAACCTCGGTGAAGTCGGTGGTGCGCCGGATTGGCAGCGGTCGAAGCGCGGCCATCTCAGTGCGCACAGCGGCCTCGCGCCGCCGGTTGCGGCGGGCGACCAGTTCGTCAACGAAGCGCTTCCAGTCGTCGAGCTCGGCGAAGTCGCGGGAGCCGCGCAGGATCAGCGCCTGGTCGAGAGCGTCCTTGAGATGGTTGTTCGGAGCCTCAACGGCGTCGTTCTCGTGGGCCTCCCCGGGATTGTTGCGGCTGGCCAGCATACCGTAATGGGCGCAGAATGCGGCGCGCCGGGTCACGTCCGCCGCGGCATTTGCATCGAGGTTGCGGTAAGGCGGCAGAAAGGCTGTCAGTCCTGTGCTCCTGAGGCACGCCGCCGAGGGTCCAGAGCGCGTTCTGGAGGCTCTCGGCCAACGCCGTGAAGCTCTCGCCACCCAAAACCACGGCAGCGTGTTCCCAGCCGCTGAAGGCCAAGACGAAGCGGAAGAGCCGGTGCTCCAGCGGCACGCCACCGATGGTAACGCCAAGCCTGCCCGCACCCGTGAAGTCCTACAGCGCCATCCGGCCCGGCTCGGGCGCTTGGCGGAAGTTTACATCGCGCTCGGGGCCGTACAGGGCAACCTGCCTGACGGTGCCGGTCAAGATGGTTGTCGCCCACCTGAAGACCCCACTCCGTCTGTCCGCGCTCATCGCCGTACACGCGATCGCCCTAGCATTTCTTTGTCCCCACGACCGCTGCGTTGCTCCTGCGCAAAATTAATCAAGAAAACTAACGGCTCTGCTTTTGGCGGATTCCGAAGAAACCAATTTCCTCGGTGTGAGGGGCAATACCGCAGCTCACTGACCATCCAAAAGGGAACTTGCACATGACCAACTCCGTCACTTGGGGCAAAAATGAAGAGGTCAATGGCTGGACACTGCTGCAGGATCCAGCCTTTGCGGAAGGCTACGAGGGTCTCGTCGCGACCGTCGATGGACTCCGCGAAAAACATCCCGATACCTATCAGGAAAAGGCCACCACGAAAATGCTGGCGGCTATCGAGAAGCTGACCAAGGAGGTCATTCCGGCGGATCCAACTTCCTCTATGTTTGACCTGGGCAACACCATCGGGCCGGAACATCGCGCCTGGAAGCGGGTGAAGTTCCTGCAGCAGTTCCGCCTCTTCTTCCGCTACGACACGAAGTCCAAGATCATCATTTATGGCTGGATGAATGACGAGAAAACCAAAAGGGCCTACGGCAGCAAGACCGACGCCTACAAGGTCTTCCGGAAGCGCCTTGCGTCGGAAGATCCCCCGACCGACTGGGATGACCTGATCGAGCGGGCCGCGCCGGTCGATCAGCAATGAAGCCCGGTGTCCGAGATAGGTCAAGAAAGAGGACCGCATGGCATCCTCAATCGACCGTCCTCCCGAAGCTATGGCAGCAATGCAGGGGGCGAGAAAAACGGCTCATCATCTCGAGCGCCATGCACTCGCGGTAGTGTACTGGCTCGACGCGGAGTTCCCGAGTCTTGTCGTGTGACATCCCAAAGAGTTCTCTAATTGCCTTGGTCAAGTGCTGCGGCACGCCGTCCGATCCCATCTCCCCCTCAGGGCCCTGGCCCAGTTGTCCGCCGCGTAGGCGGCTGAGAAAGCACCTCCGGCGGGACATGCCGCCGGTGGTGGTGATGTCCGCCGCACCGGCGGAGTGAAGAGCGGGTTTCCGTCCAACGCGGCTCGAACCCATCTTCTGATCATACCCCGTGAGGGTTTACCGAGAGCCGCCTGCCAGGCGGTCGCGGAGATGGGTTTTGGCGGCACCCCGTCCGATCCCATCTCCCTCTCAGGGCTCTTGGCCCAGTTGTCCGCCGCGTAGGCGGCTGAGAAAGCACCTCCGGCGGTGACATGCCGCCGGTGGTGATGTCCGCCGCACCGGCGGAGTGAAGAGCGGGTTTCCGTCCAACGCGGCTCGAACCCATCTTCTGATCATACCCCGTGAGGGTTTACCGAGAGCCGCCGGCCAGGCGGTCACGGAGATGGGTTTTGGCGGCACGCCGTCCGATCCCAGCTCCCTCTCAGGGCCCTGGCCCAGTTGTCCGCCGCGTAGGCGGCTGAGAAAGCACCACCGGCGGTGACATGCCGCCGGTGGTGATGTCCGCCGCACCGGCGGAGTGAAGAGCGGGTTTCTGTCCCACGCGGCTCGAACCCATCTTCTGATCATACCCCGTGAGGGTTTACCGAGAGCCGCCGGCCAGGCGGTCACGGAGATGGGTTTTGGCGGCACCCCGTCCGATCCCATCTCCCTCTCAGGGCTCTTGGCCCAGTTGTCCGCCGCGTAGGCGGCTGAGAAAGCACCTCCGGCGGTGACATGCCGCCGGTTGTGATGTCCGCCGCACTGGCGGAGTGAAGGGCGGGTTTCTGTCCCAAGCGGCTCGAACCCATCTTCTGATCATACCCCGTGAGGGTTTACCGAGAGCCGCCTGCCAGGCGGTCGCGGAGATGGGTTTTGGCGGCACCCCGTCCGATCCCATCTCCCTCTCAGGGCTCTTGGCCCAGTTGTCCGCCGCGTAGGCGGCTGAGAAAGCACCTCCGGCGGTGACATGCCGCCGGTGGTGATGTCCGCCGCACCGGCGGAGTGAAGAGCGGGTTTCTGTCCCACGCGGCTCGAACCCATCTTCTGATCATTCCCCATGAGAGGTTAGGACAGGCTCGGGCTACCGCGCCCTCGGTTATACGGCCCACGTCAGGACGTCTCTGCAGCCGGAGGGCGCGTGCTTGGAATACGCGCGTTCTCCGGACGGCGGTGATGTGCCGCGACGACCCCGGCGCCCAAGGCACTGCTGATCTGGACCACCACGAGCTCGCGTGTTCCGGCTGAACGGGCTCGTTGCGAGCTCGACTGTCATCGACACCCAGCGCTGCAACTTGGCAGCAGCCTCGCCTTTGCACCTCTCCGTTTCAAAAACTGTGAAAGCCGATGACAGCTTGCTAAGGGCTGAATCTGCGAGAGCGGCTTGCCAAGGGTTGTCTCGCAGAATTCGGCTTCGGCATCAGGCCCCGACTTCAGGACTTCCTCGACGACGAACATGTCGCGAAGAATTTGCTTGTCTCGTTCGGTGATCTTCACATCGTCATAATATTGCTGACCATTAAACCGCACGACCGCTTCTTTGGAATTGGCGATCTTCGTCATCAACTCGCGGACCTTGGGGTTTGCATATATGTCAGCCCACTTCCATATTTCGGTGTCGTGATCACGCTTCCAGTCTGCGGAGCCCAGTCTCGGCTATCAAAGGTTCTAAGTCAGCTGTTCCCTCGTCAACTACCCGCTGGATCCCTGCGAGATTTGACAGACCCTGAGCTGCGATGAGGCCATGCTCTGCCAAATGGGCCCGTAGCGCATTGATGGTCTGTTTCCTCTGGCGGACAAACAGATCGCGGGTTCGAAAGACCATGGCGCGTGCTTGCTGTCGGGATGACTTCGGCTCGACGAACCTCATGGTCGGCCGGCTGGCTGCTTCAGCTATGGCCTCCGCGTCAGCCGCATCGTTCTTTTGACGCTTGACGAATGGCTTGACGTAGGCAGGCGGCACCAATCTGACGGTATGTCCCAGAGCACCGATCTCACGTGCCCAGTAGTGGGCCGTGGCGCAGGCCTCCATAGCAACCACGCAGGGCGGCAAATCTGCGAAAAATGCCAACACCTGACCCCGTGACAGCTTCTTGCGAATAGCAACGCCGCCATCGGCCGTCGCACCATGAACCTGGAAAACCCGCTTTGCCAAATCCAGCCCAACAATGGTAATTTCTGTCATGGATACTTCCTCCCTCTTGTGATGTGACCCACATCACCTTGGCACATTGCGATGCCGTCGGGGGGGTATCCACCCCATCAGTTCTGGGCGGAAATCAACACCCTGTCGTCTGGCGGAGTGGCAGGCCGAGGAGGACCTTGAGGGCGAGGCAGACCTGGATCGCAGCATCGCTATAGGACTGCTGGCGGCCGCGCCGCCCGGACGGCATCGCCTCCCGCTGCATCGAGGGATCGAACCAGACGGACAGCGAACCGCGCTGCGTCACAGCCTGATTGTAACTGTGTCAGTTGGTGGTCTTGTAGGTCGTCTGCGGAGGTCTGCTCATGCTGCCCGGCTAGCATGCTGGATTCACGAGATGACTCCCCCTGAATTTGCGCAACAGCGCCCTTGCCGGACACAATGGGGTCCCAGACCGATGCCCGGGACCCCTGCCCATTAGGCTGCCAGCGCGTGGTTCAAGGCGGCGACGACGTCCGAGAGCCGCGCTGCGCTCCAGCGCAGGTGGGCATCGAAAGTGCTCGGGCCCGGCAGGCCCCACGCCGTCTGGAGTGCGCAGCGTCCGGGAATGGCACGCAGGGCCTCGAGCAGAACCTCAAGGCAGGTCCTGGCATGGTCGAGCAACTCCCGGAGGTCCTCGGTAGAGGATTCCGGGCCGAGATGAAGCTGGTCCAGCGCCTCGAGCGCGCTGACAGTCTCCCAGCGGCCGGCTTGAGCAAATACGCGGCCCAGCGTCTCCCGCTCTGTGTCGAGCCAGGCGCCGAGACGCTCCAGCCCGATGTCGAGAATGGACACGCCCGCAACGGGCTCGGCGACGTGGGTGAAAATGATCGAGTTCATGATGAACCTCCATCGAAGAGTCCGGGGCAGTTCCGCCCGATGGCCGCGTCGGTTGGGACGGCGATATCGCCGCCGCGGCCGTCAAATTAGGAAGGTCTCTGGTGGTGTATGGAGCCTTGTCTTGCTGCGTCGGAATGAATATTGGCCGACGTTCCAGACAGCGAAGAAGAAAACTGAAAAAACGGGTCAGCATTCGCCACTGCGGACGCCACGACCTGCTCCGCCAGCGCTTCGCTTCCCGAGCGGCGGGCGCAATATCCCTCGCCGCAGATGCCGCAGGAAGATACACTCGACCAATGACGCAGACGGCCGCCCTCCTGATCGTTGCCACTCTGTCCGCATCCGCCTTGGGGTGCGCAATTGTCGTGGCCATGCTGCTGATCAAGAGGCGTAGAGATGATGCTGTTTGGCACCGTGCGTTCAAAAGATCTCGGGGCACCGTCCCGGACGATATTGATCTGGAATAGCGCCTGACCTGCCGCTCCCGCGGCCTCTATCGCGCTGCAGGCGACCAGGGCTGACGGAGCACTCGTCCAAGGCACCGATACCAATGACGATATCGCGATCCAACAGCCCCGCGGCCGCAAGATCATGCGAAATTCTGAGGCTTGCGACATCTTCTTTGCGGCGCCCCCGAACTCCGACGACAAGTCGTGTCACCGACAGTCCAATCACGACCAGGCACCGATACTGTCCCTGACGTCTTCTGCACGGCAGAGGCCTCAAGCGCCGAGGCACGCTTCAGGCGCGTGCCTCGACCCCGAAGGGTCCAATTCCGACGTGACTTCGTCGGGCGAGGGTATACTCTGACAGAGGCTCACCGGAGGAAGAGAACGCGATGCCGCACGCCAAGAACGACCCACCCTGGGTCCCGATCACCGCGACTCTGCGCACAATCGCCCCCAAGGCCGAGCTTCCGGCGCTGGTGCCGTGTGTGACAGGACGGCGCAAGCGGCCCACCGAGCCTCGGATCCACGCCGAGGACGACTGAGCAACGAGCCAGTGCAACACGCGACCACAGCAGCACGCTAACTCTACCACTGGGTCGCAATTCGGGCCAAAACGGTTCCGGCGCCTCCCGATTGTTAATGGCGTGCGCCGAGACGTCCTGATGGTGCCTGACATTCCGTCAACATTTCTAGGAATTTCTTCTTCGTGGCAGGCCAATTTGGCCAATCTTCGTGTCGATTGAAAAAATCCACATGAGGACTCTATGTCACCCGAGAAAATGAAAGCCTTCCTCGATGAATTCGCCCTGCTCTCCGAAAAGCACGGGATCGAAGTAACGTTCCACTGCGGCCGCTTGGCATATGTCCCGCTGAGTGATTGGTTCGAGGGCTACGACGCTTTCGCCACCAGACCTTTCGGCGGCGGCGACCTGTGGGCTGAGGGCCGCTGCAGGGGAACGGACTGCGTAGAAAGTGTAAATCCTGCAAAAATTTCACAGCATGAGCGCCTGATGATCCTCGGGCGCAAGGCGTGAACACCCGCACTCAGCCCGTCCCTGGCAAGACGTTCACCCGCGCCCTCGGTTGCACGGCCCACGTCAGGGCATCTGTGCAGCCGGAGCGCGGTGATATGCCACGACGATCGCGGAGGTATTCAGGGCACTGCAGATCTGGACCATGCCGAGCTCGCTGGTTCAGGCTGAATGGATCCCTTGCGAGCCCGCCTCTCGTCCAGAACCCGTGCTGCAGCTTGGCGGCGGAACCTCGCCTTCACGGAACACGTTCATGGCCTAGCGCGCCACCGATCTGCCAGGGGGTGTTCTGTTGAAGGCCGCCCCTGGGCCCTTTCGACAAACCGTCGTGCAGAACCCACAGTTCTTTTCTGGCAACGACATGGACGGCTCCGAAGAGCCGACTGTGCCAAGCGCAGATTCCTGGATCGGCGCCCGTCCCTTCAAGCTCGCTCGGGAAGCGCGGCTTCAAGCGTGTCGCGCACGACATCCAAGCGCTGCGCGACGTAGCACAACGCATCTTCCCCGGTTTCCGTCCAGATTGCATGCTCGATCTGGATGGGAACGAAGTGCATAACTTCGGCCTCGACGGCGATGGTGCCGATCTCGGTCACGATCTCGGCGTTGAGAAACTGTCCGTCAAAAATGGCGATATTCTGGAGTTTCATCATCTGGCTTTCATTTTTTGGCACCATCGGCGGTGCGGGTTTGCGGCACGAGCGGGCACGCCGCTCGAGAAGAACATGGAACTTTTCGGCCGCGAGAAAAAAATTGGCCGGTGGAAATTTCAAAAAACTTTGAGCATCTGCGTAAGACCCCCTGCGACGCTTGGCGTACCCGAGCCGATGGGGCAGTTTTAACGCCCTTGTGGGAAGGAAGGGGATAGAGGCACTTTGCGAAGTCGCCGGCCCTCCCCCTCCGAGCCGCGCAGCGCTTGCAGGACATCGAGCGCCGCGGACAGAGCCGCGGCGGTCCTGCCGCGCCCATGCCAGACCCTTTCGCCGCTCGACGGACGCGCGGCTGCTCGGCAAGATACAAGACAAAGCAAGGCGGAGGCACCGATGACACGAAGGACCGAAACCCTCGAAGTTGCGCTCGACGCAGCACTTCTGGACGAAGCCCGGCGGCTCGGCGTAGACCTCAGCGCCGCGGCCGAGATCGGGCTTCGGGACGCGCTCCGCCATGCCCGTGTTCAACGCGATCTGGCGGATCTCGCCCAACCGAGCAACGATCTGTCCTGAGGAACTCAACCGCCTCGAAATTGCGACGGAATTCCTGCGACACGCGCCGGAGCTTCTGCGACATGTCGCGGAATTCTTGCGACATTGCGCGGAATTTCTGCGACCCGGCCCGGAATTTCCGCGACATCGCCGCCATAACACTCTGATTTTACGAGACGAATTCGCCCCTGAATCTAAGGAATTGAAAGAATCCCTTGAAAGAGGCCGTCGGCCGCGTTGGAGAGGGCAATTTTGGCCCCGGACGCGCCCTGCGCCGCGCCAACACCAGCACGCCCGGAGCGCGCCATGAGCCCGATCCAGGCGAGGCGCGCCAGGCCGCGCTTGTGCCCGTTTCCCCCGGGGGCAGCTTCAGGGTGCCCGGCACGCCAGGAAAAAATCTCAAACTTGGCGGCCAGGTCGTTTCCGTCCGGGCTCCGTCGCTCCGATTTTAGCTCTACACCACAACACAGAAAGGCTCAGCTCGATGACGTGCTGCATTTTCCAGTCCCCCGCCAGCGCCGCATTCTTCGGCTTTGACCAGGTCGAGATTCTCGAGGAAGCCGCGCGCTACCTGCGCAAACAGCTCACTCCCAATCGCGTCATCCGGTTGGCCGAATTGGACGGCTTCGTCCCGATCCAAATCCGATGCACGCCCCGCCCGGACCTCATGTCCGGTGATGGCTTCTTCCTCGAGGTCTCGCTCAACTTCTCCATCGGCGAGGAGATCCATGCGATCTGTGGAGAGACTTACCTCGCGGCGAATACCGAAGGCGCGCGCCTCGGCATCATCTTTGAGGCAATCGACGACAGCATTGATACCTACCTCGAAATCCGGGAAGACATTGCAGCCCGGCGACGAGAGGACTTCAGCGCAGCAACCGTCCCTGCCCAGAGCACTAATCCTCAGGTGCAGGACGTTGCCACCGATTACCGGCACAGGGTCGTGGTCCTGCACCTGCCACGCGGTTGATCCCGGTCGCAAATCACCCCTTGCCCACCGTCTCGCGGCGGCGGGCAGGCTCCCCGCTTTTGACCTTTTTCTCCGCGCCGGAGTTTTTTCTTCGGCGCCGGACATTGCGACCAATATCCCCCTCATGACACCAGATCTTCCGCACTCCCTGCCCGAGCTCGAGCAGGCCATCAGCTCCGACGCGCTGGCCTCTCCCGGCCCCGCATCAGCCCTCGCGTTCCTGGCGCTTGCCCGGCGTGCACTGGGAGACGTTTTCGAGTCTCCCGAGCTTGTCATCTCCGAAGAGGCCTTCTGCCACGCCCTGCCGGCGGTCCCCGATGCAGCGCTTGCCACGGCCTTTGGCGATGCCGCGCTCTACAGGCGCTGCCGCGCAAGCCTGCTGCGCCATTGCAAGCTGGCGGGCCTCTGGGCCAGCGCAGATCCGTTTCCGCTGCTGAACCAGGCCGCCCGGGACCTTGGCACGCCGACCGTCAACCGGCGCGTGCTGGAGACCTACCTCCCGGGCCTCGCCCTGAGCGAGATCACCCGTGAACGCGCCCTCGCGGCGGATCAGCCTCTCCGCGGTTCGGAGCGCCGTGCCCTGCGGGCCAGTTTCGCCGCCCTCGACCGGCTGCGGGACCAGCCCAGGCTCCGCGCGCTCAGCCTGCTCGGCGATGAGATGATCGGCCCCCTGCCCCGCTACGTGGACGGGGTCAAACTGCGGCTGCCCCTGCCGCCCGATCTCGAGGCCGCCGTGCCACGGCTGCCAAGGGGCCACGCCAAGCGGGCCCGGCGCGCCTATGAGCTTGCGTTGGAACTCGGTGTTCTGGCCCTGCAACCTCAAGGCCGCAAGGTGCTGACGGAACACGCCGCGCGCGACTACCATGCCAAGGTCTCGACCCGTGTTTCGGAGAATTGGGCCTCGCTCACCCTCGGCGCGCTGATTGCACTGCTGCGTGCGGCCGACACCGGTGTCGTTCCCGAGGGTCTGACGCTTGCCCGGGTCAGGCACCCGGACCGGCCCTGCGGACCAACCAAGCCGGAGCGCGTGTCGCTTTCAAAGACAGACAGGTCCCTGCCTCCCCTGCCCTGCCAGGTCGAGGCTGACGTGGCGGGGTTCGGGGTTGCGCGGCAGGCAGCCACGAAGAAGATCACCACCCTGCGGCGGATCCTCGCGCGGCTCTTCGACGGTGTCGAAGCGGATGACAGGGACCAGGTGCTCCAGGGCGCCATCTCCCGGCTCGAGGCGCTCTATCCCGAAGCGACGCCCGGGACGCTGACCACCTATCGCAGCCTCCTGCGCGACTTCCTGAGGCACGTTGGTCACCGGGACCCCTGGGACGCGCTGCTCGACCAGGCCCGGACTGCGGCCATCGCCGGCCTCGATATTCGCGGGCTGCGGCTGCTCCGGCGACAGGCACAGGCGCTCGACCCGCAGCTTTCCCCGGCGGGCATCGACACCAAGCTTGCAACCAACCTCGTCGCAACGGCACGGACACACGGCGATGGCTCTCGACTGCGGCAGGGCCTCAGCTCGCTCGATCTGCTGCGCGGCCTGCTGCCCGACCTCCTGCCCACGCCGCCGATCGGGTCGCTGCCGGACGGGCGCAAGGGGGGCAATTGCGAGCTGCCCCCGGCGCTGGAGCAGGCCTTGCGACGCGAGGCGAAAGCGGCCGGATACAGCGACCCTGCCGCCAAGGCGCAGCTCGTCGCGGTCCGCAAGCTCTACACGCTGTCATCGGCCAAAGAGCGTTTCGACGCAGAGCTTGCGGAGATCCCCTGGGCCGCGCTGACCGACGCGGCGCTTGTCGCCCACCCTGCGGACCTGGCGCCATACCGGACCGAGCTGACCCGGCTGGCCGACCGGCTGACGCGCAATCTGTCGCCGGGCTGGCGCGATCTCGAGCGGGCCATCACCGACGCGGGCGTGGCGCGCCTCGACAACCCGATTGCGGCGCTGGCCCGCGTCGCCGGAGAGGCCAGGCTCGAGCCCTGGCAGCTCGACCGGGAATGGGCCTGGAGCCACGAGCGCGGCCTGCGCCCGGACCTGCGGCTGACCTGGGCGCGCAACATCACGCGTCTCGACGCGCTGCGGGAGCTCCCCGCGGTCGCCGCCAGTGGTCTTCTGCCCCCCCAGTGCCTGGGCCCCATGCCGGCGCGAGGCGCCCGCTGCAGACACGGTCTCTTCCCCCTGCCCCGCCGTTTCGAGGCCGCGCTCGACGGCGCGCCCCAGCAGCTGCTCGAGGCCGCCCACCTCCTGTGGCGCTGCCTGCGCGCGCTCGGCCTCTTCCCCCGGGGGGCCGATCCGGCCCCCGGCCTGCTGGTCAGCGAGACGCTTCTCGAGCGCGTCGAGGCCGAGCAATCCCTGCTGGCGCCAACTTCTGCGCGCCAACACCTGGCCCGGCTCCGCGACTGGCGGGAAAGCCTGCCCGGGATGGACCTGGCGAGCCCAGCCTGACCGCAGCCGCGGGCAGGTCCCAGGCGCGCCGGCGCGGCCCAAGCCCCGTGACCACAGCCGCGATGCCGCACCAAAGCCGCCCGCAAGGTCCGCCCCCTGCGGGGAGTGCAGCAGCATTGCTCGGCAGGACACCCTGCCATCCCCAGGTGCTGGACTGCGGGTAGGAAGGTGCTGACGACGTTTTCTGCGCGGACTGTTCGGACCACAGCCGGCCTTTCCAGCCCGGCACTCCGTCCAACCCGTCGAAGGCGGGATCTTGCGACATCAGGGGGCAGACCAACGCGATCGCCGTTGCCGCGATCCTCCGGTCAAAGGGATCGCGGTGGCTCCAGTCCATTCCGCCCGAGAGCATCGCCATCTCGGCGGTGCACGCCGCCCTGCGCCCGCAATTGCGCCGGAACACGCGCCACGATGGCACCAACCTCCGGCCATGTCCCCGACCTGTGTTTCTGCGGGATCTCGTGGTACCCACAGGGCGGGACGTAGACCGTCTGCGCGTCCGCGATGGCCGCCCTGGCGGCGGGATCGAGGTCCGGCATATCGAGCCTTGTCCAAACCCGGGTGTGGGTATCCCGCAGAGCCGCGGTCAGTCCCACAGAGCGCGCGCGTCGTCGGGCATGGGCTCCAGAAAGTCCGGAACGTGCTTCACCTCACCTGCGGCAACGCCGAACCGAAACCTCGGCCGCGCCGGGACGGCCGGCACGAGGCGCACGACCGGCTGCCCGGCACGCGCCAGCACCACCTCCTCGCCGCGTTCTGCAGCGGCGACGAGCTGCGACAGCTTCGCCTTCGCTTCTGCGATATCCATCTGCATGTGAGACCTCGCTCCCATCGGGGCTCGACCACGACCTAGTCTAAGGTGGATGCCCAGGGTCAAATCCGCAAGCGTTTTGCCATCGGCAGGAGCATCGCGTGTTGCGAAGGCCTGGCCCGCAAGCGCGGCATTGCCAGGTTTGCGGCAGCCCGGGGCGGCCTGCCGGTGTCGCCGGGCGTCCTGTGGCCTGCCTCCAGGCCCCTGCCCGCCTTCAAGATCCGCGATCCGCAGGATGCCCCGGGATTTTCCGCGCGGGCGCCATGGCCGACCCGCCGATCCCGAAGATCATCACCCGCCGGGTGAGGCGCGTTCCAGCCGATCCCGGCAGGGACCGCACTACGCCCCTCGGCGTAGGAAATACGCGGTGGACGTGCCGGCCAGGCAGGGGCCGGCGTCTCCGGACAGGCGGACGTCTTGGAATGGCAACATGTCGGCCTTCTGGGGGCTGAAGAGAAGATCGCTGCAGTGCCATGGGCCCGGAACCGGGGGTTCCGTCATCCGGGCAGGCACTCGGCGCGGCACCTGCCGCGAGACGTCTCAGCTCCGGGACCCGGGCCAACACACCCAGGGCCCGGGCTTGCCGACCGGGTCCATCTTGCCGCCCGCCCGTCCCGACGGACCAGCCCGCGCAGGCACCTGCGCGGGCCTGGAACGCGCGGCAGGATGGCCCCGAGGTCAGCTCCCTGGACAAAAGGGCGGCGCTCATTTCCGCGCCGGGTCACACGTTCCTACTTCCTCGCAAGAGGAGAAGAGCATGACCGTTTTCGACAGATATCACCCCGCGACGCTTCAGGACCTGGCCGGCTGGTCGACGCTCTCGCGCAATGGCGTCGGGCCGCTGCTGAAAGGTCTCGGCGTGGCAGCGCTGAACCGGAAATACCCGATGCTGCGGGTCTACCACGGGCTGCTCGGCCTGGACCCGGAGGATGACGCCGAGGCGCAGATGCTGGGCCAGGGCCTGGTGCGCACGACCTGGGTCGCGGCGCGCGTCGGGCTGCAGAACGACGACCTGCTCAAGGCGCTCCGCCGCCCGGGCCATGGCTACCCGCCGCTCTTCGTGCTCGGCCCGCACCGGCATCTGATGTTGCGGGCCCAGGTCGAGCAGATGCTCGCGAGCCCGCGCAATGCCTGGCACGCGCTGACCCCGATCGCGGGCTTTGCCGAGCCGGCGTCGCACCTCGCCCGCGCCACCGGCCGCCCGCAGGCAAGGATCGACGCGCTGCTGGCCGACGCCGAGACCGCTCCGATGCACATCCTCGCGGGCGGGCAGTCCCGCTTCCTTGTCGCCGACGTCCTGCGGCGGCTCGGCTCTCCCGCCGCCCCGGACTCCGGCGCCTCCGCCGCTGTCGCTGCCGAGGACGGGCCGGAGCGCGATGCCCCCTGCCCGCCCGTCGCGGCCCCGGTCGGTGGCCTCTTTGCCAGCGCCACGCGGCAGGCCCCTCGGGATCATCCGGCCCGCTCCGTATGCACCCGATCCGCCGCAGGTGCCCGCCGAGGCGATGATGCGCACGGAGCGCCGGCAGAGGCGAAACTCCCGAAAACATAAGGGACCGGTAAATATCCGGAAAAATCGCCTCCCGCGCACGTTTTCGCTTCGTCTGCACGCCAGGCGGCCAATCTCCCCTTCGAACCAGAGGAAAGGATCCACATGGACCTCCACCCGCGCCCCCCCTGCCGCATCCCGCCACATCCCGCCTCCGGGCGCACTCCGGCCGACCTCAACCGCGCCCCGGGCCAGACCCACATTTTTTTTCGGTCGCGCCTGTCCCTAGGTCCGTCTGACACCGCCCGAGGGCCGGATGCCACCCCCGGCGTCCGGCCCCCTCTCAACCCCCTCCAGGAGCTCGCCATGAGCCATTCTTCCAGCCTGTCCCGAACCACGCGTGCCCCCGCCAGGCCGGTGAGCCCCGACATGCAGACCGTCCTCGACCAGACCCCGGACGAAAGCGCGCGCAGGTGCATTGCGCGTCTCTCGGAGTATGTCGGTGCACCGCTCTGCACCCTCGACGGCGCGGGAGGCGACCTGCTTGCCTGGTTCGACACCCATTTCCCGCCCCTCACGCACATCGGCGCGGGCCCCCTGCCCGGCGCGCCCCGGGCGTTCTGGCGCTCGCATCGCGCCTATGCACACTGGCGCGCAGTGCTGCGTTGCCGGATCCACGTGACGCTCGGCCTGGCCGCTGCGAAACAGCCGCGCCGCGCCCGCATCGACACCCGGACGCCGCTGCACGACCTGCTCATCAAGCGGTCGAAAGAGGGTCTCCGGGGCATGCCGCAATGTTTGCAGCCATATTTGACCTCGCGGGCCAAGCCGGCCTCGCCGGCATCGTCCTTCCCCAGCCCCCGTCTGACACCGCCCGAGGGCCGCTGGCCATCCAGGCCACCGGCCCCCGCTCGCTTCCCGGCCAGGAGATCGACATGAATCTTTTCTCCGCTGTAACCCAATCCATGCGTGTCGCCGCCACGCCGGTGAGCCTCGACATGCAGACCGTCCTCGACCAGACGCCGAACGAGACGGAGCGCAACCGCATTGCGCGCCTTGAGGAGTTTTTCGCCGAGCCACTTTCCACCCTCAATGGCAATGGGGACGGGCTGCTTGCCTGGTTCGACACACATTTCCCGCCCCTCAAGACCATCGGCGCCGCCCCCCTGCCCGGCGCGGAGAGGGATTTCTGGAGAACCGACGACGCCTATGCGAAATGGCGCGAAGTCGTGCGCCGCCGCATCCGGGTGACGCTCGGCCTGGTTGCGGCCAGGAAGGCGCTCCGCACCCGCATTGACGGCTGGACGCCGCTGCTCGGCCTGCTCACCCCTCTGTCGAAAGACAAGGGCCCGGTACACCCCGCGACGTTTGGTGCCATCCTCGCCCTCTCCGACCGGGCCCGCAAAGCCGGCATCGACCCTCTCGATCTCCTCCCCGCGGTCGTGCCGGAGTTTCTCGAGACCATGCCCGCGCATGAACAGGACGCCTCGGCACAAGCCCTCAAGGCGCTGCAGCGCCTGACGGTCGTCCCCGAGATCGCGGCCCACCTGCCGCCCGGCTACGACACGGACTATCTCGTGCCCGCGGCCCGCACCCCCGTGCCCGACGCCGTCCGCAGGATGATTGCCGAGATGGTCGCCCACGCCCGCTACAACGAGAGCACGTATGACGACGTGTCGGAACGCTGCAAAGAAAATTTCAACGACAAGACGGCGAGAGCCTATGAAGAGGCTCTGGTCGCGCTGGCCCGCGCCGCCCAGGAGACCGACACCCTCGAGCTGGCATCGCTCAAGTGTCTGGACCCGCTTTTTGACTGCCCGGTTCGCATCCCGGCAATCCGGCATTGGATCGCTCTTGGCAAGGACAAGCACAAACGGTTCAGCCTCCGCACGGCGAGGGACTATGTGCGGATCATCGCGCAGATCGGCAAGGCCAATGGGATCAACACCGAGCCGTGGAACAACGCCCGGATAAATAATTCCGATCTCCAGGAGGGCAAGTTGGCAGGCGAAACGATGTCCCCGAAAAACCAGAAGTTCTGCGAAAGGCTCATTCACAACCCCGCTGACGTGCGGACCTTCCTGCGGCAGCACGTGCTCTACCAGGAGCGCGCGCAGGACATCCTCGCGACGGACAAGCCGCTCACCTTGACCCAGCTGCGCACTGTCCGGCGGTTTGGCACCTGCGCGGCCTTTGCCGCGCTGGAGATCCGCGGCGCCGGGCTGCGCAAGGGCAGCGCCCTTGCGGCCGAATGCGAGGGCCCCACGCAGAACCTGTTCCGCAAGACCTCGGGCGCCCAGAAGCTCTTCGAGCTGCGGGTGGCACAAAAGGACATGAAAGGCGCATATGTCGAACTGCCGCCCGTCCCTGTGCGCGACGACAAGCATTGCGGCTACGAGGTGCTCGACTGGTTTCTCACGACAGCGCGGCCGCTCTTCGACTACGCCAACCCCGAGTTCTGCGAGAGGAACAAATGCGCAAGGGCCACGCATCTCTTCGTCTCCGAACAATCCGCCAAGCCGCTTGGCGGCGCCATGCTCTACAAGTGGTTCACCCGCAGCAGTGCGGAAATTGGCCTGCCGATGTTCCCGCACAACTTCCGGCACGGGTTTGCCACCCTGCTGCTCGCGCGGTCCTGGAGCAACCGCGGGCGCGCCGCGGCCTATCTCGGCTGTTCGGTCCGCGTTCTGGAAACCTACTACGCATTTATCCGCAAGCGCCAGAAGATCGAGGAAGTGCAGGATCTGCTCGCGGAGGCATATGCCGGAAAATGACGCGTCACGCCATACTTTCGAAGCCGCAGTGGCAGCCACACGCGGCCTCTCCCATCCTGCTGGCCCTGCCGCTCGGTGAATTGCGGGCCCTCGACAGTCTCGTGGACTTCATCCATGAGCAGGGCTGCAGCACCCTCTCCGAAAGTGACTGTCGCGTCTGGGCTCGGATGAGCGGCGGCCTCGGGACCGTGGAGGCCGCCATCGCCGCCATGATCAAGACCGATGGGCCCGAGGCACCCCCCCTGGTCCCGCTCCGAGCCGCGCAAGCCTCTCTCTCGGCCTGCGCCAGCTTTGCCGGCATTTCGAAGGTGCCGCTCCGCACCTACACCCGGTCCATTTCGCTGGCCCCCGACGAGCTGCCGCCAGCCTGGCAAGAGCATCTCGCACATATCCGGGACCGACGCGACGACGGACAGATCAAGCTGGCCCCGGATCTCTACGAGAGAATGACCCGCAAGCTCTGCCAATACGCCTGGTACCTGCGCGAACGCGGCCTGCCCATGGCGTTTGATCTCCCCGGGCTGCGCGCCTTCTATGCCTACGAGACAACCCGGATCTCCGCGCGCGGCGCGCCGCTGCGCCCCGCAACCCTCTCCGCGACCTTCACCGACCTGCGGGACTTCCTGCGGTTCTCGAGGGCGTTTTCGGAACCGCTCATCGACGAGCTCGACAAGCTCCTGAAGAAGCTGCGGGACCGGGCCGAGGTGCAGACGGCGCAGAAATTTTCCGCCCTCGCCGGGATCGACATCACGACGATCCTGCCCCGCGCCGAAGAGATCCTTGCGCAGCTCGGCAGGCAGTCAAACCCGGCGCGGCGCCACATTCAGCGCAACCGTGCCCTGGCCCTGGCCATTCCGCCGATGACCCCCTTGCGGCGCGAGTGGCACGAGCTTGCCTTCGGGCGCGATGTCGTCTGGTCGGACGGCAGGTACCGCATGCGGGACTACAAGCTGCGCAAGACCCGCCATCTGCTCGGCCGCGAAGCCTACCCCGGGTCGATCCATCCCAGCGTCCAACATTTTGTCGATGCGCGCCTGTTGCAGGATGACGACCCGAAGTATCTCCCGGCGCTCCGGGCGCGCGCGGAAGAGCAGCACTGGCGCCTCTTCCTGCACCCGAATGGCACAGAGGTCGCGGCAAATTACGTGTCGCAGGTCTGGTCGACGGAACTCGGGACCGGCGCTCACATCTGCCGATCCATCGTCTACGACGTGCTCTTTGCCATAAGCGAGGACGCAACGCTGGGCGGCACCCTGCTCAACGACCACACCTCCCATCAGGCCCGAAAAAAATACACCGGGGATCGGGCCAAGGCGGCCGCCATGGCAGCGGCATCCCACGAACTCGATGGGATCCTGGCGGCGTTTGGGGCCGGTCCCTGACCTTTTGAAGCTCAATCGCCGGCGGCGAACATGCACCGCAGCCCGGAGGACTCGCCGGCAAGCCCGTCAGTCAGCATGTCTTCCCCGGCACATAGGCGTGGAGGAGCCCCGGCCGATGGAACGCAGGCCTGCCCCTCGTGCAGGGGCGGCAAAACGAAAAGCGGGGCCGAGCCTCCGGCTCGGCAGCGCTCTTGCGAAGGAAAGTTCAGGCGGAGCCACACGTTGGACTGCTATCATGCGCTCTGTGCACTGGGCTTTCCGGGCGATCCTGTCTCGACACTAGCCTGCAGCAGGTTTTCAAGACCAGATTTCTGGAGCTGAGACACCAGCAGCTGCACGACGCCGTTGGCGCCCCGAAGCCGATTGAGTTCGTCTTCTCCCAAACGGATTTGCTCACGAAGCTTGTCAGCTTCCGCGAGGGTCCGGTCTCTTTCGGCGGTGAGCACCTGTCTGTCTGTCTTGAGACGGTCAACTTCGGCCTCAAGCTCACTGATCCGCCAATGCGCCGTCCGCTTCTCTGCACACAGTTCCTCACAAACCGTCTGGGCCTCTGCCTGGCACCTGGCATTCTGCCGCGCGACCAGCAGCGCGAAGGCCTCGCGCGCGCCCTCAATGAAATGGTCGATTGACGCCGCGACCGTTTCCGGAAGCGCCCTCAGCAGGGCCTCGGCCTCGTCGCTGTCGTAGTCGGAGAGCGCGAGGTCGACATGCTTCTGCAGGCTTTCGAGTCGAATCGTCGAGCTGATGCCGAAGGCGCTGCAGAGCTCCTCTTTCACCATCGCCGCATCGATCTCACCGCTGGGCGTCCCGCACCCGATCAGCCGCGCGACGATTCCGTAGACCTGTCTCGAGGTGTAGCTCGGCGGGCGGCCGCCCTGCCTCTTGCGTGCCGTTGTGCGTGTCATTCGAGATTTGTCCTTCCGTTTGTCAAACCGGGTTTGACAAACCCGGTTCCTGAGGTGGTCTTCCCTCAGAAAATTGGTCGCGCCAGGACGCGGCGGAAGCATTTTCTGGCCTGAAGAAGCACTTTCTTGATCCGAGCAGGACGGCGGCTCTCCAACCCGCGCTATCGATGGGCCGGTTCTCTTGATCGACCATGGGGCCGCGGCGCGGGCTGGCTCAAAAGAGACGGCATGCGCCGCACTTGGGCCGCAGGGAGAGCGAGGGGGTAAGGCTCGGGTCGTAGGCGGGCACAGTCCGCCGGAGACTAGGACGCGGTCCTGAACGGGCGCGATCTCCAGCTTTGCTCGGGAGCGTGCGCGGGCAGGATGGGCCCCCAACATTCCAAGCTCGATTGCCCACTACCAATATGCATCTGCAGCACGGAGGACGCGCCAGAAGGACAGGACGAAATGGCTCACTGGCCGAGCCTCATGCCTTTCAGATCGCGGGTTTTTCGCCAGTAGCGGATGCCATTCCCTTCATGGAGCCCCGTCAGATGTTCGCGGACGTAATTTATGACGCCGTCACGAAAGGCTTCAGGAACGCCTGCTTCGCGGACCAC
Organism: Salipiger sp. H15; assembly: GCF_040409955.1. NCBI lineage: Bacteria > Pseudomonadati > Pseudomonadota > Alphaproteobacteria > Rhodobacterales > Roseobacteraceae > Salipiger > Salipiger bruguierae. Next base: position 61,207 of record NZ_CP123390.1, read on the forward strand.
CTCCTCAACCACATCGCTCCGGAACCCTTGAGTTCAAGGAGGCAGTGGCGACCAGGACCTCCCCCCACGGTGGTCGAAGATTTCTACCTCTCTACTAGCGCGAGGCTGCAGCCGAAGAGCTGCGCGCAAAAATGGATTGAGAGCACGCTGCTTCTCATGTGAGATGCGCGTAGGGCTGGCCTCAAGGCGACCGAACCCCCTCTGTTAGACTGCATTCTGATGGATTCGAATCTTGCCAAGATGTTCCATTGAGCGGTCGAGTAGACACGATCCCTTGTGCCGCCTTGCCGCGTAGCGCCTCAGGGCTGAGGGCAACGAAAACCCCTCGTGAGGTCACCTGAAGCTACAAAAATATCATAATTCCAATGCCTTATACCGAGGTTCTGATCGGCGTCAGAAATACATATCCCACACGTGAAAAATATTATTACATTTCAACGCATTGCGCCGAATTGGGCACGCCTGGTGTTGCGCTGTGGATAAATTTGGCACTGATTTTGCAGAAAAAAGTTGCCTAAACAGGGTTTCCGTGCGACCTCCTAGATTGCGCTAAAAGAAAAACAAAACGATTTAAGCGCAACGCAGGAGTCGAGCAGATGAACCAGACCACTAAGGTCGTCTCGCAATCCCCATGGGGCAAGCATGAGACGTTTCACGAGTACATCGTAGCCCGTGGTGATGAACTCTCGCAATCACTCGCGATGCTGATGACGGAATCTTTCCGGCCGGATGCCGCCAAGAGCCTGCGTCTCTACAGCGCCTCCGAAGCCGCCGACTTTATTGGCACCTCCGTTCCCAACCTGCGCAAGGTGCTCTCGGAGGCCGAGATCAAAGGCTTTGACGGCCAGCCCGTTGACGTGTTCCAGGATGCGCGGGGGCACCGCTGGTACACCGCCGAGCAGATTGATGCAGTGCGCATGTACTTCCAGGCTGAAGCGCGGTCTCCAGACAAGTTTCTGCCCGGTCGAAGGACCAGGGATGACCATCTCCAGGTCCTCACCTTCATGAACTTTAAGGGCGGATCTGGAAAGACCACCAGCGCCATTCATGCCGCGCAGGGTTTCGCCCTTCGCGGATATCGCGTTCTGGCGATCGACCTCGACCCACAGGCCACCCTCACCATGCATTTCGGGGTGCGCCCGGAGATAGACTACGCTCAAGGCGGAACCATCTACGACGCGCTGCGCTACGAGAAGCCGGTCCCCATTTCCCAGGTCATCAAGACCGAGACCTACTTCCACAATCTCGACTACGTGCCGTCCGGCATCATGCTCACCGAGTACGAGACTGAGAGCGCGCTCTACCTGCGCGAAACTGGCTACATGCCGTTCTACATGCGCATGGGCAACGCGCTGCGGGAAATCGAGGACCAGTACGACATCGTCGTGATCGACTGCCCGCCGCAGATCGGCTTCTTGACGCTGACCGCGCTGAACACGACGACCGGGATCATCACGACGATCCAGCCCAGCATGTACGATGTGGCCTCCATGGCCCAGTTTTTGGCGCTCATGGGCAACTTGGTAAACGCGATCTCCGAGCAGGGCGTGGAGCCGCCGCTGGACTTCATGCGCTATCTGATCACGCGCTACGACAATACCGACAACAACCAGCAGGATATCACCCGCTTCCTTCGGCACCAGTTTGGGCGCGAGGTTCTCAAGACTGAGGTGCTCGACTCCACGCTCGTCACCCGGGCTGCCAGTGAACAACGCACAATCTACGAGATCGAGCCCCGGGATCAGAACCGCGGCACGTTCAAACGTGCTTGGTCCGCCTTTAACGCGGTTCAGGACGAACTCGAGAACATGGTGCAGGCCGCCTGGAAGCGCGGCCCGATCAGGGGAGATCTGTAATGGCCCGTCGCCCGAGCGTCTTTGATCGCGCCCTCCCTCGGGAGCAACCGTCACCGAATGAGGCTGCAGAGCCGGCTGCACCGCCGGTCGAGAAGTCGCAGTCTGCAGGTAAGGTCGGCATCGCCTCGCTGATGTCCGCTGGACTGGACCAAGCTCTAGGCGACAAGGGTGTCCCCCCCACCCCCGCCGTCATGGCTATGAAGCGTTCGCTGAAAGATCTTAGCGAGGCATCGATACAGGAAATCCCGCTCGACCAGATCGGGGACTCCCGCCTCCACGACCGGATCGATCTAACCGAGGATCTCGAGCCGCTCATGAAAAGCCTCGAGGAGAACGGCCAGGAAACGGCGGTAAAGGTTCGGTATGCAGCCCCCGGATCTGGCAAGCCAGTGTACGAGATCATTGTCGGCCGCCGCCGTGTCGCAGCGGCGCGTGCGCTCGGATGGGAGAGCATCAAGGGGCTTGTCCTCAAGATCACAGACGAGGAACTTCTCCGCTCTCTGATCAGTGAGAACAGCGCCCGCAAAGACACGACCTTCATCGGGCGATCGCAGCTGGCCTATCTCGCCTCGAAATCAGGCCACTCGGACGATGAGATCGCCAAGATCTACAGTTCGGATCGAACGCTGATCAATAGGATGATCCGCATCTACGAAGTGATCGGGCCCGAGATCATCAACCGTATCGGTGATGCGCCCGACATCGGCCGACGCCGCTGGATGGACCTACGCTCCGTTCTCGAGGGGAGCCCCATGTCTCCCGACGAGGTGTCGAACTTGATTACTCAGGGCATCGATCGTTTCGCTGACGAAATCGCCGAACTCTGGGCAAAGCGTGTCTCCACAAGCTCGTCCGGCAATGAGAGCATTCCGCAGTCGACGCTGCGGTTCTACGCGCTCGAGCGCATGCTCGAGGATCTGAAGACCCAAGCGTCCGAGGATGCCGACAATGGCACCGATGTAGCCAAAGGCGCGAGACCCACCAAGGCGACAGCACGGGCCCAGAAACGCCCCCTGCCCGGCTTCGGCACAGTGCAACGCAAGCCCAAGGAATTGGTCCTGAAGATCGATAGAGGCCTGGATCCCAATCTCCTGCAGCGTATCGAGGACGCGCTCCCGGACCTTGTAAGACAGGTCGTAAAGGATGCTCAGGGAGACAAGAACTCCTGATTGCTGAGTAAAACAGTCAGGATTTAGTGCGTTCTGTGACCGCGGTCACAGAGCAAAAATGAGAGAAACAAACGAGGAAAGGACAGACCAGACAAAAAGAAAGACCCCCCGAAATCCGGTTTTCCGAACTCCGAAGGGTCCTGCGGTAGTCTTGTAGCAAACTCTACCTAGGACATTTTCGAATCATTTTCAACACCGATTTCGGTGAACGGTCTCCGTTTGTCTTCTGAGAATCGAGCATGATGACAAGAATGTCCGCGAATGAGCAGCGCGGGCACTGGACTTCTTGTGGCCAAGCGACCGGGGCGCTCAGCTCCGGAATCGACCGCTGGGACCTTCTGGAGTGCGTAGCAGAACTCCGGAAGCCTCTTGGTGTCTCCGATCGCGACCTCAGGATTCTTCAGGCCCATCTGTCTGTTCTGCCGAAGGGGCCCCTTCTGGCAGCCAATCCCAACGTCAGCTTCATGAGCGGGGCAGAAGTTTGTCGCCGCGCCATGGGGATTGAAGAACACACACGTCTGAGGGCGGAGCAGCGCCTAGAGAAGGCCGGTCTCGTCACCCGACGCATGAGCGCCAACCGGCGTCGCTTCGCCGTGCGAGATGGTGAGGGCAAGGTACGTTCCGGCTATGGCATCGACCTTACCCCTCTTGTCGAGCGTGCGGATGAACTGATGCAACTCCGCGAAAGATTCCGCGCGGCAGAAGCACATAAGGCTGAAATGCGCTCTTCCTTGAGAGCCAAGCTACGAGACCTCGAGGACCTCACTCTCGCAGCGGTGAACGACACGCACGCGCTTCTTGAGCACATTAAAGCATGGCGCACGGTCCTTCGCCGGCGGACTCTCGCTTTGTTGGATCTCAAATCTATGGCTGCAGAAATCGACGCGTTCGAAGCCAAGATCAAACCCGAAAAACAAGAAGCTACAGCGCTGGCCAGAACAGAGACTCTGTACCGCGGTTCAGATGCGCAGTCCGACAAAAAGGCGGTCAATGACGAGCAAAATGTCGGACACATAGAGTCTGACCAAAAAGATTCTAAAAAAAGAAACTCAGTGCATTCAGCCCGAAGCAATACGCAGACGCCGACGCTGCACCATTGCAACGAATGGAATGAGCTGAAGGAACTCCAGGCTTTCTATCCACGCCCCCCAACAAATGTCCGCGATCTCCTCAGCAAGCTCTATGAGTTCGGAGGCTTCCTTGGTCTCAGAGAACGAGTCCTGTCAAACACCGTCGCTCGCCTCGGACCCGATGGCACTGCCATTCTTCTCGATTACATCGCTGGGCAGATCGGACGGGTCCCAAATCCGGAGGGGTATCTGGAAAGCCTTCTTCGCGCCAATGCGCGTGGGGAGACAATCGCTGGCGGCAGACTACACATGGCTAGAGCGTCGATATGAGTGCGGTCTCTCAAATCGACGCTCCACGTGAAGGACCCCTGCTCTCTCGCTCTGTGGTACTGATCGCAGTGCCACGGGGACCGTGCGAGTATGCCTTGAGGATCCTTGGAGGATTTGTGCCCGCGGTCACAGTTCAACGGATTTAAGATTCACGAGCGGGTTGCTTGCCAGAGAGGCGTTTGTGACCGCGGTCACAAACCGGTCCGGAATCCTTACCCTTGCTCCCGGCATCTGCCTGGAACCTTTTGAGCTACGGCCACAACAGGCCATCTGTGACCGCGGTCACAGTATTACGCCCTTCTCGTAAAACTGCGATTTTTTCCCATGCAGCCCATCGGACTTCCTGTCCGCCTCATAGAAATTCCGGGGTGCCTCTGTCCAAAAGAGCGCGGCTTACGGACCAGTCGCGTGTCGATCCCACTCTGATCTCTGGACGCCAGCCTGAAACCTCGGTCTCGAGACGCATCGCAGAGGAAAGGCGTGAGTGCACATCTCAGTGCGCTGTGGCACTGTTCGTGTCCGTAAGTGAAAGACCTTGGCCTTCATCTTCCAGAAATTAGAGAACCGGGCCGCGATGCTCTGCCCTAGCTTCCTCCCGTCGCACGCTGTCCCTTCCCGACCCAGGAGACGACCCAGATATCGAGGTAATAGCTCCAGTGACAACAGCGCGTGCCCAATGCATCAGCGAAACAGATAAATGAGAATGGCAGGAAGGCTGGAATTGGCGCCGGTAGGGGCCGATGCGATCCACCTTCTTCAGCACGTCCATCAGGGTATAGACGAGTATGCGGCGCTTGATCCTTCGCCCGGGGCTGTACGCGCAATCGAAGTAGACCATCATATGAACCGCGGTACTCCCTGAGAATTCTGGAGTTGGACCCGCAGTGCCGACATTTCGAATTCAATATCCGAAGATCAGCCTGTACGGCTCACTCACGACAACGTCCCCGACGTGTATACTTGCAAGGACCGTTGGCTATGTGCCGTTGGAACGAGGCCAACGAAAGGGTCGCGCTGTTCCGATCGCAGGCCGCAGCGACGGTCGCAATGTATATGCCCATCAGTTGCGGCGACGGGGCAGGGGCCCCGCATGCGGTCCCAGCGAAAGATATGCGCCCAGCGTAGGCCCTCAACATGTCTTCCGAGACTGCCCCGCTTGTACAGTACCACACCGTGTCGGCCGGCCGGTCAAGGTAGCCGAATTCTGCCACATAGACGGCACGGAGAACACTAAGATACTCTCGCCCCCCTGACTGACGGGCGGGGGGCCTGCAGCTCTGAGAGCGAATGCGGGATGTCATACAGACTTTTTTCGGGGCTATATTCCATCTGACCAAAACTAGCACGTTTTGGAGCAAGCGAACTCTGATCGCGAACACGACTTTCAAGCCGAGAGATTTGGCAATCGTCATTCCTTTCATTCTCCGCGATGTCCGGCCCTCTCTGAGGACATGCGGGCCGACGTAAGACCCACGGAGTAGGGATTGTGATCATCTCGGCGATCCCAGGGCTCATTTCCTGCGACTAATAGATTTATCTAAGTATCTGAAATTTGGTTAATTATTTAAGAAATTTCGCGACTTCATGCCACAAATTTGAGCGACCAACCTGGGCCATGCCGCCGGACCTCTTGAAGTCCCGAGGGCGCCGGAACCGTTGCAGGAGATTAACAGAGACCGGGCAGTGCTGTGGCGGCGGGCCGCGCCCACGGATCAAGGGACCGCGATCGGTGCAAGACCTCGCATAATGCAGTTGTAGATACCAATGGCCCTAGGAGAGACTTTGTTCGACAAACGCAGCATGGCCGACTGACACTCCCTCCGGGTCGTGAGCCAAGGAAAGGGATGACAGAGATTGGGCGGCAGATTAATGCGCCCGGGATGGGCCGCCACTGGTGCACCAGGCATTGTTCATCGCTTGGAAGCCGGCCGCGCGGGTCTTATCTGCGAATGGGGAGGGCAGGGGGCTCGTCCCGGTGAGAGGACGACAATGAAGCGCCGTGCGACTCAGCCTTCGGACCCCAAGGACTACTTTGCCGAGGCGCGGGCGCGCGTCGATGGTCATGTCGGGTCGACCTTCTCCGTCGCTGGCTCGGCCCGATTGCATCGCAGGGCTCTAGGCCTGGATGTCCTCTGTGTGCTCCGCTCAACGTGGTCTTGGCGCCCCTACATGCCCTCCTGCGCCTCATCGCCCTCCTGCTGCGGGCAGTGCGCCTGAGACGCGCTTCAGGCCTTCTGGGGCGCGTCCACCTGATCCTGCCCACGCGCACGGCACGCGCAGTGGAGGAGGGGCTTCTCAAGCATGTCTTTGCCCTGCCGGCGGACCTGGACGCTCGATTGCCGATCGCTTCGCCGAGGCCCCTCCGCTTCGAGCTGACGCTTCGCTGAGCGAGGATGAGACCCGCAGGCGGGCGGAGCGGGCCGCCACGACCATCAAGATCTACACCGGCACCCGGTCGGCCGTGGCCGAGATGACCACGGCACTGCTGACGATCTGTTTCGAGGCGTGGCTGTTCCATCGCCTTACGCCGGGCATGCTGTCCCTGGCGCCTGCGCTGGCCGCCACCTACGCTCTGGACGCTGCGACCGGGAACTTCCCGCTCGGGCGTGGATTGGGCGCGCTATGGTATGGCGCGTTCCCTGTCGGCGCCTCGCCTTTGGCCATTGTCACGATTGCGCTGATGCTGATCGTCACGGCGGCCATCGTCACGGCCTTTGCCGGCATCTTGGCCGATCCCGTCCAGACACGGCTCGGTGTTCACCAGGCACGTCTGCGTCGGTTGGTCACCGCGGTGGAGCGGGATATGTCGGGGTCGGACTCGGTGACCTTCGCGGCGCGCGAACACCTCTATGCGCGGGTCTTCGCCATCGCCGATATCGCCGGCGGACTGTTCAGGCACTTCCGCTGAGGTCAGCCTGGACTAGCTCTGAACGAGCGTCATCGCCCAAGCACACAAAAGTACCAGGTGCCCGGCATGGGCCCATACCTCGTTGGAGCAAGCAGTAGCTTTGCGTGGCCTGTTCCTTACGAGGATTTTCTGAACGATCTCGCAGTCTTCAGACCCGATGCCGTTAGCCTTCCCCAGCCCATTTGGGGTACCCCCGCTTGGTCGCGAACTCATTCCTAGAGCTGATGATCGCGGAGTGGGCTGACTGCGCACGGCAGACCTCGGTACATATTTTCAAATTATCAACGAGTTTGGGCCTCGCGAGGGCAAATGCTGGGGGCGAGTAGCCCGCTGCCACCCCATGTCCAACTCCAGCGCTGAACTCGGCGCAAAGGTCACGGTGAAAATCTACGGTGGCGACGCGCCGGCCGTGGGCATCATTAGCAACTGCCAGGATGCCGGAGGACTCACCGCTCCCGCTCGCCTTGGCAAGGCGGTTACTCGCAGCCACGCTCGGTCCTGCTTGGCATGGCAAATGCTGGGATGATAAACTCGGGGCCGCAGGAGACAGGAGTGGCATGACCGCGCAACAGAGCGACAAAAGCGATGCCAGCAAAGTAGCGCCGTCGGCTGAGCACGAGCGCGCCACTTGGATTGCCGCTGCCAGAGAAGGTCTCGCCGATGAGGCTTTGCACATTGAGAAGCATGGATTGACACTCGCTCGGTTCAGGCAGGCTTGAACAGGAGCACAAGGTGCCTGGCGGCAAGCCTGCTTACATATTCGACGTTTTCTGACGGTTCCTGGACCGAACTTCTTCGGCGGTCTGAGCAAGGCGGCGGCGGCGCATTTTGAAGAGGATGACAACATAGAACGTCATCGGGACGAATTTCAGGCTCGCGACGGGCGGGCTCCGAGATTTCTCGCGCGGGCGCCTTTTGTGGATTTCCGTAACTGGCGTCTCTGATCGTTCAGATGAATGCCTCTTGGTGCCCGACGGTGCCAGCGAGCGGTACGTCGTCTATTCCGACGACCCCTTTGCGGCGGCCCGAACCACGCAAGGGTTAGTCGCAGGCGTCGAGATACTGCATCAGCCGGTCCATGAAGGTCAGCGTCACTGGCCCCAGCACCTGACCGCGCCGGGTCATCAGCATCAGCCGGTTCGCCGCCATGGCGCGGTCGGCTAGCGGGATATGGACCAGCCGCCGCTCGGCCAGTTCCGGTGCGACATCGAAGGCGGGCAGGAAGCACAGGCCGTCAGAGGTGAGCGCCATCTGCCTCATCATGTCGATGGAATTGGTCTGGTAGCTCGGCCGGATCTCGGCCCCGGCAGCGAGGAAACAGTCGCGGATCACCCGGTGCATTCGCAGCGTCTCGTCGGGCAGGATCAGCGGGTAGGGCAGGCAGTCCGAGGGCCGCAGCTGTCCACGCCGCGCCAGCGGATGGTCGGGCGAGACCACCACGCCGAGCGGTGCTTCGTAGCTGCGGTGGACTGTCAGTTGCGGGTCCTGGGGGAGGTTGTAGCCGAGCCCGATGTCGGATTCCCCGTCGAGCACCTGCTGGACGATGTCGCGGATGAAGGCGGTGCGGCAGCTCACCCGCACGTGCGGATGGTCGGCGGCGAACTCCTGCAGCACCCGCGGCACTGCGCCCGAGACCAGCCCGTTCATCGTGGCAATGCGTACTTCGTTGCCGCCGAGCCCGCGCATGGTCTCGAGCCGCTCTGAGATCCGCCGGTAGTCGCGCATGGTGCGGCGCACGTGCTCGATCACCACCTCGCCGGCGGCGGTCAGCTTCATGCCGCGGGGCAGGCGCTGGAACAGCGGCTCGCCCATCGCCTCCTCGAGCAGCAGCACCTGCCGGTTCACCGCCGTGGGCGAGACGTTCAGCCGCTCGGCCGCCTTGCGCACCGAGCCGGCGCGGGCGACCTCGTCGAGATAGGTGAGCATACGCGAATGCAGCATGGGGACTCCGGGGGTGATGCGCGTATGAAAGCGGCGGCCCTCGCGTGTGTCAACAATAAGTGGACGGACATATCGAAACATAGCACTTTTATGACACGCGAAGCGCGCCGATAAACGGGTCAACGACACCAAGAAACGCCCCCGACAGGAGACCCTCCCATGACCACCTGGCGCATTCCCCGCTCCCCGCTTTCCCGGCTTGCCCTTGCCGTCGCCCTGGCTTGCCAGTCCGGCGCGGCGCTGGCCGCCGACGATTTCACCTTCATGACCAGCTGGTTCGCCCAGGCTGAGCACGGCGGTTTCTACCAGGCGCAGGCGCTGGGGCTTTACGAGAAGGCCGGGCTCGACGTGACGATCCGCATGGGCGGGCCGCAGGTAAACTCGATGCAGCTTCTGCTGGCGGGCGAGGCGGATGCCTTTTCAGGCTTTGATTTCCAGATCCTCACGGGCGTCGGCAAGGGGCTGCCGCTGGTGGCGCTCGGCGCGGTCTTCCAGCACGACATGAACGGGCTGGTGACCCATCCCGACGTGTCGGGGCTGGATGACATCGGCGACCGGACGATCCTCATGGCAACCTCGGCGCGCAGCTCCTGGTGGCCCTGGCTGAGCGAGAAATACGGTCTGAGCGAAGACAAGGTCGCTCCCTATACCTTCAACCTCCAGCCCTTCGTCGCCGACCCGATGGCGGTGCAGCAGGGCTTCGGCTCCTCCGAGCCCTTCGGCCTGACCAAGCTCGGCGCTGCCTATAATTTCTACACCTTCTCAGACGAGGGCTATCCGCCCTACGGATCTACCGTAACGACACGCCGCGATGTGCTTGAAGAGCGGGCGGACGTGCTGGAACGCTTCCTCAAGGCCAGCATGGAAGGGTGGAAGAGCTACCTTGCCGATCCCGCGCCGGGCAATGCGCTGATCAAGGAGGCGAATCCTAAGATGTCCGACGAGCAGCTCGTCTTCGCCCATCACCACCTCGTCGAGACCGGGGCGGTGACCGGCGGCGAGGCGGCGGAGAAGGGCATCGGCACGATTTCGGCCGAGCGCTGGCAGGCGACGTACGACTACATGGTGCACGCCGGGCTGATCCCCGTCGAGACAGACTGGCAGGCGGCCTTCACCACCCAGCTCATCGACGCCATCCACGTCATGCCCGGCGACGCTGCGCAGTGAGACAGACCGAGGCGATCCGTCTCCCGGAAAGGAAAAGTCCCGCCATGCAGGCCGCCCCGAAACCCCTTAACGATCTGCCCCGGGCCGTCCCGGCCCGGCCGGAGCCGGTGCTCGAGCTGCTCTCGGCCGAAAAGAGCTTTGCCACCGGCCGGCAGGGCGCCCGGCAGGTGCTGGCCCCGGTCGATCTGACCATCGCGCGCGGCGAGCTCGTGACACTCATCGGCCCCTCGGGCTGCGGCAAGTCCACGCTGCTGAACCTGATGGCCGGGCTGCTCGAACCGTCAGACGGAAGGGTGCTCTGGTGGCGCGGGCCGAAGGCGCGCACCGGCGCCGAGGGCAAACGCATGTCCGTGGTTTTCCAGGATGCCACGCTGATGCCATGGGCGCGGGTTCAGAAGAACGTGCGCCTGCCGCTCGATCTGGCCGGCGTGCCGAAGGCCGAGGGTGATGCCCGCGCCAGCGCCGCGCTCGAGCAGGTCGGGCTGGCGGGGACCGAGCGGCTCTACCCGCGGCAGATGTCGGGGGGCATGCGGATGCGCGCCTCGATCGCCCGCGCGCTGGTGAGTGCACCGGACCTGCTGCTGATGGACGAGCCCTTCGGGGCGCTCGATGAATTCACCCGCAACAAGCTCGACGACGATCTGTTGCGGCTGCGGCAGGAGCGCGATCTGACGCTCGTCTTCGTCACCCACTCGATCTACGAGGCGGTCTTCCTGTCGTCCCGCGTCATTGTCATGGCCGCCCATCCCGGGCGCATCCACGCCGAGCTCAGCATCGACACGTCCTATCCGCGCGACGAGGCCTTCCGCGTCTCGCAGCAATTCACCGACTATTGCGCCGAACTTAGCCGCCTGCTGGGCGAGGCCTCGACGGAGTGCCCGCGATGACCCCGCTTCTGAACAACGAGATCTTCCAGCGAATTGCCGGGCCCCTCTTGGTCGGCGTGCTGCTGGTCTGCGGCTGGGAGGCATTTTGCGCTGCCAAGGACCTCCCGCCCTACATCTTCCCCGCGCCCTCGGACATCTGGCAGAGCTTCACTGCCCACGCAGGCTCGCTCTTTGCCGCGCTGGCCTCTACGCTGCGGGTGACGCTGATCGCATTTGTCGCGGCGACCATAGTCGGCATCGCGCTGGCCGTGCTCTTCACCTCGAGCCGGGTCCTTGAGATCTCGCTCTTTCCCTACGCCGTGCTCATGCAGGTGACGCCGATCGCGGCGATATCGCCGCTGATCATCATCTTGGTGAAGGAAACGCAGACCGCGCTGGTGCTCTGCGCCGCGCTGGTGGCGCTCTTTCCGATCATCTCGAACACCACGCTGGGGCTGCGCTCGGTCGACCGTGGGCTGGTAAATCTCTTCCGGGCCAATGGAGCGAGCCGTTGGCAGACGCTGGTGCGGCTGAAGATCCCCGCTGCCCTGCCGCACGTCTTCGGCGGGCTCCGCATCTCGATCGGCCTGGCGCTGATCGGCGCGGTAGTGGGCGAGTTCGTCGCTGGCACCGGCGGGCGTAGCGCGGGTCTGGCCTATCAGATCTTGCTGGCGGGCTTCGAGCTCGACATCCCGCTGATGTTCGCCGCGCTGATGATGATCACCTTCACTGGCGTGCTGCTCTTCATGCTGATGGTCGGCCTCTCGCGGCTCGTCCTCGGCGACTGGCACGAGAGCGAGACCGCTCCGGCGGGCTGATACTCTCCCCCTGACACCCCCTCACTCCAGGCACCAACCGGTCGTCCCCCGCGGCACCGGATCGGCCCCGGCTACCCCGAAAGGACCCTGCCATGAACCTCGACGCCTTCCGCAAGGAACTCTCCGCCATCCCGCAGACGGACGATCCGCTGACCGTCAAGCGCAAGAGCCGCGACATGACCTCGGCCTTCAGCCCGATCCTGCGCGAGGATCTCAAGGATCGTTTCGCCGACCTGGTGGTCACCCCGCAGTGCCGCGCTGACGTGATCGCCATCGCAGGGGCCGCCGCGCGCCACAAGGTGCCGCTGATGCCGCGTGGCGCTGGCACCTGCAACTGGGGCCAGGGCATTCCGCTCGCGGGCGGCGCGGTGGTGGACATGACCAAGCTGACCGGCGTGCTGGCCGAGACCGAGCGCACCGTGCGCGTGGCCCCCGGCACCCTCATGTCCGACATCGACCGGCATCTGCAGCCCGGCGGACACGAGCTGCGCATTCACCCTTCGACCCGCGCCACGGCCACCATCGGTGGCTTCATCGGCGGTGGCCACGTGGGCATCGGCTCGTGCAACTGGGGCATCCTACACGACATCGGCAACATCTCCCGCGTCGAGGTGATTTCGGTCGAGGAGACCCCGCGCGTGGTCGAGCTGAAGGGCTCGGACGTGAACCACGTGCACCACGCCTATGGCTCGAACGGGCTGATCACCGCCATCGAGATGCCGCTGGCCACCGCCTTCGGCTGGCGCGAGGCCATTGTCGATTTTGCCGATTTCATGCGCGCCGTCGAGTTTGCTTATTCGCTCAACGCCAGCGACGGCATCATTCCCAAGATGGTGGCGGTGAACGAATGGCGCTACGCCGAGCTTTTCACCCACACCGGGCTTGGCGGCATCCTGCGGGACCGGCGGCATACGGTTCACGTAATGATCGCCGACGTTTCGCTCGAGGCCTTCGAGGCGATGGTGGCCGACTATGGCGGCACCATCGTCTATGAGGGTGCCGAGGCACAGGGGCCCTTCGGGCGACCGCTCTACGAGTTCTCCTTCGGCCATGCCCGGCTGAATGCCAACAAGGTGGACCCAACGCTGGTCGCCAACATTGGCATTTTCCCGCACGACGACCTCTTCGGCTCGATCGAGCGCTGCCATGCCAAGTTCATGGACCTCGGCCCGCTGCGCTTCGACTTCAAGCGCATGGACGGGCGGCTTACGGCGCAGGGCTCACCGCTCTTCGCCTACCAAAGCGCGGCGCATATGGGCGAGGTGATCGAGGCAATGCAGGCCGAGGGCGTCGAGGCTGCGAACACCCACACCATGCACGTTAAGGAAAACGGCATGAAACCGGTTGGGGCGGCGGAATATGCCTTCAAACAGCAGATGGACCCGCACAACCTGATGAACCCAGGCAAGTTCGCCGCCGAGGCGGGCAGCGCGGGAGAGGGCGCGGCGCTGCCGACCTCGGGCTGGACCTACCGGAAGGCGTGAACGGAATGGCACTTCCGACCTCTCTGCCCCGGCGCGCGGCGCTGGGGCGGCTCTTCGCACCAACCCTGGCCGGCCCCTCCGGGCTGGTCGACCTCGTGCTCTCGGACGGCCGGATCGAGGCGATCCGCCCCGGCGGCTCGGTGCCCGGCGCGCTCGACCTCGGCGGGCGCATCGTGCTGCCGGGCTTCGTCGACATGCACACCCATCTCGACAAGGGTCACATCTGGCCGCGCGCCGCCAATGCCGACGGCAGCCACGCGACGGCGGCGCGGACCGTCGCGCGCGACCGCCAGCAGAACTGGTGCGCCAGGGACGTCGCGCGGCGCTTCGAGTTCGGCCTGCGCTGCGCGCTCGCCCATGGCACGGTCGCGATGCGCAGCCATCTCGACAGCTACGAGCACGAGCAGGCGGAAATCAGCTTCGAGGTCTTTGGCCAGTTGCGCGACGCCTGGCAGGGCCGCATCGCCCTGCAGCCCGTGGTGATGACCCGCATTGAGCGCTACGCGGGCGCGCAGGGAGAGCGGCTGGCGCAACTCGCGTCCCGCCACGGCGGGGCGCTGGGGGGCATCCTGAAGATCGAAGCCGGCTTCGTGCAGGGGACGCAGGCGGAGCCCTATCTCGACCGGCTCTTCACCCTGGCCGAGAAGCACGGGCTGGGTGTCGATCTGCATGTGGACGAGACCGGTGATCCCGGCTCGGCGCAGCTGCGGACGGTGGCCGAAGCGGTGCTGCGGACGGGTTTCGAAGGCCCTGTCGCCTGCGGCCATTGCTGCAGCCTCGCGGTGCAGCCCGGCGAGGAAGCCGAGGGTACCATCGCGCTGGTCGCCCGCGCCGGGATCACCGTGGTGAGCCTGCCGATGGTTAACCTCTACCTGCAGGACCGCGCGCCGGGCCGCACCCCGCGCTGGCGCGGCGTCACCCCGCTTCACGAGCTGCGCGCTGCCGGGGTGCGGGTGGTCTCCGCCAGCGACAATTGTCGCGACCCGTTCTTCGCCTTCGGCGATCACGACATGCTCGAGGTCTTCCGCGAGACCCTGCGCATCGGACATCTCGACACCGACTGGCGCGGCTGGCTGGGCATGGTCACTTCGGAGGCCGCGGGGGCCATGGGGCTGCCAGAGGCCGGAGAGATCCGCGCGGGCGGCGCGGCAAACCTCATCCTCTGCAACGCCCGCAGTCTCTCAGAACTGCTGGCACGGCCGCAATCCGATCGGCGGGTGATCCGCGCCGGGCAGGTGCTGGACGCCGCGCTGCCCGACTATTCCGATCTCGATCCGCTTTTCGAACCGCAGAAGGAGCCGCTTGCATGACCACGATGACCACGACCGGCACGATTGCCGTGACCTTCCTCGGGCCCGATGGGGTGGCACACCCGCTGCGCGTCCGGCCGGGCGGCTCGCTGATGGAGGCGGCGCGGGATGCCGGGATCGAGGGTATCGTCGCAGAATGCGGCGGCGCCTGTACCTGCGCGACCTGCCACGTGCATGTCGAGGACGCTTGGCGCGAACTGATCCCGGCGCCAGTAGGGCAGGAGATCGACATGCTCGACTTCACTGCCGAACCCGGACCGGGCTCGCGCCTGTCCTGTCAAATCCGCCTCTGTCCGGAGTTGGACGGACTCACCGTCCGCTTGCCCGTAAGCCAGTATTGAAAGGAGCCCAAATGTCCCTCACGCTCGAAAGCGCTCTCGCGCTTGCCCGCGCCGTTCTCGAGGAAGGGCAGCGGCGCGGCTGTGCGCCCCTCGCGGTGGTGGTTACCGATCCCGGAGGCCGCGACATCTGCGCGCTGCGCGGCGACGGGGCCGGGCACCTGCGCATCGTGATCGCCCGCGCCAAGGCTGGTGGTGCGCTCGGCATCGGTTTCAATACCCGCGACGTGCAGGTCCTCGCCGGGCGGATTCCTGACTTCGTCGCGGCGGCAAACGCGGCGACGGAGGGCGGACTCATTCCCTCGCCGGGCGGCGTGATCCTCTACCGCGGCGGCGAGCTGGCTGGCGCCATCGGTGTATCAGGTGACACTGGCGACAATGACGAGGCCTGTATCCTGGCAGTCCTCAAAGGGTCCGAGCTCCAGGCCGCCGCACCTTATTGGGACAACTAGCGCGCGCCGCCCGGGCGCGCATACACTTGCCTCAGCAGGCAACCGCTTGCATGCCCTGCCATTGCATAGTTCAGCGTTGTCCGCCCCTGAGCTTTCAAGTGCCCCATCGATCTGCCTCGCTATGCATATCCATTCGCGGAAACTAGTCCCAGTTTCTCGGACGGGTGCGGTCCAGCTCTTCGGTGATCGGGATGAATTCCTGCTCGTCTCCCGGCGGCAGGCGGAAGGGACCGTTCGCCCAGTCGGCGGCTTTCCAGTCCTCCTTGGCCTGTTCGATGCGGTCCTTTGACGACGAGACGAAGTTCCACCAGATGTAGCGCGGCCCATTCATCGTCGCGCCGCCGAGCGCCATGAGGCGGGCGCCCTGAGGACCGGCCTTGACCGAGATCCGGTCGCCGGGGCGGAACACCATCATCCGGCCGGCCTCGAAGATGTCGCCCGAGACCTCGATCGCACCTTCGGTGACATATATTCCGCGGTCCTCCTGATCCTCGGGCAAGGGGAACCCGGCCCCCGGCTGCAGCACGACGTCGAGGTAGAAGGTTTCGGACGGCATGGTCACCGGGCTTTTTTCGCCATAGGCGGCGCCGAGGATGAGCCGGGCTTCGCTGCCACCGTCTGAGATCACCGGGAGCGCCTCCTTGCCGTGGTGCTCGAAGCCGGGGTCGCTTTCCTCGAGGTGTTCGGGCAGGGCGATCCAGGTCTGGATGCCGAAAAGGCTGTGGCGGGTGCCGCGGGTCTTTTCGCTGGTGCGTTCCGAATGGGTCACGCCGCGGCCCGCGGTCATCCAGTTGACCTCGCCGGGGTAGATCATCTGGTGGCTGCCGATGCTGTCGCGGTGTTCGAACTCGCCCTGGTAGAGGTAGGTGACCGTGCCGAGCCCGATATGCGGGTGCGGGCGTACGTCGATGCCACCCTCGGTGATGAACTCGGCGGGGCCCATCTGGTCAAAGAAGATGAACGGTCCGACCATCTGCCGCTTCGGCGAGGGCAGGGCGCGGCGGACGTCGAAGCCGCCGATGTCGCGGGCGCGGGGGATGATCAACGTCTCGAGTGCGCCGCAGCCAAAGCTCGGGCATTCGGGGCTATGGGTGGGGTTCCAGCTCATTTCGGGTCTCCTCTGGGTCGGTCGGCGTTACCGCCTCTGTCCTGTGTATCCTCCTGGCACGGGCGATGCCTCGCCCGCATGACTTGCGCACAGCGGCGCTGTGTTCGGGGACGCGGCGACCGGCAGGGTCACCACTGGATGACGTCGGCGGTCTCGTCGCGGTGGCGCATCGCGTAGCCGCGCACGAAGGGGCAGAGCGGCACGATGCGCTGGCCCTTGCCGCGTGCGTCCTCGAGAAGGCGCAGCACCAGTGCCTTGGCGATCCCCATGCCACGCATGCTGTCGGGCACCGCGGTGTGGTCGGCGATGATGAGGGTCGGCGAGACCTTGGAGATGGTCAACTCGCCTTCGCCCGCGACACCCTCCACCGTGGCGACATAGCGCGCCTTGCTGTCGGTTTCGCTGTAACTGATGATCGGATCGGTCATTCTGATGTCTCCTGAATGGGTCTGCGCGATACGGTGGGAGAAGTCTCCGGCGCCCGGGGAGGGGGCGCCGGGGCGGGTCATGCGGTGAGCAGCTCGGCGAGGGCCGAGAGCTCGCCCTGCCGGACCTCGTGGCCGCCGTCGTGGATCTCGGTCCGGACGTCGGCGCCACTGTCGACCAGCCACGTCAGCAGCGCTTCGGTGAGCGGCCAGGGGCAGATCGGATCGCGGCGCCCGGCGGTGACCAGCACGGGCCGCCCGCCAAGATCGACCGGCGCGGGGTGCCACGGGATCAGCGGGTGCAGCAGGCCGATCCGCTCGAAGAGCTCGGGTTGCGACATCACCACCGAAGCGAGGATGTTGGCACCGTTGGAATAGCCGAAGCCATAGACCGGCGCGTCCGGGTTGGCGGCTTTGTGCGCGGCGATGAAGGCCGCCATCCGTTCGGTTCGCAGCGCGAGGTCGTCCATGTCATAGACGCCTTCGCCGGTGCGCCGGAAGAAGCGCGCGGCGCCGCCTTCCGAGACGTCTCCCCGGGGCGAGACGATGCCCGCGCCGGGGTGGATCTGCCGCACCAGCTCGAAGAACTGGTCCTCGTCTCCGCCGGTGCCATGAAACGCGAAGATCAGCGGAGCCCCCTGATCGGGGGCACGGGTGCGGGCATGGTAGCTCAGGGTCTGGGTCATGACGATCAGGCTCCGATTGTGGGCAGAAGCTCTTCGATCTGGCCGCGGTACGGCTCGTATCGGGTCGGCAGCTTCAGCGCCTGCCCGAGGTTCGCGGTGTCCTCGTCCCGGTCAAATCCGGGCTCGTTGGTGGCGATCTCGAACAGCACGCCGCCGGGGGTGCGGAAGTAGATCGCCCAGAAGTAGTCGCGGTCGATCACCGGGGTGACCTGATAGCCGGTGTCGAGCAGCGCCTCGCGCACCCGCAGCTGTGCCGCGCGGTCCTCGACCGCAAAGGCGATGTGATGCACCGATCCCGCGCCCTGCGCGGCGGTCTGACCGCCGGGCACGGCCTCGAGGTCGATGGTGTCGGCGGCATTGCCGCCCTCGATGCGGTAGCGCGTAACGGCACCGTCGGTCTCGTCCTTCTGGTAGCCCATGAAGGTCAGCAGCTCGGCGGTCGCGGCACTGTCGCGCAGCCGCATCCGGGCGCCGTGGAAGCCGAGGATGCCGGCCTCGTCGGGCACGCCGGCGCCGGTCCAGGCGGTGCGGCCGCGATCAGGGCTTTCCACCAGCGCGAAGCCGTCGCCATCGGGGCCGGCAAACTCCAGCCGTGTCTCGCCGAGGAAGCTGCTTTCAGTCAGCCCGGTTGCGCCCTTGGCGGCGAGCCGGTCCTTCCAGTAGCCAAGCGCGCCCTCGGGCACGGCGAACTCGGTCACGCCGACCTCGCCGGTGCCGCGGCGGCCACGGGGCATCTGGCCGAAGGGGAAATAGGTCATCACCGAGCCGGGGGTGCCGATCTCGTCGCCATAGTAGAGGTGGTAGACCTCGGGCGCGTCGAAGTTGACGGTCTTCTTGACCCGGCGCAGGCCGAGCGTGTCGGTGAAGAAGCGGTTGTTCTCGGCCGCGTCCGCCGCCATCGAGGTGACGTGGTGCAGCCCTTTGATGTCCGTGATCATCTCGATCTCCATCAGCGGGGTGTCTGTTGCATCCAAGATAGGGGCTACGATAATTTTCAAGAATAGAAACTAACTGGCATTTACTATTGCGATGGACCGCAACAATCTGGCGCGATGCAGACCATCAAGCCGATCCGCGTGTTTCTTGAAGTCGTCGAGCAGGGCAGTTTTGCCGGGGCCGCCCGCAGCCTGCGGATGACCCCGGCGTCGATCACCAGGATCATCGCCCAACTCGAGGAGGACCTCGGCCAGCAATTGCTGCTTCGCACGACCCGGCAGGTTTCGCTCACCGGGGCAGGGGCGATGGTCGCGGCGCGCTATCGCCCGGTGCTCGAAGAGTTCGACAGGGTGACCGAGGAGGTCACGCGCATCACGACGCCCGACCGGGGGCGGCTGGCGATCAACGCGCCCATGTCATTCGGCATGCGGCTGATGCCGGGTCTGGTGGCGAGCTTCCGGCTGGCCTATCCGCATATCGCGCTCGATGTGCAGCTGACCGATGTGCTGGTCGACATCCTTGACGCCAACTGCGATCTCGCGATCCGCATCTCGGACCCGCCGGCGGACAAGTCGACGATCTGGCGTCGGATCTGTCACGTGCCACGGCAGGTGGTCGCATCGCCCGCGCTCTTCGATCGCATCCCGCGCCCTTCGTTCCCCGACGACCTGCTGCCCGAGCATTGCCTGTCCTACGGCCATGGGGGCGCCGCCGAAATCTGGGTCTTCACCCGCGGCGGCCAGCGTCGGACGCTGCGCGCCGGGACGGATGTGATGTCGAACAACGGCGAGTTCCTCTATGAAATGGCGCTGTCGGGAAACGGCATGGTCAATCTGCCGGATTTTCTGGTGCGGGAGGGGCTGGCCTCGGGCGCTCTCGAAGTGGTGCTGCCGGAGTGGCAGATCCCTCCGCTCAACCTCATGCTCTATTATCCGCCCTACGAGAAACTGCCACCGCTGGTCGGGACCTTCACCGACTTCTTCGAGGCCTACATCCGCGACATCGACAGTTTCGATTTTTGATCCCGTGCCCGGTTCAGTTCCAATTGGAAATCAGAAAACTCCAAAAGGGTTGGGCTACGTCGATCACTTCGACTTTCCGGCAGAACAGCTAACGGGGCAGCGCTGTGTGCGCACATATCCGGCAGTGCAGGTGCTGTTGCCCTTGCGGCCCGCTCGAGCCTTGGCTTCGACGAGGGCGACACCACGTTTGGTCCATTTTTTGGAACCGGAAAAGCGACTGTCTTGTGCGGAGCAGGTAAGTGCCAGAAGGAGAAAGCACCGGATGCTTCCCATGCTCATGGCAAAACGAACTTCGTTTCGTGCTCGTGTTTCGAATTGTTCCGGCGGGCAACCGCCCAAATGCCCTATAAATCATAATTTCCCTTACACGCGAAAGAGCAATGTAGCGGGCACATTCTAAAATGGGTTGCGACAAATCCCCTATCTTGCTGGAAAGCAAGGAGAACGGACGATGGCGCACAAAGAGTTGGACCTGCGTGAGCGGCGCAGGATCGAAGACCTGCTAAACGCAAAGCTGCCGGTCAGCACGATTGCCGCAGAGATCGGTCGGCATCGTTCGACGGTCTACCGCGAGATCAAGCGTAATGCCTTTGCTGCAGACACTGACGAGGTCGCCTACCTCGATGGCTACTACGGCATGGTCGCGCAGCGCAAAGCCTCCGACCGCCGGGCCCGGAGGCGCAAGCTGATCCGGCTTGTGGATTTGCGCGAAGCCGTTGTCGACCGTCTCAAGGCTGGCTGGTCACCTGAGCAGATCGCGGGCCGGATGCGCTTCGAAGGTCTGCCCGTGACCGTCAGCCACGAGACCATCTACGCCCATGTCTATGGCCCCGAGGGTCGTGCCGAAGAGCTGGCGCGACACCTGCCCAACCGGCGCAAGAAACGCAGGCCCCGGTATGCGCGGCGGTCCCGCAGCCAGGTCTTTCCGCCTGAACGGTCGATCCATCAGCGGCCAGAGTACGTCAAGACGCGGGAAACATTCGGAGAATGGGAAGGCGATCTGATGATCTTCGAGCGGGCGCAAGGCTCGATGAACGTCGCAACGCTGGTCGAGAGAAAGACCCGCTTCGCGGTCCTGTTCCGCAACAACGATCGCAGCTCCACGCACTTCATGAACAGCTTGATGAACGTGATGACGCCACTGCCCCAGCCGGCACGCAAGTCGATCACCTTTGACCGTGGGTTCGAGTTTCGCGACTGGCGAAAGCTCGAGGCCGGCATCGGGACAACCGCCTGGTTCTGCGACCCGCAGGCACCCTGGCAGAAAGGCTCGGTGGAAAACCTGAACGGGCGGGCCCGCCGCGTCCTGCCCCGCGATACGCCTCTCGCATCGCTTTCGGGACCCCAGATGAAGGAGATCAGCGAGAGGCTGAATGCGACACCGCGAAAGTGCCTCGGATGGCGCACGCCAACGGAAGCCTTCAGAGAAGAAATGGTGAAACTGAGATAGCGGACCCTGTCGCAACCACCCTTGAGCTCACACGGGTGGATTCACAAACGAAGTGCAAATTCTGTATCAAAACAGAAGTTTGCATGGAGGATGTGGAATGGGTCGTTGTTACCTTCAGCTGAGTTTCGAGGAACGGATCAAGATTGCCAAGTGGCGTGAGGCCAAGATGCCGATCCCAGAGATCGCGGATCGCCTGAGCCGCGCCCCCTCGACCATCTACCGCGATCTGAAGCGCAATCACTTCGACGGCGGCGACCTGCCCGAGCTCGCGGGATACTACGCGCTGAATGCCCAGACCATGAGCGAGAAGCGCCGCGCCCTTCACCGCAAGATGGTTCAGCACCCTCAGCTCAAAGCTGCCGTCGAGCATGGGCTCAAGGCTGGCTGGTCGCCGGAGCAGATCGCCGGCCGGATGCGTCTCGAGCAGCATGGGGTCCGTGTGAGCCACGAGACGATCTATCGCTACGCCTACTCGAAGGACGGTCGCGCCGAGCAGTTCTACCGACATCTCCCCGAGCATCGCAGACGCCGCAGACCGCGTGGATACCGCCGGTACCAGCGCAGCCACATCTCTGATGCGCAAAGCCTTTCAAACAGGCCGGATTGCGTCGCCGAGCGCGTTGAGTTTGGGCACTGGGAATGTGACCTGGTGATGTTCCGCAAGGAGCACGGCAAGATCAACGTGACCTCCCTGGTGGAGCGTGTCAGCCGCTATACCGTCGTGCTGCGCAACGAGGACCGACGATCGAAGCCTATCATGGAATCCCTCATCCAGGGGCTCTCCGCCCTGCCCGCGGATGCGCGGCAATCCATCACTTTCGACCGCGGAACCGAGTTCTCGGCATGGCAGCGGCTCAAGGATGGGATCGGCGCGGACAGTTGGTTTTGCGACCCGCAGGCGCCCTGGCAGAAAGGCACCGTCGAGAACACCAACAACCGTCTTCGCAAGTTCCTGCCCCGCTCGACCGAGCCGACGGCCCTGACAAATCGATATTTGAGGTCGATTTGCCAGCGCCTCAACGCGACGCCCCGCAAATGCCTGGTACGCCTCCGGCGAGGGCCGTCTGACGGGGCTTTGGAAGTGATGCTAAGTCCGACCTTATGGTCGACCTAAAGTTCACTCCCGAGATCGAGATCCTGGCAGCCGGGGATGTTCCGCGCCGGCGACACTGGAACGATGCGGATAAGCTCCATGTCGTGAAGGAAAGCTATCTGGGACACCGCCAGGTCACAGCGACGGCGCGGCGGCATGGGATCTCGCGGTCCCTTCTGACGACTTGGCGGCGTCAATATCGGAACGGTGAGTTGATCCGAGAGGAGGTTCCGGCATTTTTGCCGCTTACTCTCGCCCCCGAGGCCTCCGATCCGTCGCCACGTGCTGCCGCCAAGAATGTCCAGATGGAGATCGTGCTCAGGAACGGGCGGCGTTTGCTTGTGTCCTCGGCCGTTGATCCCGATGCCCTGGCCCGCCTCTTGCCCGTGCTGGAAGGACGATGATCGCGTTCCCGGCGGGGGTGCGCGTCTGGATCGCAGGTGGGGTGACCGACATGCGGCGCGGCATGAACACCTTGGCTCTGACGGTTCAGCAGGGGCTTGGGCGCGATCCGCATGCGGGCGAGCTCTTCTGCTTCCGCGGCCGCAAAGGCGACCTGGTCAAATTGCTCTGGCACGATGGTGTCGGCATGTCGCTCTACACGAAGCGGCTCGAGGCGGGGAAGTTCATCTGGCCGTCCAGCGGGAGCGGCGAAGCGGTGCAGATCTCGGCGGCCCAGCTCGGCTATCTTCTGGAGGGAATAGACTGGCGCAATCCGCGCTGGACGCAACGCCCGACAAAAGCCGGATAGGCCGCCGCTAAGCCCTTATTTTGTTGGGTGTGTGCGTGCCTGCGTGGTAAGCTTTGGTCATGCCAGATACCGCCTCCGAGATCGCCAGACTGCGCGCCGCGCTTGCCGCTTCGGAGGCCCGCGCCGAGGCTGCCGAGAGCGAGCTGGCGAAGACCCGGGCGGTGGTCTCGACCTCGGAAGCGATGATCAAGCGTCTGAAGCTGGAGATCGCCAAACTCAGGCGCGAGCACTATGGCCACAGCTCGGAACGCCGAGCCCGGCTGATCGACCAGATGGAGCTGCAGCTCGAAGAGCTCGAGGCGGCCGCCACCGAAGACGAGATTGAAGCGCTGAACGTGGCGAAGACCTCGGCCGTCGCCGGCTTCGAACGCCGCCGCCCGACGCGCAAGCCTTTCCCGGACCATCTACCGCGCGAGCGCATGGTCATCGAAGCGCCCACCACCTGCTCCTGCTGCGGGTCTGACCGCATCGTGAAGATGGGCGAAGACATCACCGAGACGCTCGAGGTCATCCCCCGGCAGTGGAAGGTCATCCAGACCGTCCGCGAGAAGTTCACCTGCAGGATCTGCGAGAAGATCAGTCAGTCCCCCGCCCCATTCCATCCGACGCCGCGGGGATGGGCTGGGCCGAACCTGCTGGCGATGGTTCTGTTCGAGAAGTTCGGGCAGCACCAACCGCTCAACCGCCAAGCCGAGCGCTACGCCAAGGAGGGCGTCGATCTCAGCCTCTCGACGCTGGCTGATCAGGTCGGGGCCTGTGCTGCCGCGCTTGAGCCGATCCATGCCCTGATCCGGACCCATGTTCTGACGGCCGAGCGCCTGCACGGCGACGACACCACGGTCCCCCTCCTGGCGAAGGGAGGGACGCAGACAGCACGGCTCTGGACCTATGTCAGAGATGACCGACCCTTTGCTGGCGGGGCGCCGCCAGCCGCGCTGTTCTACTTCTCGCGCGACAGGGAAATGGCCCATCCGAACCGGCATCTTGCAGGGTGGCAGGGCGTTCTCCAGGCCGACGCCTATGGCGGCTACAACGACCTCTACCGTGGTGGGCGTGAACCGGGTCCCGTGCTGAGCGCTCTCTGCTGGAGCCATGCTCGACGGAAGTTCTTCGAGCTTGCGGACATCAAGGAGAATGCCCGCCAGAAGAAGCCCGCGCACGACATATCGCCTGTCGCGCTGGAAGCCGTGAAGAAGATCGATGCCATCTTTGACATCGAGCGCCAGATCAACGGCCTGGACGTCGCCAGCCGGCTCGAGGCCAGGCACCGGCTGGTCCGCCCATTGGTCGAGGGCCTGCACGACTGGATGCAGACCGAGCAGGGCACCATGTCGAAGCACAACCCCGTCGCCAAGGCGATCGCCTACATGTTCAAGAAGGACCGTTGGGACGCCTTCACGCTCTTCCTGAACGACGGGCGGATCTGCCTGACCAACAATGCAGCCGAGCGCGCACTTCGCGGGATTGCACTGGGAAGAAGGTCCTGGCTCTTCGCGGGCTCCGAGCGCGGCGGCGACAGAGCAGCCTTCATGTACTCCTTGATCGTCACGGCAAAGATGAACGACATCGACCCGCAAGCATGGCTTGCTGACGTCCTCGCCCAGCTCCCCGGCACAACGGCATCACGCGTGCCGGACCTTCTGCCCTGGAATTGGCAGCCATCAGAGCGCCGGCGCGCGGCATGACCACGGCCTATGCCGGATGCTTACAATGCCTGGGCTACAGAACGCCTGCCGAAGTCTTCGAGGCCAAGCTCGTGGATATCCGGAACCGACTGACGTAAAATAGGAAATCAGATTTTGCGCTTCGGCGTGAGTTCACAGTGAACACCTGCCATGCCGCCCCTACCTTTAGCAGCTACGCAAAGGCGAAATCTCGGGCGAATACTAGCGCAATCTGCCTAAGGTTGAAATCTCTGCTTGTCAAAGCTGAGCCGTTTGTTGGACGCTTAGAGAAAGGACAACATTGCAGCAGGCAAGACATCGAGCAACAGCAACACTACGCTGGAGGAAGACATGTCAGCCAAATGGATTAACATTCAGATCATGGAATGCGAAGATTCGGCCGGCCGCGCTGTTACAGTGTTCAGACAATCTGATGGAACCCACCAACGCTACGTGCTCGGCAACGGGCGGAAGGTCGAGGCAAATGCGGACGGCACCTTCGTCATCCCGGAGTCTGCCACAGAATTGCGGGTCATGGGGATTTCGCGGGGTCTGCAGCGCGGACCTGAGCCCAGACTAGGCGGCTAACTTTTTACGTGCCCTCACTGCTAGGTCGCGCATGACCCGTTCGAAATCGCCCTCAGCAAAGCGCGCAATTCCATTGTGGGCGGCACAGGCTGACTTCGTGCCGTGCCATCTCGCCCCGATATCCTCAAGCCACCGACAAAACACCTCAGCCGCACCTTCTTCGGCATTCAATGCAGCGCCCAACGTGGGATGCAGCACGACCTGCGATACGTACCCGCGCAAGACCCCAGGCACGGGAAGAACATTCAGCGTGTCATCAACGTGGAGCGAGCCGCTGGCCGGATGAAATGCCAGAAGCGAGCCCGCGTGCACCTTCTCATTCTCCGAGAAATATCTGATGCCCGCTGGCAGCGAAAACTCGAGGTCTCGAGAATATCGATCAGCCACCGCTGCGCTTTCCACATGCTCGGTTTCCCAGGGCACCGTGCTGCAGACACGATGGTGCCGCTCCGAGCCATAGAATTTCGCCTTGGGGAAATCCCGCCCCATGGCGGCGCAGTGCAGAGTGTGGAACGGATGGAGGTTGAGGACCGCGTCCACCAGACTACCATCCCGCGTGAGCTCCATCACGAGCTCGCGGATTTCGCCATTCAAGGAATAGCTGTCGAGGAACACGAAACGGCCACTCCGCAACCGAACGATCGAAATCTGTGTGCCTACGTTGACGATCCCGGCCACCTTCATGGTGCAACGAATATTCCAGAAACCGCTCCCGAGGTTGACCAACCTGCGTGTCAACGCTCTCTCCCCCTTTGATCTGGCGCGACTTTCCATCGCGACTGCTCCGTGCACGTAGGCCCATAAGATCGGTTGACCAGTCCGGGAGCGATAGCTTCAAGCGCTTCCCAGCCAGCTTCAAGGCTGCCAAGGGGCGAGCGCTTCAGTGCATGATTTGCGCTCCGCCAATATCCCGATATCGGCCAGCCTTCGCGCCATGAGCCTGCATATCCTTCCCTGCAGGCGACAATGGTGTTCAGTGCCAAAGCCGCCTGATACTCAGAAGCCGCGGTTTGATCCGGAACAGTTGGCTGCAAGCTCCTTGACCTCGTGGCAACCGTGGATCGAGAGCTCATGATCGAATCCTGCCTTTATTGCTATGTCGCGGACCGCAAAAAGCTGCAGTATCCGAAAGGTGCCGTCTGAGAAGCTTAAAAAGACGGCGTTCTCGCCAACTTGGTTCCTGCTGGGGCCAATGACTGAATAGTCCGACATCCCACCCGCCAGTTCTTCCGTAGCCGGCGTGTGGGATGTCACTTTACCCAACCAGCTTTGAGGTTATTTCGACCAAACGCCGAGCCTGATGGGCGACTGATGCTTTGCCAGCGTCATCGAATTTTCCCGCTTCGGTAGAGTAGCCGTAAGGATTTCCTCCCGATGCATAGATGGCATCGTTGGTGTAGCCAGGTGGTACGATGATGGCGCCCCAGTGCATCGCGGAAGTGTAGAGACCCAAGGTGGTTGCCTCCTGACCGCCATGTGGGTTCTGGGCGCTAGTGGTCGCGGTGATCGTTTTGCCTGCAAGTTTGCCCTCAGACCAGACGCCACCGAGCGTGTCAATGAAAGCGCGGAGTTGAGAGGCAGACTGGCCATAGCGTGTTGGGGCGCTAAAGAAGTAGCCGTCAGCCCAGACCATGTCGTCAGAGGTGACGACGGGGATGTCCGCCATCTTCTCAGCTTGCTCCTTCCACGCCTCCTGCCCGTTTACCACAGAGTCTGGCGCCGTCTCAGCGACACGAAGAAGCCTAACATCAGCTCCAGCTTGCTTGGCGGCATCAGCGGCCGCAAGAGCGACTTGATGGTTGGTGCCGTAGGTCGAGTAGAAGATCACTGCGATCTTGGGTTGTGCCATGGTTCTTCCTCCTGATGCTGGCTCTGGACTGTGCGATCAGAAGGTAGGGCGCTTTGGCGATTTGTCGTGGTTGCTCGCCACCTCAGATGCATGCTCGGTCACCATACTGCGGGGATGGCCGCCGGCGTCCAAAGCTGCCCGGTGTGCCTAGCGCAACATGATGGCCTGTCCGGCGCTCGAGGGCGGATTCGGACTTTGGCTGCGGCGACGATCCAATCGCCCAGCAAAGGTGGAAGCCGACATTCGGAGCGGACCAAGGTCGAGGTTTGTTCTGCGCCGCCGCAAGGCCCCTCCGAGCCCTTAGTGGTGTTCGGACGCGTCCGCGGCATTCACCCGAACCCTCCAGGTGCAGCTGAAGGCGCGGCCCACACCGGTCATTCGGGCCATAGCACGTCACAGCCGCGTCAACCCTGTTTGCGGACACTCCAAAATGAGTGACCCTCCCGCACGGAAGCCAAGAATGGCTGCGCGAGTTCTAACCTATAGATCTCAGATAAGGCCGGAGCGGCGGGCGATCGCTGCGGCTTCGCCGCGAGAGCGGACGTCGAGCTTGCCGAGGATCGCCGACACATGGTGGTCGACGGTCTTCGGGGAGACGAACAATTGCTCGGCGATTTCGGCGTTGCTGCGTCCCTGGTCGAGAAGGCGGAGCACATCCATCTCCCGGCGCGTGAGGCCCGCGGGGTTAGCGCGGGTGGAGGCGCGCGGGCCGGCGACGCGAACGCCGTCGGCGTTCAGGTCGGCGAGGATGCGCTCGGCGACGGTGATCGCGCCGAGTGATCTGACGGTCTCCAGCGCGCGGCGCCGGGCGGTGGTGTCACCATCGAGCAGCGCCAGCGCCTGGTCGTAGGGGGCCCCAACCGCGGCCCAGGCCGCGGCGGCGGCCCGCCAGTCACCGACGAGCTGCAACCGCCAGGGCTCGGGCATCACCATCTCCCAAGACGGCAGTGATCGTTCGGGTGCCAGAACGCGCCGCCAGTGGAGCACGTCCGGGATCATCGCGGCGTCCTTCGCCATCGTGAGGCACCGCTCGAGATCACCGAGAGCGGCCTCCTTGTCCTCGAGGCCGAGCCAGGCGCGCTCGCCCATGATCGCTGCGTAGGGCGCGAAGCGCTGCGGCTCCGTGCCGCGCTGGAGGTAGGCGCGCAGGCCGGCGAGCAGCGGCTCGGCGGGGAGGCCGCGCCGAGTGTGGAGCCGCGCCAGCACCAGCATCGCCGGATATCCGAAATGGCCGGTTCGACTCGCCCCTTGCCTCCAAACGCCGTCGAAGCGGTCGACAACCCTCTGCGCCTCGGCGGCGGCCTCGTCCCACGCGCCCTCGCGCAGCAGGAGTTCCGCCTTCCAGCCCTGCATGTACCAGAGCATGTAGTCGATGCCGTGTTCGAGGCAGAACGGTATGCCGGTGTCCAGCGCCGCCCGAGTGCGGTCGCCGTCGAGGCTCACACATTCGAAGCACGCCAGATTGCAGTAGGCTCGGGCGGCGTCTTCGATGAAGCCGTGCTCGAGGGCGATGGACAAGCTGCGGTCGAGCATGGCGCGGCCCCAATCCAGATCTTCGCGCCAGAGCCCCATGTAGCCAATGTTGTTAAGGGCGTGGCAGACGATGTCGGGCCGGTCGAGCGCCTCGGCCAGCGTGATCGCCCTTTCCCCCCAACTCCGGGCTCCGTCCCTGTCCCACGCGAGCATCGCCAGCTGCGATAGGTTCGACCAGGCCAACGCCAGTTCCGGCCCGCCCAGGTCTCCCAGTAGCTCGACGGCCCGTAGGCCATGGGCGTCGGCGCCGCCGCGGTCCCCGGTCGAATAACTAAACCGCGACAACCGGCGCAGGCCATCGCCCTCGCGTAGCCGGTCGCCGGCCGAGCGGGCCAGCTCCACCGCCGCGGCCTGCGCCTGGACCGCCTCGGGGTTGCGCGCGCTGAGCTGGAAGGCGAGCGCCGCGTCGGCGTAGAGCTCGGCCCGCTCGTTGGCGGGCCAGCTGTCGGCATAGGCGAGTGCCGCTGCGAAGTGCTCGGCTGCCTCACTGTGGGCGCCCAGCCGGGCGGCCTCACGGCCGGCAAGCGGGGCGAGGTCGCGGACGGTGTCCGCGGCGGCGGCCTCTCGGGCGTGGTGCAGGAGCTGGGCGGTCGGAGCGTCGCCGCGACTCCGCAGCGTGTCGAGCGCCCAAGTGTTGAGGCGACGTCGGGCGACCGGCGACAGCGCGGCCTCGACGGCACGGCGGGCGAGCTCGTGGCGGAAGGCGAACCCGACGCGGCCGGAGGCTTCGAGGAGGCCCGTCGCGACGCATTCTTCGAGGCCCGCGGCGGTCTCCGAACCGCAGACGACCTCCAGCGCGTCGGTCTCGACCCGACGCGGGAAGATCGAGGCGCCGTCCAGCACCCGCCGCCCGGCCACGGTCAGGCGGTCGGCGCGGGCGAGCACGGCGTCCTGCACGCTCGGCGGCAGCGTCTGGCCGTGCCCGGCGCGCAGGAGCTCGGCGACGAAGAATGGATGGCCTGAGGTAGCGCGCCATAGGGCTTCTGCGTCCCGGCCGGCCGCCCGGGCCAACTGGTCCACGCCGGCGGGCGTCAGCGGTGGCAAGGCGATCCGCTCGACCAGGTGCGGCGGCACGTCGGCCAGCGCGCGGCGCAGCCTCGCGCGGCCGACGGCGGCGTCGTCGCGGCCGGTGACCACGAGCAGGATGTGGCTGTCGGCAACCCGGCGGCCCAGGAAGCGGACGAAATCGATCGTGGCGTCGTCGGCCCAGTGTAAGTCCTCGACCACCACCAGCGTGGCGCGGTCGGGGAGGTCGAGGACGCCGAGCGCTTCGGAGAAGAGCGGGAACTGCTGCCCGTGGCGATCGAAGGCGTCGGCCAGATCCCAGCCCGCCTCCCGCGCCAAATCGCGGAGCGGTCCGAGCGGCGTGGGGATCGAGAGGTCCTCGCAGGCGCCGCGGATGACACGGGCGTCGCCGGCCCGGGCGATCGCCGCCGCGGCAAGCGTCGTCTTGCCGACGCCGGCCTCACCGGTCAGCGCGGCCACCTGGCCGCGTCCGCTTGCGGCCTCGGCGAGGAGGCGGTCGAGCCGCGCCAGTTGGTCGTCGCGTTCCAGTAGCCCGGTCATGGCTCACCGCCCGTGGCCTCACGCCCCAACGGTAGCCTATGCGACGCCTGCACAAAATGGGGAGATTGCGCCGCGAAGATGGGGAATGCGTCCGATGCGGGCCCGGGCCGGCCCGTGCAGGCTTCGGGGTAGCCCGGCAGATTGGCGGGCGGCACGGGGGGAGCGGAGATGGATCGCGGCACGGTCAGAGGGACGTACCCGGAGAATGGCGACCGGCGACGGTATGCCGCTCCCCTGCGTTCGCGAGGTGACAGACTGCTGCAGACCGTCTCCGAGGAGGCGGGCGGGATGCTCCTCGTCTCGCCTGCGTATGCGGCAATCTTCGGGGCCGCGCTCGACGAGTCCTTCCTGATCATGGCCGCGATCGCGGTCATCAGTCTGGTCTGGTGCCCGGTCTACAACACGATCTTCGACCGGATAGAGCTGCGCCGCACCGGACGCGTCGCCAGCGACCGCCCACATCGCTGGCGTCTGGTTCATGCGATCTCGTACGAGGTGGCCGTCGTGGTCGTCGAGGTTCCAGTGATCATGACACTCGGCGACCACGGCCTCGGAGAGGCGCTTGCGCTCGATCTCGGGCTCGGGGCGTTCTATGCCGGCTACGCCTACCTTTTCCACCTCGGCTTCGATCGCCTCCGGCCTGTGGCGCCGGCCGGCATGGCGGTGGGCTGACCGTCAGCATCGCAAAATAGGGAGGTTGTGCCGTGAATATGGGGAGTGTCCCCGATGCAGGAGGGGACTGGCCCATGTAGGCTTCGAGGTGGTCCCGGCGGCTGGCCGGGCAGCAGATCGGGAGATGGATGATGCCTCGTTTCATGGTCGAACGCACGTTTCCGGACGGGCTGAGCATTCCGATGGACAAGAGCGGCGCCGGGGTCTGCGGCGGCGTGGTGGCGCGCAACTCCGAGGACGGCGTGACCTGGGTGCAATCCTTCGTCACCCCGGACCGGCGGCAGACCTTCTGCATCTACGACGGACCCTCACCCGAGGCGATCCGCTCAGCCGCGGAGCGCAACGCGCTGCCGGTCGACCGGATCACCGAGGTCCGGGTGCTCGACCCCTACTTCTACCACTGACGATCACAGCCGATCATGTGTCCTCCGAGCGGACGACACGGTTGCTCCGCGACTACGACTACCCGGACCCATGTCGACGCCAGGAGGACGTCATGAACAACGAACCTCTCTACGCACCCGCACTCACCACGCTGGCCGATCTGCTTGCTGCGTGGCGCTGTGCAGTTGCCTTTGAGCGCCGCTACCGGCGCTTGGGTCCGGCCGGGCTCGATCCCGCCGGGCTGCCCGACCTCGACGCCCCGATACACCTTCCATACCCCGAACCCGAGGGGGTGTCGGCCGCCGGGTGCGTCGCACCGGGCTCGGCGACGAGGCTCTCTGGGAAACGGGAACGGCCAGCGGGTAGGTCGGCGACCTCGGACCTGGGAGGCCTCCCTTGGGCGAGCTGATCCGGATAGTCTACACCGCGTGCGCCGTGGCCCAGCCGACGCTCTGCGAGGACCACGTCCTGGTTCCCGCCGTGGCTCTCAACGAAATGAGCTGCCTGACCCATGCGCAGGGCGAGATCGCCCGCGCTCTGCTACCGGGCTGGCGTGTCACGCGCTTCGGATGCACCCGTGCGTGACACGAGCGCGTCACAACGGCAGCGCCTGCGACCCGAGCGCAGAAGATGGGGAATGGCCCCGATGCGGGCCCGGGGCCGGGACTTGCAGCTTTCGAGGCGCCCCGACGGGCAGCCGGGTAACAAACGGGAGATGGAGAAATGCCTCGCTGCACGGTCGGAGCGACGTTTCCGGAACGTGCCGATGGCCGCAGACGTGCCGAGCCCCTGCGCTCACGAGGCGACAGATTGTTGCAGACCGACTCGGACGAGGCGGGCGGGATGCTTCTGGTCTCGCCGACGCCTTTGCGGTGATCTTCGACGCGCCACTGGGCGAAACCTTCGCGCTTCTGCTCGAATCCCACCGCCGCTCTCGTCACCAACGCACTTGGCGCGCCGCCGCCGGCGACCGTCAGATCGCCCTGAGCCGCTGCTCGCTCTCCGGCCGCCGGGCATATTATCTGCCGGAGGATCTCGCGCTCATAGGAATCTCTCGCCTCCAAGCACTACTGCGAACGGCAGCTATCTGAACCTGTGGCGATTCCCGTTGCGCTGCTGTGAACGGCAACTCTTCCGCCCAGAAGAGCAGCATCACAGCGATGGACTTAATTCGCGTGCTGCAATTCCAAACGTCCGCTTGGTCCGCACTGCTGACCGCGGACCGTTCAGAATGCTGCGGCCTGCATGAATGGCCGCTTCGGTGAAACGGTGGAGCGGCCCGGCGACGACCGATATGGGCCGCTCGCGCTGTCTCAAACTCACGCCGGAGTGTCCCTTTCTCGGTCGTCTTCCGCTTGCTCCACAGCCCAGCTTGTGGCGGCCTCGATGGCAACGAGTGACGTGGTCGGTAGCACGGTCAAGTAGCTGTCGGTGTCCTCGACTTGGATGGCGGGGCGCTGTGTCATCCGGTAGAGGGCGTAGAGGGCGATCCCGGCAAATGTTACGGTCAGCACGAACCAGAACCCTTGCGGCCCGAGCAACTGCATTGCCCACCCACTGAGAAGCGGCCCGCCGATTGCCCCGATGCCAAACACGAAGACCAGCCCGCCAGACGCCGCGGGCATGTCATCGGCTGACAGGTCATCATTGGTGTACGCCAGAAACAGAGAATAGAGAGGCGTTGTCACGCCTCCGGCGAGGAAAGCCGCGATCAGCAACTGATCTGGCTGCCCGCCCGTCGTGAGGCCGAAGGCGCAGGCCGCGGCACCCACGGCAGCGGCGCCGAAGATCAACTTTCGACGATCCATGATGTCCGACAACCAGCCGATCGGGTACTGCAGGAACAGCGCGCCGGCAAAGAGCATGGCGACGAACAGCGCAATCTGCGGTGTCGACAATCCGATCTGTGTACCGAAGACAGCGCCCATTCCCGACTGTGTTGCGTAGATACCTCCCAACAGGAATGTTCCGACCGTGCTCAAGGGCGCGTGCCGGAAAAGCTCAGTCAGGGACATGGCACGCGTGACGGTGACGGCGGGGGTCGGCGACACGGAGAGCAGGATCGGGCCGAACGACAGTGAAACCAGGATCGAGGCAACAATGAAAAGGGTAGAAGTCGCCGCATCTCCCAGGGTGAGGAGCCATTGCGCTCCTATCACCCCCAGGGTCTGGGCGATCATGTACGCGGAAAGGATCTTGCCCCGGGTGTCGTTGGTGGCTGCGTGATTCAGCCAGCTCTCCGCGGACACGTAGACCCCGGACATACAGAAGCCGATGATCAGACGCAGGGGCATCCAGGCCCAGGTTTCGGTCGCAATCGGCAAAGCGATAAGGCCCGCCGACATGAAGCTGCCCAGGGCGGCGAAGACGCGAACATGCCCCACGCGACGGATCAAGACCGGCGTGACGCGGGCTCCGGAAAGAAACCCGATGTAGTATCCTGACGTGATTACAGCGAGAGCTGCTGTTGAGAAGCCCTCAAGATCTCCGCGCAGACCGATCAGGGTGAACTGCATGCCGTTGCCGAGCATGATGAGCAGGATACCGAGGAGCAGCGCCCAGACGCTGCCGAGGACAGAAATCATGAAGCGTCTCTCTTGGTGTCAATTGGTTCCAATTCGAGCCTTGCATGAGAAGCCGTTCGCGGGGAGGCGATTGCGCGTCATCAGCGGAGCGCTTTGCGACATCGACCGCATTTGACAGCCTCTGTGCTCCATGAGACCGCGCAATCCGGAGCGGCCCGCAAGTGTTTGGCCGGCGAACGCGCAACCACAGAAGAACGATAGCCGCTTGCCAGATCGTCCGGACCACTGCATGGCGATTGCCTTCGGGCGGGCGAACAAGAACGTTCGCAACAGCACTTCTCACGCCCTTCAGTCCACCTCGTGGCTTGGCGCGCGACCCATCAAGCCATGGCCGCTTGCTTGAAGCCTGCCAATCTGGCGGCCTTCAGGAACGCATTGCGGGCATCATCAACGGAATTCATGCACTCCATGGCCGCCTCCACCTTCGCCAAGGCGGTCTGTTGCGCCGCATCGGCCACGGGCCATTTGCGGCGAAGCCAATAGTGGACCTTCTCGATCGTGCAGAAGCGCGTGACGTCTCCGTCTTGCGGGTTGATTAGGATAAGAGGGTCGCCCCAGAAAATTTCCATCATGTTTGTTGTCTTTCGTATTCGTGAAGCCACGGTGCCGACGCTGGCGACCCCTCTTGCGAGTTGCTCCATCGGCGGTGCTGCGGCGCTGGAAGATGTCCGGACGCAGGAACGCTCATGCGCACCAGCTCGCCGGATTGGGCGGGGCCAGCACATCTTCTTGGTAGATGAATGTCGCCCGACCGGAATTCGAGGCGCAGATGTGTCTGCGCGGCCCGCCCAACCAATGGGCTGGCAAAGAAATTGCCGCCCCGAAGTTGCTCAACGTCGTTCCTTGCGGTGCGATCCGGGCAGGCGATGTCTTGAAAGGGCCGTGTTCACTGGGACCGGCCCATCTTCCTGTGCCCGAAAGCTCGGGCCGTCGTGCAGGAAGTTACTCGGGCTTTTCCTCGGTGGGCTGCGCTGCGGGCTTCAGAACCGGTGTGGGCGCAGTCCGAGTTCTTTGGTAGCCGAAAGTCTTTGCTCCGGGGCGTTTCTTTGCCGGCTGGCTCAGGAACTCCTTGAGGTCCAGCTGCTTTTTCGAAGGCGAATAGCCCATGTCTCTCTCCTCTAAATGGTCAAAGTGAATGGAAGCTGCCGCAGGGCGAGCCCTGCAGCAGCTCCTCCAGGTAAGACTGCTGCGGAATGGTAGAGGCCCACAGGATGGACCAGTCCACTCGACGCGCTCACCCGGAAATCCGATCTGCTTGGCCCGAAGCGTGCGGGCCGATCAGATCGTCGTCTGCAATCGCGAGACGGCGCCGCACGGGCAATCCAACCGTTCAGCGCCGGCCGCGTCTTGGCGGTTACGTCTTGTCGCGCGCCTCGCGAGCAGCTTTGAGGCGCGCCAGTTTTTCGGCGCGCTCGTCCGCTTCATCTTTCAGAACGCGTTTGGCACCCGCAGTGATCCTGTCGAGCTGAGTTTCCGGCCCGGTCCGCTTCTCACCGGACGTCCCCTTGGGCTTTGGCGGTCGCCCGCCGTTCCCGGATTGCGCCGGAATGCCCTTCAGCAGATCGTCCAGCGAGCGCTTCAAGCCAGGGCCAGATTGCTTGCGGACTCGCGGCCGTCGCGGCCGGTCTCGACATCGAAGGTCACTTTCTGACCGTCGTCGATGCGCGAAATACCGGCACGTTCAAGCGCCGTGACGTGCAGGAAGATATCCTTGTCGCCGCTTTCCGGCGCGATGAAGCCGAAGCCTTTGGTGCTGTTGAACCATTTTACGGTGCCATTGGCCATGTCCGTAGTCTCCTGAATGTGCTGCCCGCGACATGCGGCAGCCCGGCAAATGTCGATCCAAGACGATCAACCGAAACCGGGTTAGCGGAAGCAGCATTTCGAAGAGAAAAGCGTAAGCCCATTACATGTGGAGACTGCCGGGCAGGTTTACAAGGACAATCGGAAATTGGTGAAAATTAAAATCTGTCCGAGCGAAGCCGGTGCGCCCGGCACATGGTCCCACTCTTGGGCAGCTTTTTTATCTACCGTGCAGATGCCAATGTCGGCGCACCGATCTTAGGAGCCTGAACGTTCAAGGACCGTCCACGCTCACGCTCACCCCCACCTCCAGAGAGAGAAGATCGCAACCCCTCCCGTAATACCTGCCACTCACCGGCGTCACCTGGGCAATGTTGCGCGCGGCCGCCACCGGGATGAGGTTCGCCGCACCGACGGAGCGATTGGTCGGGTCGAAGGCGATCCAACCCGCCCCGGGTACGAAGACCTCGACCCAGGCGTGGGTCGAGCCTGCGCCGGATGAGCCAAGGTTTTCTACTGCAGGATCGTGAAGATAGCCGGAGACCAGCCGCGCGCCAAAGCCAAGCGTGCGCACGGCCTCGGCAAAGAGGACCGCGATATCCCGGCATGAGCCCCAGCCTCTGTCCAGGGTCTCGAGCGGCCCCTGGGTCCCTTCCGACGAGCGGCTTTGATAGGAAATCCAAGCGTTCACCCCGTTTGCCACGTCCTTGAGCAGCGAAATGGTGTCGGTCGGCCATTCCATGACAAAGCAATCTACCCAGCGCGCCAGCCTGCCGGCGTGGTCAGCATACTGAGGCTGGGCGAGCGGCCCGAGATCGGTCCAATGATCCCCCTCGTAACGAAAGGGGTAAGACGCCGCAGAGGCGGCAATCGCAAAAACCGGCCAAGTCGGAGCACTCAACTCCACCGTCATCCGCGATTGGATGCACAAAAGCTCGGAGGAAATATCGAAGGTGGCCGATGCGACCGCGTTGCCAGCGACGTCCTGAGCCCAGTCGATCCGTGCGGAGGGTGAGATCTGCAGATCGAATGCGATCAGGCGCAGGTCTCTCGTCTCTCGAGGCCGCAGCATCAGTCGATGGGGACCGATGGCCACGGCCGTTGCGTAGCGATACGTTGTGATGTGCGAGATGTTCAGCGTTGCCATCAGTGGCCCTGCGACCCGACGCGGGAGGCCCGACGCCGGACAGGCCCCGAGCCGGCCGGCAGAGACGATCGCCAGGTGGCCGACCGTTTGCAGTGACCACAAACTCTCTCACCGAAGCCCGTGCTCAAGAACTGCACGCCGCAACGCAGACATTTGCGCTCGGCTTCCACGTCACCGCGGGCCTTGGTCAGAGCCAGCAGCCTCTCTCCATCTTCGGTCATCGTGTCGGTCCTTCGCGTTCCTTGAGCAGGTCGAGGTCCTTGAGCGCCTCTTCGATGATGGTCTTGATCATGACCTCTCTGACCTCTGGCTCGTTTTCGTGCCGCTGCAGCAAGACACGCACCTGCTCCATCGCCTCGATCCACCGCCGCAATGAATCTGCCAGCAACATCACGTCGATTTCGACGCCGCGGTGATCAAGATGGGCCAGAAGTCCGGAGTTCGCCGCCATACGGCGAATGCGGCTATCGAGCCGTCCACTGGGCGTCCTGTGGCGGTCAAGATCGATGGGGAGGTTTGTCATGGCCCGACCCCCCGAAGCGCGGGCGTCATCGCACGTCCCCAGAAACGGCCCGGACCGAGACGCCTCATTCGCCGATGCCCGGCCGAGAAGACCCTGAACGGGGGAAGACGTCGGGCTTGCTCCCCCCGCTTGCCGCGGCAGGGCGGTCCGCGCGGGCACGATGCCGATGAATACCGCTGCCGGGTGATCTTGTGGCGTAGTACTGCCGCAGGTCTCGCTCGCTGACGCCATCCGCCAGCATGACCATGCGAATGAGTGGATCGGCCAGCATCTTCTCGAGGAAATTGTCTCTCAGCTCCGTTTCCCCCATCCTGTCGTTCGCCATGGCCTGCTCCAACTCGCCAAGCGAGACGGTCAGCGTGCGTGCGAGGCCCGGGTGAGCAATCTGGGGGTGGAGATGGACAAGAACCGACGAAGCAAAGCTTTCGCCCCCTCTCCCCGCGCCTACGGGCATCAATTCGCTCTCGATGAGGTACTCGCCAGCTGGCAGGGTTTCATCAAAGCTCCCGAGTTCAAAGGGATTGAGAAAGACAACGATGGTGGGGATCGGAATGGTCATGTCTGGTCTCCCGGCATATGTCGTTGGCGTAAGGCTGTGGGCGGAACCGAGAAGCATCTTCGCCGATCCGGCGCGGCCATCAGTGGGTGCTTGCATGTCAAGCCAAGGAGAGCATCGGACGCCTCGATCAATCCGGAAACGGTTTCAGTTGACGACCTCCACGGTCTCCGGGCTCCCTGCCTGTTCCGCCTCCTCTGTCCAGACCTGGAATCCGGTCAGAGTGTTCGGCCCGAAGGTCTGCGTCAGCGGAACGTCCGCAGCGTCTCGACCCCGGGCAATGAGGATCCGCGCGGTCCGACGGGTGTTGTTTCTCGGATCGAAGACCCACCAGCGCCCATCGAGGAACACTTCCATCCAGGCAGCGAAATCGCCCGGGGGGTGCGGCTCCGGCTCACCGATGTCGCTCAGGTAGCCCGTGCAGTATCGTGCGGGAATGTTCATGCACCGGCAAAAGGTGATCGCGAGATGGGCGAAGTCGCGGCAAACGCCATGGCGGGAGGACAGTGCCTGTGACGCAGTGCGCGTCGCATCGGCCTTCATGTAATCGAACCTGATCGTCTCGTGGACGTAGTCACAGATGGCTTGGACACGCGCCCAGCCCGGGGTGGTGCCTTCGAAGAGCTGCCATGCCTCCTCAGACAGAATGTCGGTATCGCAGTAGCGGCTCCCCAGCAGGAACACGAGCGTCTCGTAGGGCAGGTCTTCGACGTTGTGTTGTCGCGCCGCCGGTGACGTCGGATCGGGCTGCCCGGTATCGCGGAAGATGCCGCTGCTGGACAAGGTGAACTCTCCAGCCGGGGCCAGCATCCGCGTACACCAGTTGCCGAAGCCGTCGCGATAGCTTTCAAGTGAGACGCTGGGGGACGTGACAAGATAGTCTGCCTGCTCGAGATCGCCGAAGCGCGAGTAGTGGACGTTGAGCATCGCGATCAATGGTGTCGGCTGCACGAAGGTATATTGCAGGCTGCACCCTATTCTAACGCGCATTTGGATCTCCTTGGCGCCGCATTAGCGCCGATGCTTTGCGGCGAAACAGGCCGGCTCCGGATCAATGCGGAAGCGTGCCGCGAGGATGCGAGAACCGGATGCGGGTCAGAGCGCGAGCGCGCTCAGACAAGCCTTGGCGATGTCCGCATCCGGTTTCTCGGTGCCAGGGACCGTCGCCCAACCCGCCGACATCACGGCATCTTTTTGTTTGTAGGCGTTGGCCGCGCGGATCGTTTCCATCTTCGCGCTGCGCTCGGGGTCACTCTGCGCCATTTCGAGACACACCGGGACCATGGCCGCGATGACGCTGTCATGGCTTGCGGTTTGTGCGCGGGTTGCGGCGCCTCCCGCGGTCTGCCAGCCGCCCCAAGTGAACCCGAGCACGGCAAGGGCGACAGCCCCGATGGCGGCGCCATAAACGCCCGGTTTGAGCCAAGAGACGGTTTTCATCTTTTTATCCTCCAAGGAAGTGAACATGCACGTCCCGCCATTCTTGGAGAGGATGCCACGCTGGTCATACGGGACTGGAACGGGGCGCGTGCTTACACATGTTAGCGGCCGCCCACACGCCACCTACGCCCGCGCCGGATCATGTCCCCGGCAGCAACGGGCCCTCTTGGTCCAGGTAGGTCGGATCAAAATCCGCGAGTGTCACCAGTCCGTTGTAATCCTGGAACGACACGTGGCCGTCCCGGAAGGTGACCAACCCTCTTTCTCGCAATTGCCGCAGCACGCGGTTTACATGGATGGCGCTCAGACCCAGGGCATCCGCCAGGTGGTACTGCGTCAAGGGGCAATCATAGCCACCTCGGCCTCCCAGCCCGACCAGCGCCAAACGGGACGCGAGTTCCAAAAGAAAATGCGCCATTCGCGCCGCAGCATCTCGTCGACCGATGCCGACGAGGTGCTCGACCACCATGGCCTCGTCTCGAGAGGCGGCCCAGAAGATCGCGGTCGCGAGGCGCGGCATCTGAGTCAGGACGTTCAGAAGATCGTCGGACAGCACCTCGATCGCCTCGATATCGGTGATCGGCTCAAAGCTGTGGTCGGAGGTGCGTAGAAGGACGCTGCGCAGCCCAAGGAAATCGCCGGGGATCTGGACATCGACGATCTGCCTGGTGCCGTCTGCCTGGACTTTGTAGGAACAGGCCCACCCGGAGGCGAGCACGTAGGCCGCTTGCCGAGATTGCCCCTGATAGACAAGGTCTCGCCCGACAGAGAAGGATCTGCGGCGCTCGTGAAGTCGCTCAAGCACCGCCATCTCGCTGTCGCTGAACACCGCGAAGGCCGAGAGTTTGCGGGCGAGGGGGCTGTCTGTTGCGGCAGTCATTGGACCCTCATGGACTCCAGAATTTCACGGCCCAAAAAATCTAACTGACTGCTTCAGGTTAGCGCACCATAACAGGGTATCGGCGAAAGTGCAGACCTACAAATCGGACAGCCGTCTATTCCCGGTTCATGAAGGAGAAAGGGTCAAGATGCCTGACCATGTCGAATATCTCGGTGTTGCCGCGGTCTCCATTTGCGAAGCGCTCCTGCTGGCCCTGCGGGAAAACGACATCCTTCCCAACGGTGAGATCATCGGAGTCCTGAAGGATGCGGCTGCAACGCATGAAAACGCCGCAAAGGCGTCCCACCAGCCAGCCTCCATCGAGATGCACCGCGAGGTCGCGGCCGTCATAAACGGCATGATCGCCGGCCGAACGGCGCACACAAAAGAGTTCTGAATCGCTGAACCAAACCCATCGAGCCTTGGCAGTCGAAAAGCGCTCTGACCTCGAACACCTGTGGCATTCGTTCCAACGCGAGGATTGGCGCGACGACGCGCGGGTTGAAAGCAAAGGTTCTCATCCCAAACACGCATTTGCGCGAGGAAGCCAAGAGGTTATCCAGCTCTTCGGCCGCCTCCAACCTGACTGACCAAGCCGGTATGCCAGTGGTGGCGCTGACGCCGGGCCGAATGTCGTGCAACGGCTGCGAGCGGCCGAACAGCGCCGGTCCAGAAGACCCGATCCGGCGCGCATTCCGTCGCCAATGCTCCCCCCAATCTCTCATCGGGGTCACATGAGGGTTGCAATACCACCAGAAAGTGCGGCTCTCTGATACCGTGGCGTTGGGAGGTCGGAGTTTATGCGACAAACCAAATTGGCAATCGGTACAAAGGTCGTGATCCAGACGCACGTCGGTCTTGCGCCCAGCCTCGGAACGATCGTCGATGGCCCGATGTTTATCTCCGACGATCCCTTCTTTAGGATCGAGGTCGAGGGGCATGAAGTGTGGCACCCGGCTGAGCACCTCGGACCGTACTTGCGGTTGATTGATGATTGACCGGCCCAGCCTGACACCGTTCACCCGCCCGTAGTCCAATAAACCTTGGGGGTCAGCTACGCGCAGGGAGCGGACCCTGATCTACTGGGCCCGTTTCCAGAAAGCTGCCATTCAGGCGGAGCGCGGCGATCGGCCCCTCCGAGGCCAAAGGAGACCTTTACCGTTGCGATGTCGTAGGAACTTCTCAAGAAGCTTCGGGGATCAAGGCACGAGGATCTTCATGGTGAAGCCGATGGTGTCCTCCGGTCCGTCCCCGTCCTCGTAGAAGTTGTATTCATAGCTTAGCCCGAACTGCACAGGCGTGGTTCCGAAATGCGCCAACTTGTTGAGCTGGATGCCAAGGGGAAGGCTGACCCATTTCTCTGCGTCCCAGTCGTAGGTGATCGACATATCGGAGGTGCCGACCGACCATCCGTTGGCAATCGAGACGTTCACAATGGGCTGGATCACCGACAGGTCGACCGGATCGCGGGAAGCATCGCCGCCGATGTCGATGAGGTTCTGGTTGAACAGGCCCCAGATGCCCCATTTCGTCTGAGCGATGAACCCGGCGGCCGGGCCGAGGGCCCAGCGGTCGGTGCTGAGCTTGTCCTCGCCGCTCGGGATAAGTGCCACCGCGCCAACGCCAAAGCGGCCCCAGCTCTGGTTGAAGGTGGTCAGATTGAACACCGTCACATCGGAAAAGCCGGTGTTGTCCGAAGGGCTCTCGGTCAAATAAGGCAGCGTCAGGCGGAAGATGTTGCTGGTCCCGCCGAGCTCGTAGGGCACGGCCATGCGGAACTGCAACTTGTTACCCTCGACGTCGCCCAGTCCGTGGTAGCGGTATGTGTAGAAATCCTGAAGCAGGTAGGCGGTCAGCGAAGCCGTGGGATCGCTCGCAGCCGAAGACAGGTCCTGCTCGCCACTCTGCGCCAACGTCATCGGTGCGGAAAGCGCCAGGGCAATGGCGGAAGTGCCGAAGAGTCTGGTCATGAAAGGCGTCCTTCTGGGAGTAAGCGCTGCGGGTTCGCGTCGCTGGGCATCGAAGACCATTCATAGGCATGGATCGCCGCGAATTTGCCGGGCTCGTAGTTCTTCTCGGCGGCCTCGAAATTCTTCTTCCACGTCGACTTGATCGACCCGGGACCTTGGAAGAAGGACGGGCGCGGGTCGCTGCCGATTAAGGCATCCATCGACACACCGGTGTGCAGGTGCTGCTCGCCGATATGGGCCTCTTTGAGTGGATTGGTCGGGGCATCCGCCTCGCTGGCCTGGGCAAACCCGCCGCTGGCGGTCGTCGCATGTAGGGCACCAAGGCTCAAAAATGGGAGAAAATTCTGTCGAAGCATGATCAAATGTCCTCGTTCCGCATCGGAATCCGAAGGTTTCAATATCGGCAGGATAGCACAGAAAGTGCTCGCACATAGCGAGAGTGGGTCACCCCGCGCCAACTGAGCCAGCCCCTTTGAAGTGGTCCACCCCGAAGCATGAAATCCGATAGGATTTCGGCGAACAGGAGGACTACGGAATGGCTGGAAAGCGTGAGAAGCCGGAAGACATTGTCACCAAACTGCGCCACATCGCCAAGCAGATCACACTCCTTGGCGATACGGTTGGCTTTCTGATCCAGTTCCGCTTTGGAAGGACTAAGTCGATCATCCGTTGTCGCGTCGCCTACTGTAGGTGTACCGCGAACGGCAGTAATGTCCGCCCTGCCGACCTTCATCCTCCGAAAATCCTGCAAGATGGACGAATGGCTGGTCTGGTGAAGCTGCACTGCGGCGATCGGCCAGGGACTGAACGGCAGGTAATGGGATGTGCCGGCTGCTTCCCCCACCGTTGGGTTATCCTGCACTGGGATCATCCGCGCCAAAGGAGAAGCAGCCATGTGTGCGAAGAAGACAGGAAGCATTGAAGACTTGGCGGTTGTCGGCATCGACATCGGCAAGGATACATTCCATCTGGTCGGTTTCGACTGCTCGGGTCAGCTGGTTTTGCGCAAGCAGATCAAGCGGCTTGCGCTGGAGGCAACGTTCGAGAAGTTGCCGCAATGTGTGGTCGGGATGGAGGCTTGCCTCAGCGCCCATTTTGTCAGCCGAACGCTGCGCCGGATGGGGTTCGAGCCACGGATCATCCCGGCGATTTACGTGAAGCCGTTCAACAAGGGTCAGAAGAACGATTACAACGACGCCGAGGCGATCGCCGAAGCCGCTCTGCGGCCGAACCTGCGGACGGTGACGGAGAAGAGCCAGGACCAGCTCGACCTTCAGGCCCTGCACCGGGTGCGCGCGCGGCTGGTGTCGCGGCGCACGGCGACCATCAACCAGATCCGGGCCTTCCTGATCGAGCGGGGCATCACCGTCAGGTCGGGGCTGCGGGCGCTGAAGAATTCCTTTGAGACGATCCTCGAACAGCGGCGGGACGAGATCTCGCCCCGGATGCGAGGTATCCTGATCGGGCTTTACGGCGACTGGCTCTGGCTGGACAAACGGATCGAGGATGTCTCCGACGAGATCGAAGGGATCAGCCGAACCGAAGAGAACTGCGCCAACATCATGACAATACCCGGCATCGGGCCAATGATCTCGACGGCGATGGTTGCGGCCGTCGGCAAAGGCGAGGCATTCGACCGGGGGCGCGATTTCGCCGCCTGGGTTGGCTTGGTGCCCCGACAGTTCAGCACCGGCGGGCGAACGATCCTCGGCCGGATCACCAAACGCGGCAGCCGCTATCTGAGGATGCTGTTCGTGCAAGCTGCGAAAGTGATCATGATGCGCC
Organism: Salipiger sp. H15; assembly: GCF_040409955.1. Classification (NCBI taxonomy): domain Bacteria; kingdom Pseudomonadati; phylum Pseudomonadota; class Alphaproteobacteria; order Rhodobacterales; family Roseobacteraceae; genus Salipiger; species Salipiger bruguierae. Next base: position 105,332 of record NZ_CP123390.1, read on the forward strand.
CTCACCGATGGTCCGACTTCAGTTTCGGCCCGTGGCTGACCGAGGCAGTCGCCCGTATGCCGCGAAACAAGGCGGCCATCGCGCTTGCCAACAAGCTGGCACGGACCGCCTGGAGCCTTCTGCGGCACGGCACCCGGTTCGACGCCTCACAAGACGCGGCGATGGAAGCGATTTGACGCCTTCCACAGCCACCAAGGAGTTCGCTATAGAGACGACAGCATGGAACGGAGAAGATACGCCCCCAGAGTCTGACGGCCCAAATGGTCATTTTGGACCTTGCCGGTAATGAGACCACGGCGCGTGCGTAACCCCATCAAGGCCACGGCCCGCGAGCCGATCAACAGGCCGGATACATATGAGCGATTTCCGAAGTCGTGCCAAATTCTTGATTGCGAACAGCAGCCGGCACATACATCTGGGCCGAGAGGAACGCGCGCTCCTGCCCGCCATGTGTACGGCACGCTGCACCGCCGCAAGCCCACTCGGAGCCCTTTCCAGTCGCTCCGACTACTTATCTTGTGCCGGATGCAGAATTTTTGGATGCATCGGAATTGGCCCTAGATCCACATCACCCGATGAAACGCGAAGGAGGCTCCTGCATGGCCACCACCGGACAACAGCTGTTCACCACCCTCGAGGCCGACGGCACCCTGACCGTCGCTCTTGAGGACGTTTCATTTGCCGACCCCGCCCGCAACCAGGTGCTCGTGCGGATGGAAGCTGCGCCGATCAACCCGTCGGATCTCGCCATTCTCGTCGGCGGCGCCGACATGGAGAACGCGGAGTATACGCCCGGCAAGTTCGTGGCCCGGATGCCCGAGACGGTGAATGCCGCGTCGAAGGCGCGGCACGGTCTGAAACTGCCCGCTGGCAATGAAGGCGCCGGCACGGTCATCGCCGCCGGCGACAGCGACGCCGCGCAGGCGCTGATGGGGCAGCGCGTCTCCTGCGTCCCGGGCAACGCCTACAGCCAATACTGCCTCGCCGATGCGGACATGTGCCTTCCGCTGGGCGAGCATTCCTCCGAAGAGGGCGCCAGCGCCTTCGTCAATCCGATGACCGCGCTCGGCTTCGTGGAGACTGCCAGGGCCGATGGTCAGGATGCCATCCTGCACACCGTCGGGGCCTCGAACCTCGGCCAGATGCTGACACGCATCTGCGCAGAGGACGGCATCGGGCTGGTGAACATCGTGCGAAAGACCGATCAGGTGGAGCTGCTGAAGGGGCTTGGCGCCGAGCATGTGGTCAACTCCTCCGAAGAGGATTTCATGGACAAGCTGGCCGACGCCATTCGTGCGACAGGCGCCTTCTACGGCTTCGATCCCGTGGGGGGCGGCATGCTGGTCGATACCGCATTCCGGGCGATGGAGCGGGTCGCAAGGGAGCAGATGGCCGAGTATTCACGCTACGGATCGAACCAGCCGAAACGCATATTCATCTACGGCCGCCTCGACACCAGCCCCACCATGCTGACACCCAGCTACGGGTTCGGCTGGACCCTGTCTGGTTGGCTGCTGTTCCCGTTCCTGCAGTCGGTTGGGCAGGAAACCGTGGCCCGGATGCGTCAGCGCGTGCGTGACAACCTCACCAGCACCTTTGCCAGCAGCTACAAGTCTCGGGTCACGCTGGAGGATATGCTCACCAAAGACGCCGTGCTGGACTACCGCGCCATGCGCACGGGCGAGAAATATCTCGTCACGCCCTGGGCCTGATCCGCAGGCCAGAGCGGCGCCGCCCGTCGCTGGGCGGCGCCGCAGGGGATCACAGAAGCTCGAGAACCTTCTTCGCCGCCGTCTCCGACGAAGCCGGGTTCTGCCCGGTCACCAGCCGGCCATCGGCCACGGCATGAGGCTGCCAGTCGCCGACGCTTTCGAAGTCAGCCCCGAGTTCACGCAGCTTGGTTTCCAGCAGAAACGGCACCGCCTCCACCAGCCCCACGGCCTCTTCCTCGCTGTCCGTGAAGGCCGTGACCTTGCGGCCCTTCACGATGGGATCGCCGTTCGCATCCACGACATTGGCAAAGGCCGCCGGGCCATGACAGACCGAGGCGACAATCTTGCCGCTGTCCCAGGCGTCGCCAATGGCCTTGGCTGCAAGTGCGCTTTCGGCGAGGTCGAACATCGCGCCGTGGCCGCCCGGGATGTAGAGCGCGTCGTAAGCGGTGACGTCCTCGTCCTCGAGGCGGCCGGGGCTGGACAGCAGCGCCGTTGCCTCCGCATCTGCGCGGAACCTGGTGACCGAGGCCGGGGCCTCCTCACCAGTCACGTCGGAATTCGGGTCAATGGGAACAGGTTTGCCGCCAAGCGTCACCAGCGTGACCTCGTGGCCCGCATCAAGGAAAGCGTAATACGGGCTCGCCAACTCTTCGTACCAAACGCCGGTGGGGTTGCCGGTATCGCCAAGGACATCGGCCGCAGTGGACAGGATCAGAATACGTGCCATTTTTCAGGTCTCCTTGCGTTGTCTCGGAACGTCCCGCGAGGGTCACTGCAGGAACGTCTCCGCAGTGATATGGGACGAATTTGCAAATCGAGAAATTGATGCGCAGCATGTCAGATATCGGTAAGCTGGACACATGACCCCAGACATATCTCTTCTTCGCGTCTTCCACGCCGTGATGGAAGAACGCAATGTCACTGCTGCGGCGCGACGCCTCGGCCAGTCGCAAAGCAATGTCAGCGCGGCGCTTGCGCGGCTGCGCGGCGCCTTGGGGGATGAGCTTTTCCTGCGCGCGAGATATGGCGTCGAGCCGACCGAGAAAGCGTTGCAGATCGCGCCGGACGTCGCGGCCGGGCTGGACCGGCTCGAACGGGCGTTCCGTGCCGCCGAGCCTTTCGACCCCGCTCAAAGCACGCGGCGCTTCCGGCTGTTGCTGGGTCCTTACGCGGAGGTCGTGCTCGCCCCGCCTCTGGCCGCCGCCTTCGCGCGTCACGCCCCCAAGGCAGAGCTCGAAATCGCCCCGATCGGCCCGGACCTGGATCCGCGCTCCCTTGCCGGGCAAAGCTTCGATCTCGCCATCGGACGGTTCTCCCCTCCACCGGAGGACCTGGTCGTCTCGGAACTGTTCAATGACGGATTCCGCTGCATCGTAGCCCCCGAGGCTTTGGCAGACGGCGCGACCCTGAATCGCGACCTTTATGAGCGGCTTCCGCATGTGGTGGTGGCGCCGCCGGGAAAATGGCGCACCGGATTGCACAAACTAACCGCCGACACAGGCCTGCGCCGCAACACCGCGATGATCGTCTCGCACTTCCTGACGGCAGCCCCGACAGTCGCCCGCGTCGGAGGCATCGCCACGGTCCCTGCGCGCATAGCGGCGATGATCGCCGAACCTTATGGTCTCCGAGACATGCCGGTCCCACTGAACCTTGGCACCTTCCCGACGCAGGTCGCTTGGCACCCACATAACCGGAGCGACGCACGCCACATCTGGCTGCGAGACCTTCTGAACAACATTGCATTCGGAGAAAAGGAGAGGGGCCGAGACACGTGACCACAAAGTCCTTGGCAGCTCATTGCGCCTGCCTGCCGTCCCGGTCATGAGCAACGTCTGACCGCGTCGACCGCCTCGCCACCCGGGTAATCCCCAAGACGTGACTGTCATGGACTCCTGGCGCGGCCCGTAGTGTCGTGCGACTCAGTGCAGCCGAGCGCGCACGAAATAGGCCAGCACGGACTCCTCTCCCAGCTCCCGAAGCGCCTCTAGTCGGTGGAGACCTTCGATCAGCACGTAGCCGTCTCCGTCAGGCCGGAGTTGAATTGGGGTGGTCTGTCCGTCCTCCAAAATGCTCTCGGCGAGCTTGTTGACTTTGTCCTCGCAGAGCGTCTTTTTTCGCTTGAGCGGAACCCTAATGGCGCTGATCGCAACGGTGTGCTTTTCCAACATCGGTGGAGCATGGGGCAGATTGGCATCAGGCGCGAGTCCTTTCGAAGCTGGGGCGCGTGTCAATGATGTCCAAGTCATCGGGCGGGCCACCAAACGCAATACGCGCTTTGCATGCGACCAGTGTCACGCCGCGATCTCGCCGTCCCTTGCCTGCGCTGAGTCGACCCACCCAGGTTTTTTGGACAGGGCCGTTTGGCTACTTGAGCCCAAACGCGACCTTCGCCCCGAGATGCCTATGCGACGAAGCGGCCCTTCACCCCGAGAGCATGGGGCGGCAATGGTGCGGACCTTTCAGCCGTTCGCCGCATGTGCTCGATTTACGCTGCACTCGCGAAGTCACGAGGGAGGAAGGGCGAATTCCGGACCTTTGCTGCGGCGACAATCCGATCACCCAGAAAAGGTGGAAGCCGACGTTCGGAGCGGTCCAAGGTCGAGGTTTGTTGTGCGCCGCTGCAAGGCCGCACCGAGCCTTAAACTCAAGTGCCCGCGAACCGCATAAAGGGACCACATCAACCGTTGTGGTTGGCACTCGACAGGAAAAGTGGTCAGCGTGGCCGAAGTCGCGCTGTCCACTCGGCGTGTTCACGGGATGTCAGTTGGTTCGGGGATCGTCGGCTTTCTCAAGATAGGTGATGTCGAAGGGGCCCATTCCGGCGATCTGCACCACCGTGATCTCGTTGGCCCAGGCGAAATGCGCCATGTTCGCCGGCAGCGCGGCAAAGCTTCCGGCCGGAAGCAGTGGTCCCTTCTGGTCGAGCGTCTCGCCCATAGCGATGCCGATTTGGCCAGAGATCACCGTCACCAACTCGTCCATTGAGTGGGTATGTGGAGGGATCACGTAGCCTTCGGGAAAGCGTAGTCGGATCACAAAGACCCCGGGTTCGCCGGGATTGCCGGCCAGGACTGCCAGTTCGGCACCCGGCGGAAGAAGCGGCGGGCCGGCCCCGAATTCGACTTCGTCCGCGGTCTTCACCGAGTGGGCGCTGTCTCCGGCCATCAGAGAATTGGATCCCGCGCCAAGCGATATTATCAGGGCAAGGGCTACGGTTGCCCCACGTCGTTCGATCAATCTTGTAAAATGCGTCATTTGTCTCTCCGGTGCCTGCGGCTGGGTGTGAGGCAGTTCTCGGCCGCTGGGTCACAGAATGATCCCTCGCCGTGGGACCGGGCGTGGAACAGGATGTTGGAAATGGAGTGGAACCGTGATCGCACGGCTCAGCCGAGCACCACCTTGGCCGCGGCGCTGCGCAACTGGCGGGCCCGTTCCGGCGAGAAGTGGAAGGCCGAGAGAAACGAATCGACGTCGTAGCCCGGTTGCGTCGCATGGATGGCCGCCGCCATGCTCCGACCTTCCGGCACGCGTCCCGCAAGCGAAAGGGTCAGTGCTGCGATCCCGAGGATGTTGACATGCGCATTTGGACGGGCGACCGCGCGGAGGGCCCAGTCGGCGGCCTCGTCGAACTGGCCCAAGCGCAAGTGCGCGATCGCGCGGGTTCCCAGCATCCCGAACAACAGCGGATCGAGAGGGCTGAGCGTACGGGCGGTATCGGCGGCCTGGATTGCCATCTGAGGGTCGCCGCTCTGCGCTTCGACGAAGGCCAGCGAGTAGTGCCCATGCGCGAAGTTCGGGCTCAGTTCGACCGACCGGCGCAACGCGCTGGCCGCCGCGGCGTGTTGGCGGCGCAGCCAGAGCGCGCGGCCCAAGGCCCAGTGCGCGGCTGGATCATGCTCGTCGGCTTGCAGGCTCTGCATCGCGCAGGCATAGGCGCTCTCACTCTCGCCGGTGGGATCGCTCCAGTGTTGGAAAGCGTTCTGCCAATGGGTGAACGACAGCCCGGCGAAGGCGCGCGAAAAGGTCGGGTCCCTTGCAACCGACTGGCGGAAATACTGTGTCGCCCGGGCATTGTCGGCACGGGTGAAGCGATACATGTGCCACATCCCGCGGTGATGCAGGCTCCACGCGTCGAGTGATGTCGGCGGCCTCAGGATCGCGCGATTGCGTTCCGCCTGCTCGATCTCCGCAGTCAGGGCCGCGACCACGCGCCTTCCCAGCGTGTCCAACGCTCCGAGGAGGTCAACTGAAGGCGCCTCGCACACCTCGGTCCAGACGAGATGCGCGGTCTCGGTCTCGATTAGGTCGATCTCGAGGGCGAGGCGATCGGGTGTCTTGCGCAGCACGCCTGTGGCCACGTAGCTCACACCAAGTTCCGATCCCACCTCGGCGGCCGATCTGCCAGTCCCTGCGGCCGCCTCAGTGGACCCCAGAGCGATGATCGCGAGGCTGCGCAGCTTCGCCATCCGCGTGATGACATCTCGGGTCAGGCCAAGAGCAATGGCAGGTCCTTCGGACCAGTCCTGCAGGAAACGGAACGGCATCACCGCAAGCCCCGGGCGCAATTGCCGCGCATGTTCCTTATCGGTTGCCCCGGGGGGGCCTATCTTGGCCGGAGAGACATCATTCGTCGCAGGCGAGGGTCGCGTTCGATGCCGGATTTCGTTCCAAATCCTCCGGAGCCCGTCCTCTGGCACACCCTCCTCGGCAAAGAGCCGCACTGCGGTCGCCACGTGGGTCTCCGCCTCGGCCTGCCGCCCGCGCAGCGCGAGATGCTCGAGCAGCGCGCGGTGCGCGGCGATGTCGTAGGGCGTGAGTTCGAGCCAACGATCGAGCAGTGGCGCGACCAGTTCCGATGCCGGTGGCAGCAATTCCAACTGATGCTGCAGCAGTTTGAGTTCGCAGCCAGCGAAGCGGCGCCTTTGCGCATTCAGCCAAAGCGAGGCCTGCGATCCGGTCAGGTCGAGATCCCCCAGAAACATGCCGCGGAAGAGTTCCAGACCAGTGTTGTTTCTGGAGTCCTTGGCGCGACCAGCCACTTGCGAGGTTTCCATCATTTTCAGGACACGCAAAGCATCGACCGCGCACCCGTCAAGATCGAGAGCCACAGTATCCGCACTCGATATCAAGCGGCGACGTTCGGGCTGGTCAACGATCCGGCGCAACTTTGCCAAGTACCATCGCAACTCCCCGCGCGGGTCATTCGGGCATTCCCAAAGCACCTCGCAGAGGTGCTGGCGACTGACTGGAACGGTTTCGAGGATGAGCAGCGCCAGTAGCGCCCGGAGCTTGCGCGACCGGGGCAATTCGACCGGCGCGCCGTCGCGCAGGACCACCACATCTCCCAGCAACCTGAACTCAAGGCCCGGCGACTTCGCAGACTGACCTATGTCCACAAGGTGTCCCAAGGTCTCTCCCCCCTCGTGCTGAGACCGGTAGACTAACACAGAATCAAGGCCCACGAGCGCAGAAACGAACTGCGAAGGTACCCCTTGGCCGATCGAGAAAGCCTCAAGCGGATAACCGAACTTGCCGTGGCGAACTTTCGCTATCCGACTCCCAATTCGCGGGCCTTGGCTGTTGCAGCGACAAAGCAGGAGTCGCAGTGCGGGGCGGGAAGGTCCTCTCTAAGTCTGTCCTTGCGGTCGCTTCCGCTGCAGATGGCAAAAAAGGCAGCTTTGGTGACGCTGCGTTACCGCGTCCAGTCATGAGATGAGTGACCGCTAATGGGATGTGCCGGCTGCTTTCCCCACCGTCGGGTTATCCTGGAGCAGGATAATCCGCGCCAAAGGAGAAGCAGCCATGTGTGCGAAGAAGACAGGAAGCATTGAAGACCTGGCAGTTGTCGGCATCGATATCGGCAAGGATACCTTCCATCTGGTCGGTTTCGACCGCTCGGGTCAGGTGGTTTTGCGCAAGCAGATCAAGCGGCTCGCGCTGGACGCAACGTTCGAGAAGTTGCCACGATGCGTGGTCGGGATGGAGGCCTGCCTCAGCGCCCATTTCGTCAGCCGAAGGCTGCGCGACATGGGGTTCGAACCGCGTATCATTCCGGCGATCTACGTGAAGCCGTTCAACAAGGGCCAGAAGAACGATTACAACGATGCAGAGGCGATCGCCGAAGCCGCTCTGCGGCCGAACCTCCGGACGGTGACGGAGAAGAGCCAGGACCAGCTCGACCTTCAGGCCCTGCATCGGGTGCGGGCCCGGCTCGTCTCGCGGCGTACCGCAACGATCAACCAGATCCGTGCCTTCCTGATCGAACAGGGGATCGCGGTTCGCAGCGGGCTACGCGCCTTGCGGAATTCCTTCGAGGCGATCCTCGAACAGAGACGCGACGAGATCTCTGCCCGCATGCGGAGCATCCTGATCGGGCTCTACGGCGACTGGCTCTGGCTCGATGACCGGATTGCCGCCGTATCGACGGAGATTGAGGAGATCAGCCGCACGGAAGAGAACTGCGCGAACATCATGTCGATCCCCGGCATCGGACCGGTGATTTCGACGGCCATGGTCGCGGCGGTCGGCCGGGGCGATGCCTTCGACCGAGGCCGCGACTTCGCCGCCTGGGTCGGGCTGGTGCCCCGACAGTTCAGCACGGGAGGGCGCGCGATCCTCGGGCGGATCACCAAGCGGGGAAGCCGATACCTGCGCATGCTCTTCGTGCAGGCGGCCAAGGTGATAATGATGCGCCCCCACCGATGGCAGGCGTTCAGCTTCGGAGCCTGGCTCGAACGCGCCGTATCCCGAATGCCCAGGAACAAGGCTGCGATTGCCTTGGCCAACAAGCTGGCCCGCACGGCGTGGAGCATCCTGCGTCACGGCACACGGTTCGACACCCCCAGGGATTTGGCCATGGAAGCGATCTGACAGCTTCCCGGTCACTAAGGAGTTCGCGAAAGAGGACAGCATGGAACGGAGAAACTACGCCCCCAGAGTCTGACGGCCCTTTAGGTCATCATCGACCTTGCCGCTAATGAGACCACGGTGCGTGCGTAACCCCATCGAGGCCACGGCCCGCGAGCCGACAAACAGGCCGGATACATATGAGCGATTTCCGAAGTCGTGCCGATTTCTCGATTGCGAACAGCAGCCGGCACATACAAATGGGCCGAGGGCGATGCCGCGCCCTTCGCTGCATTTGCGAGATCGCTCTCGCTGGCCATGGACAATTTGGGCTCGGAGGCGCCGATCGCTGCGCTCCTTCTGAACGGCAGGTTTCGATAAACGAACTCAGCGGAGCCAGGTCCGCTTCCTGCGCGCTGGTGCCCGAGCCGAACACCGCATGCGACCGGAGCCTGCTCTAAACCGGTGCGCGACCAGATTTCTGGACCGGCCGAATGAAGCTCTTCGCAACCGCCCTTCCCCCGCACTGGAATCGCATAAGCGCCATTGAGTTGACCTGAACCGAATAGGAACGGATAGGCGACCACTTCGCGAGTCGAGATGAAATCCTGGCCGGTCCATGAAACCGGCAGCAGGCCAGAACAGATCGCCATCGCCGAAACCTGCCTGAAGGCTGCGCATGATGGCAGCCACAGTTTCCCAGAGATTGTAGAAAGGCCGATCTACGCGGGCTTTGCGAGCTAGACTGTGGACTACCGCTGCAACAGCCAGACCTTCTAGCTGCCCTCAGGCGAAAGCTTCGCGCTGGAAATGCAACCTTCTGATGGGGCCGTCGCGACGGATTTCGACGCGGGCCACATCGCGGAACGGGTATGCTGGTTGACCTCTCCAATGGGGTTGGAGCAGCGCAGCTTTGACCAGGATGCACCGGCCGCGCTTGCTCATGCGCGGCCGGTTCTGGTCTCTTGCAGTTGCTCAGGCTGCCGCACCGAGCAGGTCGATGCCGTGCCGCTCCATGGCTGCACCGAGCCGTGCAGAATCGGGCTCTGCCTGCGGTTCGCTGGTGCCGGCCTCGCGGAAGAAGGCGATCATGGACGGCTCGATAAGCACGAGCATTTTCACCGGCATGTCGCCCTCGTTGCTGTAGTTGTGCGCCTTGCGGGATGCGACCGTGATCGCGTCGCCCGGTTTCGCCACGGTGACGGATGGCGGGTGCCCTGCTTCTGAGAAGTCCCGGACCGTCAATTCGCCCGAGAGGATATAGAACATCTCGGCGGAGGCGTGGCTGTGCGGCGGTGTGCCCGATCCCGGCGGCACGTCTACCTCGATCAGTTCGACATCCGTTGTCGGCAGTCCGCCGAGGAAGCGGATGCGGTCTCCAACGACCCAGATCGCGTCGGCGTCGGTGGAGGCATTTCGGTCAAGCTTCATCGCGTTCATCCTTTCGCTGCGATGCAATGTCCGCCCTGACGTCGCCCTTTGTGACCGCGGACAGGATCACCTCGAGCGCCCAAGACGCGGCCTCCCCGGCTTGGGCACCGGAAAGACCGCCATAATCCTTCAGGACCTCCCATGCGGAGGCTGAATAGAGCAGATGCGCCAGGGCCGTGACCTTGCGGGCCTCTTCCGGCGCCAGGGACGCGCAGACAGGCGCGAGGGCATTGGCGAAGTGGATACGCCGGGCCTCCACGGTGCCCATGCGCATTTCGCGCCCGGTCCGCGTATGAAGCGCGGCGCGCATGGCGGCCTCGTGGTCATCGAAGAGCGGGAAAGCGTGCTGTGGGCCATCCAGGACGTCGCGAGGCGCGCGCGGCGACACGGAGGCGCCGATCCTTGCGTTCAGCCACGGCCAGAATGCAGCGAAAAGCTCTTCCTTTGTCGAGAAGTGGCGGAAGACCGTCCGCTTCTGGACGCCTGCACGGCCCGCGATGGCATCCATCCCGATCTCGGAAGAATCCTCTGCGTCCTTCATCAGGTCGTAGAGCGCTTGCAGGATCGCCTCGCGCGTTGCCCTGGCTTTCTCGTCACGCAGAGGGCTGTTGTAGGTTCTGGTCGCCGTCACCCTGAGTCTCCGAATTGATGACACTACTTGTGACGCAAATTTGACCTATGGTCAATCAATGTCATTAATGATGACACTAATTTCGCCAACTACGCTTCATTGACTTGGTCGACTCTGAGCAAGAGTCCGCTTTTGCGCGCTCCAGGCCTTGTCTCTGCGCGTAGGGAGAACCGCCTTCGAAAAGCTGAGGCCCCCTAGCGCAGTGGGCGTAGCGATGGCCTGCAGTCCGCGCGTCGTACCCGTGTAAGGTCAAAGTTGCTGGCCGAACGTCCGACAGCTTCGGGCTGGCCATGAACGCCTGTCGCGCCCGAGACAAAGATGTCAGTCCGGGAGGCCCGCGATCCTCATGCCTTCCCTCCACCGATCCCGGTCGACGTCGCGCTGGATGGGGTAGTGCGCGATGAGCTTCGTTGCGCTCATCCGGCGGTCGATCTCGCGGATCCGGGCCACCATGCGCCGCGCCTCCTCGATGTCGCCGAGAAAGGCCCTGCTCGCGGCCAGGATGCACGAGGCGATGAGGTAGCTCGGGCGGTTCCGGGCCGAGCGTTCCGCCCACCTTGCAGCATCGGCGTAGTCGCCCGCCACGAAATGCGCGTAGCCCTTGGCGGCGTACATCATCGCGGTTTCGGGATCGTAAGGGTTCAGGCGCATCCCGCGCGCCACGTGGTCGAGCGCGATCTCCGCCCGGCCCAGCCAGCCGTTGATCCAACCGCTGAACAGCCAGGCATTGGCGAGGTTGGGGTTGAGCTCCAGCGCCCGGGTAACCAGATCGTCGCCGTGCGAGACCTCGTTGGCGACTAAGGCCATGCCGATCCCCGCGGTTGCCAGTGCGACCGCATCGTCCCGGCCATGGTCGATGGCGCGCCCGGCCGCCTGCCGCGTCGCCGCGATCAGCGCCGGAAGATCGGTGACCCAGCCGCAGGCCTTCTGCTGCGAATAGCAGCGCGCCTCCAGCCCGTAGGCAGAGGCGAAGCCGGGGTCTTTCGCGGTCGCGGTGCGGAACGCGCTTATCGCTTCGAGATTGCCCTCGCGGGTCCAGCGGTGCAGGGCGGCAAGGCCGCGCAGGTAGACATCGTAGGCGTCGAGATGCCCGGTGAGCTTGGCCCGGGCGCGTTCGATCTCGGCCTGCTCGAGCCGCGGCGCCACCGCTCCGACGACGCGCGCGGTGACCCGGTCCTGCAGGTCGAAGACATTCTCGAGCCCACCCTCGAAGGTCTCGGCCCAGAGCAGCCCACCGCTTGCGGCGTCGACCAGACGGCCGGCGATCCGCATTCGATCGCCGCCGCGCCGGACGCTGCCCGAGAGGATGTAGCGCACCCCAAGGGTCTGGCCGATCCGCGTCACGTCCTCCTGCTCGCCACGCCAGGTGAAGCTCGAGCTGCGCGAGATGACGAAGAGCCAGCGCACCCGAGACAGCGCCCCGATGATCTCCTCGACCACCCCGTCGGCGAAATAGGCCTGTTCGGCTTCAGTCCCGGAAACGTCGAAGGCGAGCACGGCGATGGAGGGCCGCGCCGGCTTGTGCGGCGGGGTCGCGGGATCGGCCTGCCGCAGCGGGTGCTTGCTGACTTCGTCGACCACCGCCAGCGTCTGCGGCTCGGGCGCGACGCCGAGCTCATCCCGCAGGGCGGCGCGCAGGGTCTCGAACCTGCGCAGCGCGCCGCAGCGGTCGCCCTTGCGGGCAAGGCAGGTCATGATCGTCCTGCACGCATCCTCGCGCAGGGGGTCCATGGCTTCGAGCCGGAGGGCGGCCCCGAGCGCCCGGTCCGCGTCGCCCGTTTCCAGGGCGCCCGCCATCACCCGCCCGGCCGCCTGCTCGGCAAGGCGTCCGAAGCGCCGCCGCTCCGTGGCGAGCCAGTCCTCGAAGGCGGGATCGCGCACCGCGCAGCCCTCGAGCAACCCGCCGCGATAGAGCGCGAGCGCACGCTCCGCAGCGGCTTCGGAGCCCTCGGCGCAGTGCCGCTCGAAGGCGAGAGCGTCGATGTCCACCGCGACCGGGTCGAGGTGCACGCTGTGCCTGTCCGAGCAGAGCGCGTCCCGGGCGGATCTTAGCGCCTCCCTCAGATGCCCGAGCGCGTGCTTGAGGCTGTCGCGGGCGTGCAGCTCGTCGCGATCGCTCCACAACAGGGCCGCAAGCCGCTCGCGCGGGATGGGCGTGCCGGACGCCAGCGCCAGCACCGCGAGCAGGCCCTGCTCCTTCTGCCCGAGGGACGCCACCGGATCGCTCGCCGACGGGGTGATCCGGCAATCCCCCAGGAGCGAAATCGACACCGTGGCCACTTCGCTCTCCCACACTCATCTACGGTCAGCGGAATTGAACCACATTTCCCGCGAGTTCGCGACGATTTCCCGCTTTCTTCCCGCGCCTGCCTCCGACCAATCCCGCCCGCGTCCCGGCCGATCCCTACGCTTCCCGCCAGCAGATGCGGAGGAGGTTCGCGATGACCGACAGCACCGGGAGGGCTCCCCGAAAGAGCCCATGTCCGTCTCCAAAGGTGGGCGTGATGTCACGTCTGGCCGGGACCCTCCTGAGGCCATGTGCCAGTCTCGTTCTGAGCATGCTCATTCTTTCGCCCCAGGAGGCTGGCGCCGATGCTGATGCTCTGGAGTGGCGGCACTCTGCAACGGTCTCCGTGCTCGTCGAGACCCTCGAGACCTGGCTCGATGCCCGCGCGCCCTGGCCCAGGAAGGCGACAGAACCGGACGTCCGCCTGATCAGCCAGGCCAGTGCCGATGCCAGATCAAGACCGCGCTTCGCCGGAACCGGCCCGACACGGGGTCTCTACGATGCGGAGACGGACACGATCTACCTCGTTCGGCCGTGGGACCGCCGGGACCCTGTGGACGTCAGCATCCTGCTTCACGAGATCGTCCATCACCGGCAGGACGGCGCCCAGCACTGGGTCTGCCCCGAGGCACAGGAACTCTCCGCATACAGGTTGCAGGATGCCTGGCTCGCCGAACTGGGACTGCGGGCCGACGTCAACTGGATCGCCATCGTGCTTGCCGCCGGATGCTCGCCTCACGACGTGCATCCCGACTGACTTCATCGGATCGCCGCAAAGGGCGCCGACTTCGGTGGACTTGGCACGGAAAGGCGACCAACGTTTCCATGCGGCGACGATATGAAGAGCTCTCGTCAGTGACCTGCAGGTCGATAGCGGATCATCTGGCACAGTCTGCGGTCTGCAATCGGCCAGTGATTTCGCAGGCTCGGAGCAGAACAATCGACTGCAGCGAGGGCTGAGAATCAAATTCCTATGCGCCCAGAGACAAAGGTTTGAACCAATGGTACAGTGGTCTCGCGCACTCCCTCTCTGCACTCGATAAATCCAAGGTCCGCAGTTTGCTTTCCACCAATGCGCAGGAGATACCAAGCGAGATCTTGGTGAAATAGGATTTCAAAAGAATCCTCCGCCATGTGCTGGGGACGTGGTATTGATCAACGGCGCGACGGACGGAAAAATCAGGTTGAGCCTACGAAATGTTTCCGCGTTGTTTCCCACACAATTCGCCGCCGCAGATGCTCTATTCAAGGAGATAACAATGCGTCGGCATGTTTTAGAAAGATGCTCACGTCGATCCGCCCTTTCCCTCGTCGGAGCCTCATTGGCGGCACCAGCGCTTGGCCAGACACCCTGCGGCTTTCCCCTTCAGGATCATGTCCAAGGGCCACGCGTGTGGCTGAACATGGATCAGGAGGAACTAGATGCCGCTTACCGGCAGGAGGTCTACCAGCCGCACATAGAAGAGGTGACAAGCAGGCTGTCAGTGGCAAGTTATGATCTGCGTACCAGAAAGGGATACCCACAGCGCGCGGAGTACGGGCAGAACCCGGATGAGGCACTAGATATTTACAAGGCGGATGCTTCAAATGCGCCCGTGTTCGTCTTCATCCATGGAGGGACATGGCGTGGCCTCGATGCGGCGAAGTCCGGCTTCGCCGCCGAGCTCTTTATTGACCGCGGCATTCAGTTCGTTGCGCTCGATTTTTCGGACGTCCGAAGACTTGATGGGGACCTTGGGAGACTTGCGGGTCAGGTCAGGCGTGCGATCGCTTGGGTGGTTCACAATGCGCAGAGCTTCGGTGGGGATCCGGAGAAAGTTTACATTGGGGGGCATTCCTCCGGAGGACACTTAGCCGCGGTGGTTTTGACGACCGATTGGACCGAATTCGGTCTGCCCTCCGATGCGGTGAAGGGCGGGCTGTGCATGAGCGGCATGTACGATCTCGCTCCAGTCCGCTTGTCCTGGCGAAGAAATTACATTGCATTCACGGACGAGATGGAACAGGACATGAGCCCCCAGCGACACCTCGATCGAATAACAGCTCCCGTCATCGTGTCATTTGGCACCCTTGAAACACCGGAGTTTCAAAGGCAGGCGAAAGACTTCGCGGCGGCACTCACCTCTGCGGGCAAAGCCGCAACCCTTTTGGTTGGGCCCTATCTCTACCATCAGGACACTTGGGAGACCCTCGGAAACCCCTACGGCATGAATGGTCGGGCAGCGCTCGCCATGATTGGCGGGTAGAGAAACTAAGTCAGATCCACATTAAAATTTGAGGCCGGCACGTGACGCCTTTGGAGCATTGACCAAGCATAGCGAAGGGTTATACCACTCAAGTTTGTTAAGGACCTCCACGGTAATACTTCCAAAACTTTCAAGTACATTTCTGAAGGTGCTGTATGAAGAGTGATTTATTAATCGATTTAGGCTCATTGAAACTTCCAAGTGAGCAAATCATCGCGCTAAGTATCATCTCCGCATTTCTGGTCTGGCATATAGCGAAACTTCTCAGGAAGCCGCATTTTCGTCCATCGCGACAACGCAATCCAAACCGAAACTGGCTTCAAAACAGACACCGGACTTCCAACCCAGAACGACCTTATTTTGAATCAAGAGACCTCTCGAATCCACAGGCCCAGCTCGAGGCTATTTCCAAAGTGAGCTTTGAGAAGCGTCGATTACTGAACAAGGCAGAGTATGAAGTGCTACAGGTTTTGGACCGGGTCGTTGCAGAAGGCGGCCAAATGCATAGAATTATGGCGCAAACCAGTCTGGGCGAGCTGATCCAACCAAGACCGTCGTCAGCGACCGAACAGCTGAGGAAAGATGCCCACGCCTCAATCAATTCAAAGCGGTTGGATTTTGCAATAATTGATAGATTTGGCCTTCTAACCGCGGCCGTCGAGGTGCAGGGCAGCGGCCACTATCACCAGAAGACATTTCTTCGGGATGCGGTGAAACGAGAGGCCCTTAGACGTGCAGGAGTTGAGCTTATAGAAGTCCACCGTTCCTGGAATAAGGAGGATATCGAAGTTCAAGTGCGGCGGGCTTTGGGATCAAAGGCGCCTGAGCCTTCTACCTAGAGCCAAAGGTCGCAGTATTCTCGAAGATCTTCAAATTGACGGATTGAGGGATATGGACGCCTCCGTGGGAGCGGAGCATTTTCAGGACTCAACCCGTCCAACCGCCTCAGACCAATACCCCAACTCATCCAGGCCGGGGTGTGGATCCAAGAGCAGAACTAAGCCCCCGGGTGCAGTGCCGGGGTATCCTACTCAGGTCAGCCCTACACCGCTGGTCACGCCAAGCTTGGGCCGCCTCGAAGCAGCATCTGGCGGTCGGGCAGAAGCGGCGAAGCGTCAGCTATGCGACGGGCACGAAGGGCGCTGAGCCGACCCTAGCCGGGTTCTGCCTGAATGGAAGCTTGCGGACGCTGGGTCTGGCGACCACAGCGGTCTCCAGACCCAGATAGCTGCCGGGCTACGCGCGCCGCCCTGCTCATGCAGGCCTCGGCATCGGTTTAGTCGATGTGATCCACACTCTGCTGGCCGTAGTAGGGGTATCGGCCATCGTCATGGCGTCTGCCCATGCCTTTCTAGCTGTAAAGTTGCTGGGCGCCGGATAACTGATCTACATCGGACTCCGCAGAATTTTCGGCCAGCCTGACAAATGCGGCACGCTGGCGACGGAGCGATCGCTAGGCCGGGACTATCCCATAGTAAAGCGTGTAGGAACCTCCGCGCCCATTGATCCGCCCGGTGTCGAAGCGGAAGCCGATGCCCTCGAAGTTTCGGTTCTCCTCGCGGGCCGCCAAGCGAACCAGTTCCTTAGGACCTATCTGGCGAGTATTTTCGCCGATCTTTTTGTCGCCGAGAAGGTTCGAGACAGCATCACCGACTCCAGGCATTAGCGCGCCAAGCGCTGGACCTAGGATCGGGGCAATGATCGGGCCAACGACCGGGATGAGTCCAAGGGCGGCGACGCCAATGGTATGGACGGCGAGCAAGGCCTTTTTGACATCGTCGCGATATTTATCCGGATCACCACCGGGTCCATGTTCTACCAGAACGGTATCGAGCACCAGGCCATAGGGTTTACCGCGGTAGACCTCCATCGCGGGCACCATCGGGCGGGACTGTCCGTCGCGCATGTTGTCGTAGATTTGGGTTCGCTGGGTGGCGACATCATTGGCCGATGCGACGCTTATCACCGCGAAGGGAGAGTCGTCGCCCAGCCCATCGATCTTGTCGAAGCAATACATGCCCGTGTAGTGGATTACGATCCCCCTGAGGTCGATCGCGCCCAGATCGTCCCACCAGTATATGTCGCCGTGCTGGAAGCCGGTGGCGCGACCGCCATCAAAGTCTATCTCGTCAGTCATCGGGTAGCCTAGATAGGAATTCTCCCAGCCAAGCGCCTCCCATCTGTCGCGAATGGCCCCGTAGATCGCGTGCGCCCCGGTTCCGGGACTCCAGTAGATGGACTTGCCGCCCTCGAAGTGATTGTACCGTCCGCTACGATCAGGGGTCTCGGTCTCATCCGTCGCGGGCACCCCGAAATGTAAACCATTCATCTCGAGCCATTTCCTATAGATCGCACCATGAATCTCAAAGGCGCGCTTTGCCTTCTTGTTGTAGCAAATGCAGGACCCGTTCTTGAAGAACCAGACCTTGCCGATTTCCTTGTGATCAATGTTGCCCAGTCGCGCTGCCCCTCCCATGGCGTTGAATTTTTCCTCAATAGCGCGATCTCCCTCGTGAAACATCAACGGTTGGGGACCGGGTTGCTTGCCGATGATGTTCGGTCCAGCGTTTGGCATCGGGTTCTCCTGTGAGACAGTTGCAGCCAATAGAAGGGCGCCAGATCGAGCTAAGCACGTCTGCGGAAATGCCGAGAAATCTCTGTCCAAATGCAAGAGAATTGACTTCGCTCTGCGGCGGCCCTGATTTCAGACTAGCCCGAAAGGCAGTGACTGGCGTCCACCAGATGGTGGAGAACTGTTGTGACTGGCACAGAGGGTGAGATCGGACATAAGTCGGTGTAGGGCTGTCCTAGAGCGCCAACTGGTGGACGATGCGAACAAGATCGCTCTGGCGCCGTGACCCTGTCTTGCTTAGAACCTTTAGCAGATGAGTCCGGACTGTACTGACCGCACAATCTCGTACTTCTGCTACTTCTTCAATGGAACTGCCTTGGGCGAGATGAAGCATTACTTCAGATTCGGTCGGCTTTAATCCAAACACTGCCGATAGGATATTGGGGCCGATCATTGGGCGTGCAGACTGCGTTCCAACAAAGACAACAGCCCGGGGACCAATAGGCAGTGATCCGCTCAAATGGCGCTCTACCGGGAGTATGTGCAAGACAGCACCGGACCGCGGTCCGTGCTCACCCGGCACCCCAATTCCTACAGCAGCAGTCGGTACTGTGCTGCGAATAACCTCGCATATCTTTGCATGCAGCGCCTTCGTCAGCGCTGTCGAGCCGGCGGAAATCCGGCCTTTTGCCGAACGCAGTAGTCCACCGTGGCGCAAGATTGCTTCGGCGGCATGGTTGGCAAAATGGATAGTGCCTGCCTCATCGACCAGCATCATCGGCGCGCTCAGCGTGTTCAGCGTGTTCTCGAAGTCCATGAGTTCCACGAGCCTATAGTTCAGGAGGTCGGAAATCGTGGCCGCCCGCCGAATATGTACCCCAAAGAGCTCCGATAGTTCGCGATCCCGATCTGTGGCCTCGCGGGCCAAGAAGAATGCTGCCATCGCGAAGCGATTGACATCCTTCATCAGGCAACAGGCGCTTGAATCAACAAGGCCATTCGGCTCCACCCATTCCCTGAAGAAGCGACTACTCTCAAACACCCTTCGATCGATGGCATCAATTGAGCAGATAGCCTTATCTACAGTCATCAGGGAAGCATTGTAGAACTCGGGCGGCATGAGAGCACCATAGGTATCGAGAAAATCTCGGCTTGATCTGCTGTCCCCGTCTGACATGATCTGATTTCGAAGCGTCCGGGTACGTGTGTCGAATACGACAATCCCTGCCGAAATCGCGTCGCGATATGCCGCGACCGCCGTAAGAGCAATCTCCCAGCGCGTCGAATCCAACGCGGCATCGTAGAGCTCGCCGATCAGAGAGTTCAGTTCCTGCATCGAATCCATCCCGGACATCGCATTGCTTTGAACTGGCAGTTGGCGACGCAGGCAGCTTCAACGTCCTGGCGTTGCATCTCACACTAACACGTTTCGAATGTGACGAGGGATGAATTTACTCGCCCACTCCAGACCACAACCAAGGAAAAGGAACGTTTCGAACTCCTTTCGATGCGCCCCAAGCAGCATGACCGCTTTTACCCTATGCCGTCGCCAACGGGATATCGCGCTACCGTCCGCTCGCTGCGCATTCCGGCCGGTCCAGGGCGAATCTGCCGTGCGTCCGCTTCCTGCACTGAGCAGACATGCGGGCAGACCCCACCATCGACTGATCACTAGGCTCCAGACTTGCTCTGATGCTGTAACCGCCCCCCGACGGCATCGATGCGCCCCTTCGCCGAGCCGATTGATCTTATGATCGTCGACGTGGTCGAGGACATGGTCACTTAGCCTGCGAGTTCACGGGCGCTTCCTGGCGGTCTCGATCACGTCATCGCCCGAGCGCGGTTTCTGCCACCGCTACTAAGGCCTGCGAAATCCCACTTGCGGCGCCCGAGCCCGATGAAACGCAATTCGCGTTCGGCGGGACACTTGTCGATGCTGATACGTCCGCCATCGAGGTAGAGCTCGAAGGAGGTCGGAATCCTTCGGAAGAAATTCAGGGTTTGTTCAGGACTTCGTCACGCTGGTTGCTCAATCTTGCATTCAAGGTGCGGAGCTCTTGTCCGCGCTGCCCCCTTGCCGAATTGGGAGTTATCGGATGTCACGACCGTTCCTTTGCACTGCTTCAGCAATCCTGCTTTCAACGGCATCATTGTGTGGACTGCCGTCGTACAGCGCAAATGCTGACGCAACCTTCGATTTCGCATCAACTACCCAATATCGAATGATAGAACTTTTGGTTTTGGCCTGCCAAACGGCGACCTGCCGAGAGGTATCGCTGCTATATGACGCCTACGAAGTGTCATTGATGACCTGCATGGTCATGGGTCAGCACGAAGCGGCACGGTGGCAATCCATCAACCCGACGTGGCAGATCAGAAGATGGTCCTGTCGTTTTGCTCAGACCGATAAGCAGGCGGCATGAACTAAAGTCATGACAATCCGCGGCTCTCGTCGCGACCCAAGCGAGCGACCTATTGCCACCACTAAGGCACGCTGCTCGCCGCTTCCCCACGGGCGTGACAGCTTGGAGTTACGGCGGTAGACCTGCCTGGCGCAAGCCTTCGAGAATACGGTCCATCTGGCCCGAGTATCGGAAAAGACTCTGCTCGCCAAATTTACTCACAGTGAGGTTCGGAACCAGCCTGAGCAGCTCGGCGACGACCCTCTTGGCTTCTTCGGTCCGACCCGACAGGGCCAATGCTGCGGCCAATGCTCTATGGGTCGGGCTGAAGTCCGGATGATGTTGCAGGGCAGCCCGGCCCGCGGCAATGGCAGAAGACATGTCGCCATTCAGCAAATGCCCAAAGGCCATGCCCGCCTGCAGTCTGAACAATTCTGGATCGCGTGGGCTAAGCTTCAGCGCGGTTTGGAACATACTGATCGCCTCGGTCGCACGTCCGAGATAGCCGAGAACCCAGCCTGCGAATACATAGGCACGCGCGTCACCGGGATTAATCCTAATACCTTCTTCGATGGCTGCCAGCCCTTCTTCCAGCGAGCCGTCAAGGAACGCGAGCGCATAGCCACCTGTTGCCAAGGCGGCAGCGTCTCCCGCGCGCGCACCGGAAGTGATCGCGAGGTGCGCCAATTCGATGCCGCGCCGTGCTTCAGCCCCGAAATCCTCGTACCACCCATGGGCGACGCGCAGCGTATAGGCCCATGCCGCCAAACCTGCCGCCAACCCGTAATCTGGTTCTAGCGCGAGTGCTTGGTCGGCAAGTGCCAGTGCCAGCCGGTTGCCATCCGGCGTCATTCGCCGGATCGCGGCATGGGCGGCGAGGCAGATGTCGTAAGCCTCCAAACTCTCCGGCGGCTTGCGACATACCCGGCTGATCTCAGCCGTCTCCATTCGAGGTACCATCGCACCAAGGATGTTCTGGGTGACCTGATCGTGTAGGGTAAAGATCTCCGTGTCTACGCTATCGAAATGGTCCCCCCAGAGTTCCGTGCCCGAGTTCACCTCGACCAACCGCGCGGTGACACGAAGGCGGGCGCCGGAGCGGCGCGCGGAGCCGGACACTACGTAGCGCACGCTGAGTGTTCGCGCGACAGCGAAGTCGTCCAACTGGGCGTCACAGAGGGCCCGCGCGCTGTCGTGAGCGACCACGAAAATCTGGCGGAAGCGCCCCAAACCTGCGCTGATTTCTTCCGCGAGTCCGTCTGCAATTCGATCGGCGGGATCATAGGTTACGAAGGGGAGAACCAATACAGATGGGCGCGCCACTGCGTCTGGCGCTGCAGTGTCTGTCGTGGTCTCGCTTGTCTCGACCCCGTCAGAGACAAAAAGATAGCCGCGACGCGGCAGCGTGCGGACACGTGATGCTGAGGGGCCGAGGAGACGCCGGAGCTCCGAAACACATTGAGTTAATGAATCGTCCGAAACCGTGACTTCGGGCCAAACGGCGTCCATCAAGATGCTCTTGTCGAGAACCCGCCCGGGATTGGAAAGGAAATAGGTTAATAGCGCCAAAGCCTTGGGCCGTATTTGTAGGTTCTGGCCGGCGCGCTGCAGTTGCCCGACATGCTGGTCCAGCACAAACCCGTCAAATTCCCAATGCCTGGAAGGATCAAATTCCATCGGCGCTTTGGATTTATGGGGCGTGTAAATTTTAGAACCCCTTCAGCCCGGTTTCAGGACATTCATGCCCCTGTCCGCAAGACTCGCGCAGAAGCCGCAGTTCTGTGCGGCAGGTTAGGAGCAGCTTCTGCACATGTCAAAGTTGCATCAATAATGTTTGCGCTAACCCTGCGGCAGTCGCACCTCTTTTCATCTGCAACGCACGCCACAAGAAAGCGTCGCCGTGTAGCGCCGCCGCAAGGCAGCAGAGAACCCTTTCACGAGGTTCGACTCTCCTCGCATAAACAGCAACGGACAGAACGGAACACTCCGCAGACAGTTTGCACTCGTTGATTGAGAAAAATTTCGCTCATTTTCAAAAACTTCTCCTCAAAATGACTAACCAAAGGTTACGCTACGACAATCTTGAGCAATCAGGAGTAGATTCTTTGAATATGTCCTCTCGTCGCAGGACTGCGGCAGTGCCTTCTACAAAAGTTCACATGGACAGCAAAGTGTCCGACTGGTCCGTGCACCATCCTTTGACTCGAACGATCGTCCGTTCGAACCATCGATCTCCTGTCGCCAGTGCAACTGGCAATATTAAGCCCGAGATCACCTAAATCACCATGGCCCGGGTCGGTCCGAAGGGGAGTTCCTAGGCTGGTGGAGTTACAATCGCGGCGCCGCGCCGGGGCGCAGATCACCCAAAAAATGATTTTCTGAATTCAGATAGGAGAATGGCTCATGTCAGCGAAAAACCTCAGTCGCATTCCGTTACTATTGCTCTCCGCGCTCACGCTTCTGCTCGCAACCTTCTCAAGCGCCAGCTTTGCCCAGGATGCCGAGCGCCCGAACATCCTGATCATCTGGGGCGACGATATCGGCATGTGGAATGTCAGTGCCTATCATCGCGGGATGATGGGCGGCGAGACGCCGAATATCGATAGCATCGCTGCAGACGGTATGATCTTCATGGATCACTACGGTCACGCCTCCTGCACCGCAGGCCGGGCCTCGTTCATCACTGGCCAATATCCGATCCGGACGGGTCTTAGTACTGTCGGCCTGCCGGGCGCGCCGCAGGGCCTTCAGGCTGAGGACCCCACCATCGCCGAGCTGCTGAAACCGCTGGGTTATGCGACCGGGCAATTCGGCAAGAACCACCTTGGCGACCGCGACGAGCACCTGCCGACGGCGCATGGGTTCGACGAGTTCTTCGGCATTCTCTATCACCTGAATGCGGGTGAGTATCCGGAGCAATACGACTATCCCGACGAAGAGGGCCAGGCGGCTCTCGGGCTGCAGCAGCGCGGGGTGATCCAGGCGCGTGCACTCGATGACGGCGACCAGGACATCCAGGATCTCGGGCCCTTCGGCCAGGAGCGGCAGCGCGTGCTGGATGACGAGGTCATGGTGCAGTCGATGGACTTCATCCGCCGCAGCGTGGAGGCGGGCGACCCCTTCTTCGTCTGGCACAATTTCTCGCGGATGCATTACCGCACGAACCTCAAGCCGGAATCCGACGGCGTGACCGGCTACGGCCTCTATGCCGACGGCATGAAGGAGGTGGACGACTACGTGGGGCAACTGCTCGGACTGCTCGACGAACTCGGCGTGGCCGACAACACCATCGTCATGTTCTCGACCGACAACGGTGCGGCGTCCAACTCCTGGCCCGACGGCGGCAACCAGCCGTTCAAGGGTCAGAAGGGCGTCAGCGCCTATGAAGGCGGCTTCCGCGTGCCGATGCTGGTGAAATGGGATGGTCATATCCCTGCGGGCGTCTCGACTGGCGAGTTCATGACCATGGAAGACTGGATGCCCACGCTCCTGTCCTTCCTCGGTGACCCCACGCTGAAAGAGGAGCTTCTGGAGGGCAAGCAGGTCGGCGACATGACCTACAAGGTTCACCTCGACGGCTATGACCAGTCGGACATCCTGCTGAACAACGGTGAGACCAAGCGCAAGGAGTTCTTCTACTTCACTGAGACCACCTTCCACGGCCTGCGGGTCGGCGACTGGAAGTTCCAGTTCCGCGATCAGGAACACTGGTTCCGCTCGCCGCAGCCGGAGCTGTCCACGCCGATCATCACCAACCTGAAGCTGGACCCGTTCGAGCGGTTCCACGATTCCCGCGGCTATGACGAGTGGGCCGAGAACCGCAGCTGGCTGATCGGCACGCTGGGCGGGGTCATGGGCGAGTTCGTCGCGTCCTTCAAGGACTTCCCGGTCCGCCAAAAGAGCTTCTCGCCGCAGGTCGGGAACTTCACCGAGATGCTCTATTCGGCTGGGGAAGCCGAATAACACTGATAGAGCTCAATCGGGGTGGCGCCGCGCGCGCCGCCCCGAAGACCTCCCTGACCAGAGCGTACAATCCGGTGTCGGTGTGCCCTCCGGGATCCGGGAGAAGGTTTCAGGTTTTCAGGAGGTAGCCCGGACATGCGGACCCCGGTCAGCGACAGCCCGTCTGATCCGCGCATCCACGTGGACATGGCGCACTTGCGCAGCTTTGCCTCCAAGGCGACCGATCTGAGCTTCATGCCGCGCCAGCCCGTGCGCAGCGTTCTCAATGGCCGCAGTGCCTCGGCCCTCCGCGGACGGGGGCTCGATTTCGAGGAGTTGCGCGGCTACCTGCCCGGCGACGACGTGCGCGACATCGACTGGAAGGTGACCGCCCGGACCGGACGGCCCCACATCCGCGTCTTCACCGAGGAACGCGACCGCCCCGCGTTAATCGTCGTGGACCAGCGCATGTCTATGTTCTTTGGCTCCAAGCTCAACATGAAGGCGGTCACGGCGGCAGAGGCCGCGGCGCTGATCGCCTTTCGCATTCTCGATCAGGGCGACCGGGTGGGCGGGATTGTCTTTACGGATCACCGCTTGCAGGAAGTTCGCCCGCAACGCAGCCATGCCGCGGTTCAGAGCTTCCTCGGCAAGATCGCCGAAGCGAACCTCTCCCTCCATGCCAATGCCGAGGTGGAGAGCCCGATGGGGATCCGTGAGCCGCTGCAGGTCGTGGCGCAGATCGCCAAGCGCGATCACCTCATCTTCCTGATCAGCGATTTTGACGAGGTCGACTGGCGATCGGAACGGCTGATCAGCAGCCTGTCGCGGCGCAACGACGTGATCCTCTGCCCGGTCAGCGACCCGATGACCCGCACCCCGCCGGCGGATCTCAAGCTGGTGGCCTCGGACGGGCGGATGCAGGCGGAGATTGACACCAGCGACCGGGCGACCCTGCAGGCGCTTGCGCGCATGTCACAAAGCCACGCCGAGGCGCTGCAGGGTTGGTCGCGAAAGTTCGGCATCCCTCTGATGCCACTCACCGCCGCCGAAGACACGGTTGCGCAGGTCCGCAGGCTACTGGGGGCAAATGTGCGCGGGGTGACAGGGCGCATGCGATGAACCCGGACCTCGAAAACCTCGATCTCGTCGAATTGCTCAAGCTGCTTGAGATGCCACCTGACCCGGCTCAAGTCTCCTACGCACCGCAGACGGCGGGGTGGTGGGTGATGGCGGCTGCGGCGCTGATCGTGCTCGCCGCACTGGTCTGGGCGCTGCTCCGCCACCGGCGCGCGAATGCCTATCGCCGCGCCGCGTTGCGGGCGCTCGAGCAGGCCGATGACGATCCCGCGCAGATCGCGGCGGTGCTCCGCAGAACGGCCGTTGCCGCCTATCCCAGACGGCAGGTCGCGAAGCTCTACGGGGAGGCCTGGCTCAATTTCCTCGATACGAGTTTCGCCGGAGAGGGCTTCGCGGATGGACCGGGGCGGGTGCTTTCGTCGGCCGCCTATCGTCCCGTCGCCGCCGCGGATCCGTTGCTTCGCTCCCTCGCCGAGCGCTGGATTCGCAGCCACAAGCGGGGGAAGACATGATCGAGCTGGCGCACCCTTGGGTCTTCTTCCTGCTCCCGCTGCCCCTGCTGGTCTGGCGCTTCGTCGCGCCCTATCGCCAGAGCGTGCAGGCCCTGCGCTTTCCCTCCTTCGCACGCATCGTCGAGGCGCTCGGCATTACGCCGGAGGAAGGCGCGCTGCTGGTCGCGCGGCGGCGCATCCAGATGATCGCGGGCGTTCTGGTTTGGATATTGCTGCTTCTGGCGCTTGCCCGCCCGGAACGCATCGGCGAGGCAGTCGAGGTCACCAAGGCCGCCCGCGACCTGATGCTGGTCGTCGACATCTCGGAGTCCATGGACGAGGAGGACTTCGTGACCGAAACCGGCGAGCCGCTGCAACGCCTCGCCGCGGTGAAGAACGTTGTCGGGGAGTTCATCTCCGAGCGCGAAGGCGATCGTGTGGCGCTGATCGTCTTTGGCGCGAAACCCTTCGTGCAGGCCCCGTTCACCGAGGATTTGCAGGCGGTGCGCGACCTGCTGACCCTGACCACCGTCGGGATGGCCGGGCCGCATACCAATCTCGGCGACGCCATCGGGCTCGGCATCCGCAGCTTCGAGCACAGCCAGGTCGATCAGCGGCTGATGATCCTGCTCAGCGACGGCGCCGACACCGGCAGCCGGATGAGCCCGGTCAATGCCGCCGAGATCGCCTTGCAGAACGGCATCCAGATTTACACCATCGGCGTCGGTGATCCCGACGGCGGGCAGGCGGATAACCAGGTCGACATCGCGGCGCTGCAGGACATCGCGCGGCGCACCGGGGGGCAGTTCTTCTTCGCCGACGACACCGAGGGGCTTGCGCAGATCTACGATCAGATCGACCAACTCGCGCCGCGCATGGTCGAAACCATCAGCTATCGTCCCCGCGACAGCCTGGCGCATCTTCCGGCAATCCTGGCAGTGCTGCTGACACTGGCGTCGCAGTTCCTCATGCTTTTCATCACCAGGCCGAGGCGTGCGCATGCCTGAGTTCCTGACCGGCCTGTCGTATTTCCACTTCATCCGCCCGTGGCTGCTGCTGCTGCTGCTGCCGACGCTGCTGGCATGGTGGCTGACCCGCAGACGCCTCGCGCCGCGCTCGCAGAAGCCCGCCGGGATGGCCGATCACCTGGCCCATGCGCTCAGCCTCGACGGGCATCGCAGGCGACGGCTCCTGCCGGTGGATGTGGTGATGTTGGCGACCGCGCTCGTCATCGCCGGGGCCGCGGGGCCGAGCTGGACGCGGGTGCCCAATCCGCTTGTCGCCCCCACCGCGCCACTGGTGCTGGCGCTCGAGGTGTCGGAGAGCATGGCGCGGCGGGACATCGCACCAAGCCGTCTGGAACGGGCGAAGTACAAGATCCAGGACATCCTCGCGAACCGCGCGGGCGGGCGCGCGGCGCTTGTCGCCTATGCCGGATCGGCGCATCTCATCGCACCGCTGACCGACGATCCACAGGTCCTGGACAGCTTCCTAAGCGGGCTGCTGCCCCAGGTCATGCCAGAGCCGGGCAACAACGCGACTCTCGCCATCGAGAAATCCGGCACCGTTCTGGATGCCGAGACATCGCCTGGCGCGATACTGTTCGTCGCCGACGAGATCGACCGTGCGGACATTCCCGCGCTGCAATCCTACCTGAAGGACGGCGGCGCGCCGATCATCCTGCTGTTGATTTCCGACGACGACGCACCGGCCGAGGCGTTGCGCGGCATCCGTGGCCTGCGGCTCGTGACCATGACACCGGATGACGAGGACGTGGCCGCCGTCTCGCGCCACATCGACGCGGCCTACCGGGCCGCCCTGGCGGCGGACGACCGGCAAAAATGGGAGGACCGGGGATGGCTCCTGTTCGCGCCCGCGCTGCTGCTGGCGCTTCTCTGGTTCCGCCGCGGCTGGACCATGCGATGGGCGGTCGGAGCACTGGCGGCGCTTGTGATGCCCGCCACACCATCCAGTGCGGAGGGGCTCGCGGATTGGTTCTGGACCCCGGATCAGCAAGGGCGCCGTGCCTACGAGCACCGCGACTATGCCGAGGCCGCCGGGCTGTTTGAAGATTTGGACTGGCGTGGGCGGGCGCTCTACCGTGCGGGTCAATACGAAAACGCGGCCGAGGTTTTCGATCGTCTCGAAAGCGTCGATGCCTTGATCGCCAAGGGTCTGTCGCAGATCCGGCAGGGCTCGTACCGCGAGGGCGAAGAGACGCTGGAACAGGCCGTTGCGCGCGATCCGTCCAGCGAGCTGGCCGCCCGCAACCTGGAGGTCGCACAGGCGATCCTGGCCTACGTCGATCATGCGCGGCAGACCTCCGGTGCCGACGATGGCGCCGACGAGGTCGTCTTCGACGACGAGATGGAGGGCGGCCAGGACGCCCAACCCATCGAATCCCAGGAGCTCGAACTCCAGGCGGCGGAGCAGTGGATGCGGACCGTCGACACAAGGATGCAGGACTTCCTGAAGATCCGCCTTTCTCTGGAGACGGGGGGCGGCGAATGAAGCGGCACCTGCTGATCATCTCCCTCTTTTGCTGCCTCGCCTTGCCCGCGGCGGCGCAGGAGAGTGCCGATGCGCCTGTGATCCGCACCGAGCTGGACCCCGCCGATATCCTCACCGGCCAGCCCACGACCCTGCGCGTCACCGTGCTGGTGCCCAGCTTCTTTTCCAAACCCGTCTCCCTGCCGAGCTACGACCTGCCCAACATCATGGTGGAAGTGCCCGAGAAATCCGGGCGTCCGGTCAGTGAACGCGTCGCCGGGCGCAAATGGTCCGGCGTCCGCCAGGAATACCAGATCACGCCGCTTGTACCGGGGGCGATCGAACTGCCGCCGCAGGCGATCACCCTCACCTATGCCGACAGCGCCTACAAACCTGTCGAGGTGACGGCTCAGACCGAGGCACTGACCCTGACCGGGCTGGTTCCGGCGGCAGCGGCGGGTCTGGACCCGTTTCTTGCGGCGACTTCGGTGACGCTGGAGCAGGTGATCGAGGGTGCGGAGGGCGCGCTGGAGCCGGGCGCCGCGATCACCCGCCGCGTCACCGCGACCATCGAGGGCGGTCGCGCCATGGCCATCCCGCCGCTGCTTTCATCGCTGGATCAGCCGGGGCTTTCGGAACACCCCGACCCGCCAGTGGTGGAGGACGATCCCGAGACCGGGCTCGGGACCCGCATCGAAAGCGTGACCTATATCGCCAAGCAGGGCGGTCGCTTCAGCCTGCCGGAAGTTCGCCTGGGGTGGTATAACACCACCGCGGACAAGGTCGAGGAACAGATCCTCGAAGGGACGGATTTCGCCGTCAGCGGTGCCGCCCCGACGGAGGCATCCGAGCCTTTTGACTGGCGCAGGGCTGCCGTGGTCGCGGCCCTCCTCATCTTGGCTGCGCTGCTGCTTCTGTTGATATGGCGGCGCGCCCGGCCGGTCGTGGCGAACAGGGTGACCCGCGCGCATGCGGCATGGCGGAACTCGTCGCGCTACGCGCTGAGGCAGGCCGAAAAGTCCTTGCAGGCTCACAGACTGGGCCCGGCGCTGACATGGACCCGCCACTGGTGGCGGCGTGGACGTCATGACGGGCCTCCACCGGAGCCGGTGACATCGGCCTATCTGGACATCGGCAGAGAACTCTACGGCCCGGGCGCGACGAACGGGGCCGAGCCCGGAGACCGATGGTCCAGCGGAATTAAGACCTTGAAAGACCACGCACGTGGCCATCACGCCTCCCGCCCGAGACCGCATGGCGATCTTCCGGACCTAAATCCATGAACGCGCAACAAGACCAAAACGACAGGATCACCGCATGACAGCGCATGACGACATCAGCAGATTGATCACCCGCATGGGAGACCAGATCGTCGGGCAGCAGGCCGTGATCCGCGACCTGATCATTGGCCTCCTCGCCAACGGAAACCTGCTCATCGAGGGGCTGCCCGGGCTGGCCAAGACCCGCGCCGTGAAGGCCATGGCAAAGAACCTCGAAGCCGACTACAGCCGCATCCAGTTCACACCGGACCTGCTGCCCTCGGATGTCACCGGCACGGATGTCTACTACCAGACGGACGGCAAGGGCGAGTTCCGCTTCGAGCAGGGCCCGATCTTTGCCAACATCGTCCTTGCGGACGAGATCAACCGCGCCCCCGCAAAGGTTCAGGCGGCACTGCTGGAAGCCATGGAGGAGCGACAGGTCACCGTCGGCGGCACCACCCATGTCATGCCGCCCCTGTTCATCGTCTGCGCCACGCAGAACCCGATCGAACAGGAGGGTACCTACGCGCTGCCCGAGGCGCAGATGGATCGCTTCCTGATGCATGTCCGCGTGGATTACCCTCCAGTCGAGGATGAAGCGGCGATCATCAAGATGATCCGGGCCGAAGACAGTGCGAAGAATCGCCCCGTGGCTGTCGCCGACGCGCCTCCCCCCGTCCTGCAGTCGGCCATCTTCGCGGCGCGCGCCGAGATCGACGAGATCCATGTCGCCGACCCGATGACGGACTACATGGCCGCCCTCGTGCAGGCGACACGCACGCCGGAGAAATACTCCGAGGAGATCGCAACGTGGATCGAGGTCGGCGCCAGCCCGCGCGCGTCGCTTGCTCTGGACAAATGCGCCCGCGCCCATGCCTGGCTCGAAGGGCGCGACTATGTCGATCCGCAGGACATCCACGCCATCGCTGGAAATGTCTTCCGCCATCGCCTGAAGCTGCGTTTCGAAGCCCTGGGAGACGGCGTGACGCCTGACCGCGTGACCGACGAAATCCTGGAGACCGTCGCATTGCCCTGACGCGGCGAGCGCCTTGGCCTGACCGCACCTCACCAGGTGAAATGATGCTCTTGGGAAAGGTCCAAAGGGTGATTTCACGCAGCAGGCCACAGTGCTGTTCCTGAACTGAGGTACGGGCCGCCACCTGACGGCTATCCGGTCTTCGCCGGGCCTACCGAACTCACGCTCGCGCTGCATGGCAGCGAACGTCTGGAGAGTCAGCACTGCCGACCTCGGACCGTTCAAAATGCTGCAGCCTGCATGAATGGCCGCTTCGGTGAGACGGCGGAGCGGCCCGGCGACGACCGGTAGGGCCGTCTCTGCCGGTCAGCCCGACTCACCGAAGCGGCCAGCACGCCGCGCCGCCGCAAGCCCGCTCCGAGCCCAAGGCCGACATTCATGCGACTCAATTTATGATGAGTCACCGTGCTCCGCTGCTCAGCTCCCTCTCGCTTGCATGGGCAAGTCTAACAGGGTTGTAGTCAATCTGACTGTAGGTCACTCGCGAAATCAGACCTTCTCGCTCCAGGCTGCGCAGCGCCGGTCCCGCACTGTTGCGATGCAGGCCTGCCATCTCGCCGAGTTCCTGCTGAGTGCAAGGGACCGAAATGACCGCGTCGTTCGTCATTTCCGGCCCTGCCAGCCTAATCAATGTGCTCAGGATTTTGGTCCGCGCGTCCCCCTTGGTCACAGCCGAGGCATACATCAGCGCGTTGTCGAGATGCAGCACGGTCAGTTGCGCGAGTGTGCGCCAAAGCCGGGGGAAACGCGCCTCGAGGCTTTCGATGCCTTGCAGCGAGACGCAGCAAACCTTCAGGTCAGTGCGGGCGCGGATCTCGACGCGGCGTGGTGACCCGGTGAGGGCCGTTGCTTCGCCGACCCACCAGCCGGGGCGGGCGATATGCGCCAAGGCCGGGGTGATATAGCCCGACGCGATTAGAACGTCGGCGTAACCCTCGGCGACGCCGTAAATGCCACCGGGCGGGCCCCCGAGCGAGAAGAGCAGTTCTCCGGCGGAAAGCTCGCTGAACTCGGCGAGATCGAGCCAGGCCTTGCGGAATTCCTCGGGCTGGGAGGCAAGCCAGCCCCTGCGGTGAAATATCCCCTGCAGATCATGCTCAGTCATTCAATATTTTTCCGATTTGCACCTGATTGTGCAAAGTGCGCCCAAGGCACATGTTAGTCAATTGCGGTGGAACGGCAGTATAGGGGTTCAACCCTGGGCTTCGCTACCACGCTGAAAGTGCTGACGTGAGACAATCATTTTCTACGGCGGTTGCCTCACTACGGGCAGCCCAAAGGGCATCCATTCTCCTGCCCAAGATGAACGATCCAGATTGAAGCCGACGGGTTTTCCACGCCCGTCAGAGAGCACGGAGTCATCTTATGAAGAAGCTCGAACTGTCCCGATTTCTGCTTGCGTTACTGTTCATGGCGGCAAGCTTCGCGACCTCGGCCCATGCCCAGACGGCGGATGTGCCGCTCGGAGCTCAAAACGGCCAGGTTTCGTTGCCCTACGCGGAAAAGAAGTTTAGCGGCAGCGCCGGCACCACCTATCTGAATGCTGATCCGGCCGAATTTCCCACCCCGGTCAAGGCCCCGGACGGCGCACCCAACGTTCTGTTGGTGCTGCTTGACGATGTCGGCTTCGGTCAGTTCGATGTGAGCGGTGGTGGGGTTCCCTCACCAGCGATGGACGAGTTGGCCAAGGAGGGTCTGACATTCACCCGCTTCCACACTACGGCGCTGTGTTCTCCGACGCGGGCGGCGCTGCTGACCGGGCGCAACCACAACATGGCCGGGACCGGGGTCATCACCGAACTTGCTACCGGCTATGACGGCTATACCGGGGTTATTCCCAAGGACACTGCCTCGGTTGCCGAGATCCTGCGCCAGAACGGCTATATCACCGCCTGGATCGGCAAGAACCACAACACGCCGATCTACGAGACCAGCGCCACGGGTCCCTTTGACCATTGGCCCAACGGGCTGGGCTTTGACTATTTCTACGGCTTCATGGCCGGTGACACGAACCAAATCCGGCCCTATCTGTTCGAGAACCAGACCCCGATCGGCACGCCCAACCAAGAGGGTTATTACCTCAGCACCGACCTGACCGATCACACCATCAGCTGGCTGAAGACAATCGAGGCGATCCAACCCGACAAGCCTTGGTTCGCCTATCTCGCCCCTGCCGCGACCCATGCCCCGCATCAGGCCCCGAAGGAGCTGATTGACAAATACAAGGGCGAGTTCGACATGGGCTGGGATGGCTATCGCGAAGAGACCTTCGAGCGCCAGAAAGAGCGCGGGATCATCCCCGAGAATGCCGAGCTGACGCCCCGCCCCGCCAGCCTTCCCGCTTGGGACAGCCTGAGCGATGACCAGAAAAAGCTGTCGGCCCGCATGATGGAGGTCTTTGCAGCCTACGGCGAGCAGGTCGATTACGAGGTCGGGCGCGTGCTCGACTACGTCAAGACGCTGCCCGACGCCGACAACACAATGATCATCTATATCGTCGGCGATAACGGCGCCTCGGCCGAGGGCGGCTTTGACGGGACGCTGAATGAGAACGCCTTTTTCAACGCCTATCTGATGAAGACCGAGGACATGCTCGACCGCATCGACGAGATCGGCACCGAGCTGCATTTCAACCACTTCCCGGCCGGCTGGGCCTGGGCGGTGGATTCTCCCTTCCAATGGACCAAGCAGGTCGCGAGCCATCTCGGCGGTGTGCGCAACCCGATGATCGTGAAATGGCCCGCCAAGTTCAAAGCTGCGGGCGAGACGCGGACCCAGTTCCTGCATGTCATCGACATCGCGCCGACCATTCTGGATGCGGCCCATATCCCCGAGCCGCGCAGCGTGAACGGCACTGCGCAAACCCCGATCCAAGGCAAGAGCTTCCTCAGCGTACTGGATGATGCAAAGGCCGCCGAGGTCCGCACCAGCCAGTATTTCGAGATGTTCGTGAACCGCGGCATGTATGACAAAGGCTGGTGGGCTGGTTCTCTGGCCTTCGAGCCCTGGGACCCTGTCCGCGGCGAATTCGACCCGATGAAGGCCAAGTGGGAGCTTTACAACCTCGACGAGGACTTCACCCAGGCCAAGGACCTCGCCGCCGAAAATCCAGACAAGTTGGAGGAGCTGAAGGCGCTCTGGTGGGCCGAAGCGTCAAAGAACAAGGCGCTGCCGCTTGACTGGCGCGGCGCCGAGCGCTTCAGCGCAGAGGGCACCGGCAAGCCGAACCTCGCAGGCGGGCGCGACAGCATCACCTATACGGGCGTGCTGGCCGGGCTACCGGAATCTTCGGCGCCGGACCTGAAGAACAAGTCCTTCAGCGTCACCGCCAAGGTCAAGGTCGAGGAGAATGCCAGTGGCATGATCTTCACGCAGGGCGGCAATACCGGCGGCTGGGCCTTCTATCTCAAGGATGGCAAGCTGAAGGCCGCACATAATTATATCGACGTCGCGGTCTATACCATCGAAAGCGACAGCGCCGTCCCAGCCGGAGAGCATGAGCTGAAGATGGACTTCGACTATGAGGGCGGCGAGGAGATGGGCAAGAACGGCACCATCACCCTCTCGATCGATGGCCAAGCCGCTGGTTCCGGTGCCATCGAGAGGACAACACCTTTCAAATACTCGCTCTCCGAGAACCAGGATGTCGGTACGGATACCGGAACGGCCGTCTCCACGGATTACCAGGCGCCCTTCGATTTCCAGGGCGAGCTTGAGGAAGTGGTGGTGGATCTCAAGAAGTGACACTTGACCGGGCGCCCTGCGATCTCGTCGGGCGCCCGGTTCGCCTTGCTCATCTTGGTTGTTCGCCGGAGATTTGGTCCTCGTTGAGCGCAAGAGTTGCGGGCTTAAATCCGCAGCACAGGTGCGATGACACGTGGGCGCGGGACCCGACTTATTGCGGCATCGACCGTCCGCTTTGTCCGCACAGCGTACCTTGGCCGTAGAAAAATGCTGCGCGACGCATGAACGACTGTTTCGGTGGAGCTGCGCCGCAGCGAGCTCGTCCAGCCCCAAGGTCGGCTCAGGGCCGGGAGCGTCTCGGCACGGCAGCCGGGGTGCTCTGTCCAGCTAGGTCGGCGTCCTCCGTATACTGCATGACCAGGGCGGCGAGGCGACTGACAGCTAGTCCGATGAGCGAGCCCGAGGGTCGGTTTGTGGAGCCGAGGATGATGCTCAGGCAACCGCCCTACCCCGCCCCGGAATCGCATAAGCGGCATTTCGTTGGACCTCTCTCTCTTGGTGCCAAGGCTGCCGGAGCTCTTGCGGGATCGGCGTATTGTGGAAATGCTCAGAGGACCGGCACCGCCAGCTGTGCCCTCGTGCAAGCCACGGTCTTCGGCGGGGCGATGCCCCACTGGTCGCTGCGCCCAGAGGCCTAGGTCCAGTCCTCCGGCCCGGCGACACGGTAGGTCTCGTCAACCTGCAGCACCTCGGCCGTGTGCTCGATTGCCGAAGTCTCGAACACCGGCTCAGCGCCCGCTACTGCTTTCTGAAACACAGCAATCTTCTGACGACTGCGGAGGCTAGGACATCCTTATCGCGACACTGCGTAGGCCGCCGCTTCATCGCCACCCTTGTCGCGCTCGCAATTAGAGGCATACTCCGCCGCAACCAGTACCAAGTGATTGCCGTGACCACCACCACGCCCGCCCGCACCTACCTCGTCGTCCTCAGCGCGCTCGGCGCCACGCATCTTCTGAACGACCTGATGCAGTCGCTGATCCCGGCGGCCTATCCGATCCTGAAGGAGGCATACGGCCTCGACTTCGTGCAGATCGGGCTGATCACGATGACCTTCCAGATCGCCGGGTCATTGCTCCAGCCGGTCATGGGGATGGTGACCGACCGCTATCCGGCGCCCTACTCGCCGGTCGTCGGCATGGCCTTCACCCTGTCGGGGCTGATCTGCCTCGCCTTCGCCGGAAGCTATGGCGGCATCCTTATAGCGGTCGCGCTGATCGGCATCGGCTCCTCGATCTTCCACCCGGAGGCGACCCGGACGGCGCGCTATGCCGCGGGCGACCGGCAGGGATTGGCGCAGGGGATCTTCCAGGTGGGGGGGCAGGCGGGCGGCGCGCTCGGGCCGGTCCTTGCCGCGCTGATCATCGTGCCCTGGGGGCAGCCAAGCCTCGCTTGGTTTGCCGTGCTCGCGCTGCTCGCGATGCTGCTCTTGACCTGGATCGGCAGCCAGCAGCAGCGGATCCGGGCAGAGTTCACCCACCGCTCGGCCCGCAGGCAGGCCGAAGCCCCTGCATCGAAGCGGAGCGCCGCGACGGTCGCCTTGGGATTGCTCGTCCTCACCTTCCTGATGTTCACCAAGAACACTTATGGCGAGAGCTTCCGGTCCTTCTACACCTTCTATCTCATCGAGAAGTTCGGCCTGTCGATTCCCGCCTCGCAGATGATGTTGTTCCTCTTCCTCATGGCCGCGGCCGTGGGCGTGCTGATCGGCGGTGTCCTTGGCGACGCAATCGGACGGCGGCAGATCATCTGGATCTCGGTGCTGGGACCGTTGCCTCTGACCCTGATCCTGCCTTACGCCGGCCTGTTCTGGACCGGCGTGCTGACGATAGCGATCAATCTGATCATGGCCAGCGCCTTCGCCTCGATCCTGATCTACGCAATGGACCTCCTGCCGAACCGCATTGGGCTGATCGGCGGACTCTTCTACGGCCTGAACTTCGGCCTCGGAGGGATCGCGGCGGCGCTGCTCGGCATCCTGGCGGACAGCTACGGGGTTGAGGCGGTCTACCGGCTTTGTGCCTTCCTGCCGCTGGCGGGACTTGCCGTTTGGTTCTTGCCGCCGATTGAGGAAAGGCGCTTTCGGTAGGATAGAGCGAATGGCTGTTTCGGGCCGGTAGCGCTATGTGCCCTGTCGTGGAGGCTTTCCCTGACTGCTGCACTGCCGCATGACGGCACCGAGCCCATTTCAACCAATGCTGCATTTCGATCGAACGACAGCTTATCAGGCTTCCGCTCAGCAAGTGAGCTATAGGGAGAGCTGGATTTGGAGCCAAGCTAATCTGGAGACCACCCTGCATCGATCATGCCTGACACGATCGTGTCTGCGATTTCTTGGTTAACGCCGTGGCTCTGTAGGTAATCGCGCGGGGCCTTGGCCATTGGAGTTCCCGTGGTCTTCAGCTTCTTGATCGCTTCGATCACAATTTCCGGTGAGCCATCTGCAGCCCGATCATTGGCGATGGCGGAAAGTGCGAGTCCGACAACCGAGTTCGCACTCGCGCTGATCGCGGCGGGGGCTAGCATTTCGTCATAGCGCCCGGCCATGAGCGCGGAAACGGCCAGGAGATTATAGTATCGTCCCGGCGGATCGATCGAGCGTGCAATTGCTTGGCGGATGAACTCAGTTCCCTTTTCCAGCTCGCCTCGGACTGCCAATCTCCAACCAAGTTGGTGAAGCGACTCTGGATCATTTGGGTTGAGTACGAGTGCCGAACGCATCGTGGCTTCCGCAGCATCGTACTGGCCCATCGTGTGGAGCAACGAAGCGTGCGCCTGCAGTGCCAGAATATTCTGGGGGTCGAGGGCCACTGCGTGCTGAGCGGCTGCGAGCGCCCTCTCAAGCAGTTCATCGCGGCTGCCACCCCCCTCGGCCTCCATTACGGCCTGATCTCTTGTTACGAGCGCGAACATGGCCCACCCCTCGGCATTGCTCGGCTCTCGGTCTGTCGCCGTGCGCAAGCATTCCAACGCTCTGTGTCGCAGGTCAGGTTCCAAGGAACGGCGATACGCGTGGGCCAACAAGAGGCAGCCGAACGTTCCCTCACTCGGCAAGGGCCGATCGAGGATGACACGCCGCATCTGCCCCCAGACCACACCGTAGGTCTGACCGATCTCAGTGGCGATGCCCGAGGCAATGCGGTCCTGCACGGCGAGGAAGTCGGAGGCTGTCCGCGTGAGATTGTCAGATCTGCTCCAAACAACCTTGCCGTCGGTCTGCAATAGCTGAACGACCAGGCGCCCTGAGGCTCCTTCCTCAGGGCTACGGTAGCTGCCAGACAAAACGTAGTCGATCTGATGGTCCGTCCGCAACGTTGCCAAATCTCCATCCGTCAGTTGGGCGCGGTTCGCGGGCAGCGCAAACACTCTCACAGTGTCAAAGGGCTGCAGGTCATTCACCAATTGATCTGATATGCCCTGCGCGAAGTAGAGATCATCCTCGGATGACCCACGTATCTGGAACGGTGCAATGGCAAGTCCCGGCGGCACGGCAAGCTGGCGTGGACTGTTGGCCGACGGAAGCTCGGAGAGCCGCAAGCCCATGATCGCCGGGATCGCTGCCGCGCCGAGTATGAGAGCGGCGAACACCGCGAGCCAGAGCAAGGCAATGTTTCGATCCGACGGCCTAGAATGCTTGGTGATGCCAGAGTCATTCGACGGCGCGGGTGTTGGCATATCCTGAAAAGAGAACTCCGCCACATAGGCGCCTTTCGGCACCGAAATCACCACAGGATCATCGCGCCCGTCACCCAGATAGTAGGTGTCGATCTCCTTGCGCAATCGCCGCGCTTCAATACGCACCACGGGATCAATCTGCGGATCGAAATCGTTGCCCCGCTGAAATACCTCGAAGGCAATCACGTCGCCCCGGAGCCGGTCATGACGACCGGCGAGAGTTTCCTCTACAATGTATTCGAAGAGCCGAATTCGTGTGGATGACGACGACAGGGCTGCCCCGACGAGCATACGCTGAAGCTGTTTTCGGACCTTCTCATCAGAGCCATCCGGATCTGCATCTGTCGCCGCAGGAGATTGGGCCGGAGAAATTTCGGACACATCTAAACTCCACTTAAAGGTGACTTTTTGTAATGACCCGCAGCCTACGCGATTCGTGTCGCGCGCTCATATAGCTATCTGCCGGACCGAGCGGCGGGTTGGCCGCGCGAGCAATATTTCGAAAACGTGCTGAGGATTCAGTTGTGTAACCAAAGCTGCAACATGTTTGCACCTTCACGGACCACATGCATTTCGCGTCCAATCCAGTCATCCACCGTTCGATCGCGCGCCAGCTGGGGCGACCGAGCAAGCGGAGGGGCAGCAGATGGATGATGACCATTCTTTCAGGAAGCGAGAGTTCGAAATTCACCGGTTACGACGCGCGGACGAGAGGTTCGCGGAGCTCTGGCAGGACTATCTGGACGTGCGCAGAGCGCTCGGTCGCCTTCATGGCAACGCCGCCGCCCCGAAGGTCATGTGGGACGACTATCTCAGGCTGTCATCCGAGCTCTCGGAGGAAATTGAAGAGCGGCTCGAAGAAGAGCGCAAACGTCATTGGCGCGAATAGCGAACCCTTTTCAGGGCGCTTTGCACCCGGCTCGATAATTCAACCCAAGGAGACATCCATGAAGACATTCGTCGCGACGATGGTCATCGCTCTGAGCATCTCCGGTACTGCGTATTCGGCCACCGAAGAGCAGACGGCGATGATCAATCAATATGCCCCAGACGTCGATGTCGCGGCGATGACCGATGACCAGATTTCCGAGGCTTTCGCAATCGCGAACGGCACGGCGAACGATGCGCAGAAGCAGATCCGCATTGCCTTCATTGCCAAGAATGTCGAGCCTCCCAGGACATTCTCGGATGAGCAGATCAGATTGATCGAGGAGTATGTTGATCCCTCGCTGGTCATGATGATGTCGGGTCAGCAAAAGGCGGATGCTCTCGCGCTTATCAATGGCGAAACCTCCAAGGACCAGATTTCCGGCGAGTTGGAAGCGATGGTCATCGGCATCACGCCCGCCCTTACTCCTGCCGAAGCGCAGCAGGTGAACACCTACGTTTCTGGCGCAGACCTCGCGGCACTAACGGTAGAGCAGGTCGGTGAAATTCGTGCGGTCATCTACAGCCAGGATGGCGACGGCCAGAAACGCGAACGACTTCTGCAGATCATCAAGTGACCCACGGGGCACGCATGCGCCCGGACCCCGGCTTCTTTGAAACAAGGACTTTCTTATGCCCCGTCCTCTTGCCATCCTCACATTGTCCGCAGTGATCTGCGCAGCCACCACGCTTCCGGCTCTCGCACAAGAGGCGACCCCTCTCGCTCAAGCGAAGCTGCAGGGTGATGAGACGCTCGACACCCCTGCTGGCGCCATCGTTCTTCAGGACAGCTATTTTGACGAAGACGCTTCAGAACGTCTGTTCGACCTGATGGACCTGCAGCGCGCCGCGCAGCTCTACATCTGGTCCACACCTCTGGTGAGCACGGCGACCTGGCGTGACAATCAGGGTGAGGCGTTTGGCACTGACACGCCGGGGGCCTTTGCCGTCCTTGAGACGCTCAAGGAAAAGCGCGGTATCGTCACGGCGAACCTGACCACGCCCTATATCTTCAACTTCACGGACCTTTCCGAGGGGCCAGTCCAGATTGATTACCCTGCGGGGCAGACGGCCGGCGGCGTTCTCGACATGTGGATGCGGCCGGTGTTCGACCTCGGTCTCACGGGCCCCGACAAAGGAGAGGGCGCGACATATGTTGTCGTCGGCCCGGAAGGCGATCCCAGCCAGTACGAAGCGGAAGGTATCCATGTCTTCCAGAGCGCGACCAACAACGTTCTTGTCGGCATCCGCATTCTCGATCCGGATCCGTCGTACTACGACACCTACATCTCGGCCTACAAAATGGGTCCGGTGGGCTCGGCAGGCGACGCCACCTTCGTGAAAGGTAAGGATGTCGAATGGAGTGCAACGGCTCCGCGCGGTCTGGCGTACTGGGAGACGCTTTCTGCCATCGTGAACGAAGAGCCCGTGCGAGAGATCGACAAGCCCTGGATGGCCATGTTGGAACCGCTGGGGATTGTGAAAGGCGAAGAGTTTGCGCCGACCGAACGCCAGCGACGCATCCTGCTCGAAGGTGCGGCGCTCGGGGAGCTGATGACCCGCAACCTGCAGGTCAACCCGCGCTACACAGAGGTGTGGTGGGAAGGCACTTCCTGGTACAAGAGCTTCGATTTTGACATCCCGCAGGAGACCGAAACTCTCCAGCAGTTCGACCAAAGGGCGACATGGTTTTACGAGGCCGTGGGCTCTTCAGAAGGCATGGTCAATCCCACGCCCGGTGCGGGGCAGGTTTACATGACGACCAAGCGCGATGCCGACGGCGAGATGCTGCGGGCGGACCGCAACTACGTGCTTCACGTCCCGGCCGATGTTCCGGTGGGCCAGTTCTGGTCACTGACCCTCTATAGCGAGAACACGCGGCGCCCCTATGACAACGGCGGCACCGAGATCTCAGATGTCAGCCTCGATAGCCGGATGGAGCAGCTCCAGTACAACGAAGATGGCTCGGTCGATCTTTACGTCGGGCCCGACGCTCCCGATGGACTGGAGAGCAATCACCTCGAGACTGTCGGCGACGATGGCTGGTTCGTCTATTTCCGCCTCTACGCCCCCGAAGAGGGCTTCTTCGACAAGAGCTTCACCCTCGCGGACTTCGAGATCGTCGAATGATCTTTCAAGCGGGTCGCCGGTTCGGCGAACCCGCGCCACGCTCATCAGGAGTTGATTCATGAAGCCCAGATATTCAGCCGCTCTCCTTTGCGGGGCCCTGCTCTCATCTGCCAGCACCACCTTTGCGCAAGACACGCGGTTCGAGTCGCTGGCCAACTTGCCATTCGAACGAAACCGACCGACCGAGAAGACGGCGCAAACGCTCATGGAGGAGCTTACCTTCCAACGCGCTACACAGACCTACCTCTGGGCGATGCCGCTTCTCAATACCATGGGTATGCGAGACGGTGCCGCGGACGCGTTCGGCACGGGCTACAATGTCATGCCGATCTGGACGCAGCGACTCGACGCGCAGACCCGTATCACGACGCCCAACTCCGACCTCATCTACGCGATGGTGTTCGCCAACCTCGCAGAGACCGGGCCGCTTGTCTTCGAGGCTCCGCCCAAGCTTCAGGGCATTCTTCTCGACGCGTGGCAGCGGCCCATCCCGGTTGATGGCGGGGAATATTTCGGCGACCTCGGGCTGCCCGGGCCCGATGGTGGCGCCGGAGGCAATTTCCTGATCGTCCCGCCAGGCTGGGACGGTGAGGTGCCGGACAACCACTATGTCTACCAGTCCGGCACGAACAACGTCTTCTTCTTCCTGCGTTCCTTCTACCAAAGCCTCGACAACATCAGCCCGGCCACGGAACTCCTGAAGCAGTCGGTCATCTATCCGCTAGGGCAAAAGGAGAGCGCCAAACCGATGGAGTTCCCCGACGCTGCGGGCGGGTCCTACGACATGCTCCCCCGCTCGGACGCAACCGCCTTCGATCAACTCAAATACCTCGTGGATACCGAAGGCGAAAATCTTGCAGGTCCGGATTGGCTCGGAATGCTCGAGGGCCTTGGTATCGTTGCGGGCCGGGACTTCGTACCCGACGCCCCCACCGTCGCCGTCCTCGAGGCGGCCGCCGAGACAGGATACAAGACCAGCCGCGTCATTGGTTTCGAGCCCGGCCTGAACGGTGAAGACTTCCGTGTCTACGAGGACCGCCAATGGCTCAACCCCGTCAACAATGTCAGCGCGCGTTGGCCCGAGGTGCCGTTGGGTCTGGACTGGCGCTCCGAAAATGCCGGCTATACCGATCTTGACGCGCGCGCCTGGTTCTTCACCGACTACTTCTCGATCAGTCCGGGTATGGTGTCCATGACCCCCGGCAAGGGCGCCTTCTACATGATCGGCTTCAAGGACGCTGACGGCGATGACCTGGATGGCGCGCAGGACTATGTTCTGAACCTGCCCGCTGATATCCCTGCTGAGCTTTTCTGGTCGGTCACGCTGTACGAGGCGGAGAACGCTTCGGGGCTCGACAACGGTCAGCCTTTCCCGTCGTTGGGCAAGCTGAACGAGCCGGAGCAAAACTCTGATGGAAGCACCGATCTCTATATCGGGCCGGAGGCTCCCGAGGGTAAGAAAGCCAATTGGCTCGCCACGGCCCCAGATCGCGGCTTCTTCGCGATCCTTCGTCTTTATGCGCCCTCCGAGCCGGCGCTCGATGGCAGTTGGAAACCAGGGGACCTGCATAAGGTCGAGTAACCGAGACAAAATCGGCAAAAGAAGTCAGTGACGGTAACCAAGACCGTCGCTGGCCTTTTGCGACAACTGACGCACCTTTCGTTTCCCCACGACCATATTCGAGGAGAACGTGCGCTGCCGATGTGGACCTTCGGGCATTCTTGCGCAAAGCCCGGTGAGCCCGAACACCTGCGGTCCAATGCCACGGTGCTGGAAGGCTTCACCGAGACCTTGCCGGCCTTTGATTCAATGCCCCGGTGCCGAGCGCCGCGAAGTACTTGGTTGGAGCGGAGCTCTACGAGGAAAGAAGAGCGCCGGTAGAGCGCTACCTAACTCATTGCAATCGTCTCAAAGGTGAAGTTGACTTTCAGCATTCGCTCAAATTGATCTCGGCACTTCCTCTATACCAATTTTCTTTCCGGAGACACCCAGTGCTTTCCCAGATTTTCCGCGCGTCCACCGCCCTCCCAATTCTTCTGCTCAGCACCATCCCGACCTACGCCGAGGAGATAACTCCGGCCGAGGCCCGCGAGCTTGCCGAAGAGGCCTATGTCTTCGGCTTCGGGATCGTCGAGAACTACAAGTCCATGTTCGGCATGTCGGTCTACGAGCCGTCACCGCAGTACGGCGGGTTCAACAATTACGTGCATGCCCGCGCGCTCTTCGGTCCTGACTACGATCTGGTCGTCAGCCCGAACAACGACACACTCTATTCCACGACCTGGGCAGACCTGCGCGCCGAGCCACTGGCGATCACCGTGCCGCGGACCGGCGAGCGGTACTTCGTAATTCAGCTGGTCGACATGTTCACTGACAACTTCGCCTACATCGGTACCCGCGCGACCGGGAGGGACGGCGGCACGTTCCTGCTCGTTGGTCCAAGCTTCGACGGCCCGCTTCCGGAGGGCGATTTCGACAGGGTGATCGTCTCTCGGAGCGACTTCGCGGCACTCGCGACCCGCACCGCGGTGGATGGGCCGGACGACGTTGCAGATGTCACGGCATTTCAGGACCAGCTCCAACTCGCGCCCCTGAGCGCTCATCTCGGAACCGAGCCACCCACGGCGGCCACCGCCATCGACTTTCCGATCTACGACGCTAGTGCCTTCTACGGAAAGCCGGAGTTGCTGGGCGTTCTGAACCAGTTGCTGGAATGGGAGGCCCCGCGGCTTGAGGAAAGTGCCCTGATGGCCCGGCTCTCGGCGATTGACGTCGGCCCCTACCGTACCTTTGACCTCGCGGCGTTCCCACAGGACGTGCAGACTGCGATTGCCGAGGGCACCGCGGCGGGCCACGCCGCGATCGAGGAGAAGGGCCGCAACCTGTCGCAGGACGTGGGAGGCTGGCTCTACACGCCGCCCATGGGCGACTATGGCACCGACTATCTCTTCCGCTCGGCGGTGGCCTGGAAGTTCATCTACACCAACAGCCCCGCCGAGGCGCTCTACCCGATCGCCGAAACCGATGCCGAAGGCGCGCCACTGACCGGCGCTGCATCCTACATTCTGGAGTTTCCGGCCGGGGAACTGCCGCCGGTCGATGCCTTCTGGTCGCTCACCATTTACGACAGCGAAAGCCGTCTCATGGTCGAAAACCCGATCGACCGCTATTCCATCGGCGACCGAACCGAGGGGCTCGAAAGCGGCGAGGACGGGAGCCTGCGGATCCTCATCCAGCACGACGATCCCGGCGCCGAACACCACGCGAACTGGCTTCCCGCGCCCGAGGGCGGCTTCTACATCATTGCGCGCCTCTACATGCCGCAGCAACCGGCGCAGGACGGACGCTACCGCCTGCCAGCCATCGAGAAGCAATGAGAGGAGCCGAGAAGATGAGTCACCTTCACCCCCGCATGTTGGCACGCGCGATGGCTGTACAGGCCCTTTCACTGCTCCTCGTCGCCCTGATGGTTACCTTCCCGGCTCGGGGCCGCGCCGAGATCAGCGACGAAGTGCTGAGCGATGCCTATGTCTACCTGCTGTCGCGCGCCCTCGTCGTGCGACAGGAACAGACCGACCTCGCCGAGGAGGGCGTCGACTACAACGTGGTGAAATACAATCCCGTCGGTTCAGCGGATTTCGTGAACCCCAATCTCGACGTCGCCTACCTCGAGACTTGGTTTGGGGTGGACGATCAATCCGCCGCGATCCTGTCGATCCCGCAAGTCGAGGGCCGCTATTACACCGCCCAGATCATCGAC
The DNA here is from genome assembly GCF_040409955.1 of Salipiger sp. H15. Taxonomy (NCBI): domain Bacteria; kingdom Pseudomonadati; phylum Pseudomonadota; class Alphaproteobacteria; order Rhodobacterales; family Roseobacteraceae; genus Salipiger; species Salipiger bruguierae. The sequence continues at coordinate 150,003 of NZ_CP123390.1, forward strand.
GAATGGGGTGAGGTCGTCACCAATATCAACGAGCGCACCTACCCGCTGAGTCCGGACGGTGCCTTTGCCCTCGTCACGCCCGGCTCGACCATCGATCTGCTGGAAGGCGTGGTGCGCGTGCCGCTGCATGGCAGCAAGGCCAAGATGCTGGCACGGGTCGAGCTGAAGACCGACAGCGATGCGGCGGTAGAGTTGCAGCAGGCCTTCACCGTCGAAACCATGGGCCAGCCCGAGATCGCCCCGGCGATTGAACTCCCTGCTTTCGACAACGTCTCTCTGATCGGGGTCGAGATCTTTGACTTTGCCGAGGAGCTGCTGACCTCCGCCATAGATGTCTCGCCCGCCGCCGCGCGCATGCAGGCGCAGGTCATGGCAGTGGCTAAGGCAACGGACGACCCCGCGGAGCGCAACCGCATCGCCGCAGCGCTCGCGGACGAGGTGATCCCCGGCTTCCTAAAATCCGCCGTCTCCGAGGCGGGGAAGTTCCAGGGCGGCTGGCTCGGCACGTTGACCGCCGGCACCTACGGTGCCGAGTATCGCACTCGTACAGCGGCCAACCTTGTCGGCATCTGGGCGAACGCGAGCGACGAGGTCATCTACTTCGTCGGCACGCAGGACGCCGATGGCGCGGCGCTCAGCGGCGACAAGACCTACGAGCTGCACTTCGACGCGGATGCCTTGCCGGAGACGGTGGTCGATGGCTACTGGTCGGTCATTCTTGTCGACCTCCCCGACTACCGCGTGGTTGAGAACCCCCTGCAGCGCTACAACTTCAACTCCTACTCTCCGCTCGCGCGGGAGGAGGACGGCTCGTTGACGCTGGTGGTCTCCGCAGAGCTTCCCGATGGCAGCCCCGAGGCGAACTGGCTGCCAAGCCCGGCGGGGCAGAACTTCTCGTTGACGTTCCGCGCTTACGTTCCGAAGGAGGTAGTGAAGTCCGGCGACTGGTTCCCACCTTCACCGGTCCCCGTCGACTAGACATTGTGGGGGGCAAACTCAGGGGCGCGCACTCCACTGCAGTCTGAGGATACCTCAGACAAGCCGTCGAGATGACCGGGCGAAGTCCTTCGTCACGCAGACCAAAGGTCCTGATCACCGGGGCGACCATCCTCATCAGGTCACGCGAGCCCATTCAGAAGGCCTTTTGTGCCCGACATGCGTCCAAGGCTTGAAGCGATCCGCTCCCGCCATCGGGGGCCTTGCGACATTGCGTGATCGTATGCTTCGGCGAGATCGTCGGGCCGATCTTCCGCGAGAATGCGGATCAGGAACTCCGCTTGGGCTCGGTCCTTCCGCGCCTTCGCCTCGTCCGGCCCGCCATGCCGTCTGCTGGCCACGATCAGCTTGTGGATTGCAAAGCGCTCGGGGCGCGGGATCTGCACAAGGACTCCGGAGCGGTAGAGCGCCAAAGCGTGTATCGGCTCCGCAATCAGGAAATTGAGGTAGTTCAATGCTTGTGCGCTGACACCCAGTGCCGGAAGCGGCTTGATGCCCTCGTCGCCGAAAGCCGGTGTCAGGAACTCGACCATGGCTTCGCCGCCGCTTTGACGCCACTTCCAGATCTGCCGATCATAAACCCCAGGGACGGCTTCGAATTTCATCGACCGAAGAATCTCCCCTGGCTCTTCTTCCACCCGGTCGCCCAGTGCCACTGAGAGCCGCTCGAAGCTCGCGAAATCGATGTCCCCTGTCTGGGCAAGTTCGTCAGAGTCAAAGCGAACGCCAAGTTCCCCCTGATAGAGCGCATAGGCTCCGGTCCCAATCAACGTACCGCCTAGCCGGAAGACGCCGGCGCGCGCGAACGCCAGGAGTAATGAGCCTGTCTCCCGATCAGTTCCTATCATGCCTTCGGCCCTTAGAACGCGCGCCAGACGCGACATGCGTTTTCTTCGCTCTTGCGCCTCTGCTTTCAAAGCGGCAGCGCGTTCCAGGCGATCACGCAAGTCTGGACTATCCTCGCCGAGGTAGCGGCTCTTCATCTCTGTCCCGATTCGGAACCGGTCATAGAGATAGGTCCGCCCATTGCGGTGACGCTCCTCTACACTGCCGATGATCTCCGACGCCGCCTCGTCGAGATGCATGCGCAGCAAGTCCTGATACGCGACTTGGGCGGCGCGGGAGTGCGATATCGGATCCATCTTTTACCTGCGTTTCGATTGTGTGCATCAAATATGGCATTGATACACACAACTGACAGCCTGCAGCAAAGTATTTTTTGATGCACACACGCAAAACCTTGGATTGTGGCCACGCATCTCACAGTGGAACTGCGCCCGACAGGTCAGGTCTGACGGCCCGGAAATGACACGGGGGCCGGTCTCGACCCGGTCGCGAGCTGAGTAACGAGCTCTATGGGCAAGTAGTTCGGGGGCACCTGAATAAGCGAGCACAACGAAGACCATCTCTCACGCGGCGGATCAAATCTTCGGAATATTTCGGCGTAACCGCGACACTCAGACACCATATATATGACGCAACTTGGAGCTGGGGTCGTTGCCCTTGAGTTCTCCGACCCCGGGAATGGGAAGGAGAAGATCATGTGGAAACGTCTGATAAGTCTCAGCCTGACATTTGGACTGGCTACCGCTGGACCGCCGGCATCGGCGCAGATGGCCTGCGGGCTCCACGAGAGCATCACCGGAACGCTCGAAAGCACCTACGACGAAGCGCTTGTCGGGCGTGGACTTCGGTCTGCAACGCGCATGCTGGAAGTCTGGCGCGCAGCCGAGGAGGGAAACTGGACGATCCTTGCCAGCATCCAGATGGGCTCGCCTGCATCCTGGCCAGCGGGGAAGCCTGGATCGACGTGCCCCCAAGGCCGGCAGGGGTGGCAGCGAGTGCCTACCCGACAGCTGAGAAAGAGGAATAATCGCCAAACCTCATCGAGCGGACGCAGAAGGTGCTCTCCGATGGCGATGTGCCCTGTCACAGGGATCACACCGTCAGCGGCGTCGAAATTACACTAGCTCCTCGGACACCAACTCGCGGACCCGGTGACAGAATTCATGCCATCGCCGCGGCAGGTACAGTTTTCAGGGCCAAGGACCGTTTTTCAGGCCCGGCGGTGAGGAGAGGAAGATGGGCCCCCTGTGGAAAAGTCTTCCCAACCTTCCTGACTCTCCTTTTGCAGCACATCCCCATCGGCCTCCTCAAACTTCGCCAAATCCGTCGCCCCGTCCGCTTCGGCCGCCGCCGGGACGTGGCCGCGAAGGGCGCCGCGCCCACCCTTCTTGGAGCCCTTGAGACCGCCCCCAGGACGGCCTTGCCGATGGTCTCTGCCTCAAACGCTGCCAGCGATTAAACGCCCACGCCTGCAGTTTTACCAATGACTTGCCAACCGGACGGCACTGGTTGCACGATGGGTGCACCGAAGGATGTAACGAGGAATTTGGAGAAATGGCAGGAAAGTTCGAGCTCTACAAGGATAAGGCCGGCGAGTTCCGGTTCCGCTTGAAAGCCGGCAACGGGGAAATCATCCTCGTCAGTGAGGGGTACACACAGAAGGCCAGCGCGGAGAATGGGATCTCATCGGTTCGTCGAAACGCGCCGCTCGATGAGCGCTACGAGCGCAAGGACACTTCGTCTGGCAAGCCCATGTTCAATCTCAAGGCCAGCAATGGCCAAGTCATCGGCACCAGCGAAGCCTACAGCAGTGAGTCATCTCGCGAAGCGGGGATCGCTTCGGTGAAGGCAAACGCGGAGGGCGCCAGGCTCGAGGACCAAGTCGTCTGATTTTCAGGGCGCCTCGTGCGAGGCGCCCGACATTGACCCGAATGATTGCCTACGCTTGGGCTCGCTGCAGTTCACTCGGCACTTCAAGTGTTTGACACAAGCGAGGATCGGCTCGGCATCGCGGATTCAGCGGACGCTTAATGCGTTTCTGACCTGGCGAGACGACAGGGGAGATGAACGATTGGCGGGCCACTAAATTCCGGCAAGATCACACAGCGCCCACAAAAGCTGGCGCAGCCAGCGGGTTCGCCTGACGAGCGAGACCTGCGCGCAGTTCATTGAACCTTGGGCGATCATCACACGCTGTCGCAGCGCTCCTGACGCTCGCGCCTCAGTGCGACAGCCTCGAGCAATAGCTCGGGGTCCTCGCCCTCCGGGCACACCCTCCTTGCAATCTCGAAATCGGACAGGCCGCGTTCCAGAAGACATTCAATGGTCTTGCCTTGTTCGGAGCTGAAAAGCGCCATGTGAGAATCTCCCATAGGAATACGTGACACTGGCATGCTGTCCCACGAGGCGCGCTCCGCCTTGCGTCCGATCGCAGTCCTGCACGTCGCGACTGGATGCGTCCCAACGATGCCATGCACCATTTCTTTTTTAGCGCAAAGCGCTCCCCCGCACCAAGCAGTTTCACTTCAGATGGCGCGCGCGGTAAAATGACGAGGAGCGAGCGCCTTTGCCCCCGCCATCGGCCCTCCGAGCCCGCCCGGCGCGGGACGTGATGCTCACGTGGGGCACCCACCACCCCAACTCTTCTCCTGCAGCACAGCGTTCCATCGGAAAGACCGGGAAATCCTGCAGGTGATCACGCCATCAGCAGCGCAAATGGAGCCTCTCCATGCGCATCAGCCCGATCACGCCCTCGGCAGCGCCATCGGCTCGAGAAGTCCGACAATCCCATGAACCGAATAGCCCTGCAGGCGTGGAATATGACGGGCGGTCGGCCATGCGTCGTAAGGATCGTTCGACACGATAGGCGCCCCCAAATCGCCCGCCAGCTCGATCACCCAAGCCGCGACCGACTTTTCCGACGGGCAGACGTCGACGTTCACGTCACGCCCTAGAAGCCGACGGAACGCGCGGAGATCACCATCTCCGCCCAACGACGTCCGGCAGGCGTCAGGGGCCAGAACGATATGCGGTGTGACCCGTCGCTCCTGCAGCAGATCGATCACGGAGCGCAGCGAGTCCAGATTTGCGGCCCCATCCTCCCAACACATAACATCCATGCCATCGACGATGGCGAGATCCCGGCGCCAAGCCCGCGGTGGCGACGCAAGCTCCTTGGAGGCGACCACGGACGCGTCGAGACTTGGCGACTCCGCTTTGGGCTGGGCCTGAACAGGGCCACTGGCGACCGGGCCAACACGGGGTGCCGCTTCATCTCCCTGTGACGCAGTCAGCCGCGCAGGGAGCTGCGCGGAGGCCGCTTCCAAGGGCGTCTGAGAGGCCGGTAGTCGAGCGGTGTTCGCATCCGCGATGCGGCCGGTCACGACAAGCCCCGAAGTTTCCGCCCCGATGGAAGCCGGATATTTTCGAAACCAGGCGACCGGAATGCGGAAAAAATCGAATAAAACCCTGAGAAACATTTTTCGTGAAATTGATGCGGTCCAGCGCAAAGATGATAGAAAGACCGTCCGCAGCAACGGCACCAACGAGGAACCAGCCACTTTCGGAGACGCCATCACTGTCGCACCATCGCCTTGGCGAAGTCCAGCGTCATGATGACTGGCGGTGGAGAGGTGAAGGAATTCCTTTGCAGTCTGCAGATTTTCTCGGAACAACTTGAAGACACGGCCTCATGGGTGATTTTGTCATTGTGCGCGGCCCAAAAGGGCATGTCTGGGATGGTGCTCATGTCATGGTAATGGAAAGGGCCGAAAACCATGTCGTGACAAGTCTCGGCATCTTCAGACGCAACCGCTACGGCACGTTGCGCCTCGAGACCGACGCCGCCTTCCACATCGAGGAGGAGCCGGAAGCGGAGCAGACTTGACCATGGTGCCAGTCAGCTACGTGGGATGGGGCCAAGATTTTCCACTTGGACCGAAACCTACCCTGATCCAAAATTGCGTCCGGCGTGAGACATGTGCACCCAAGATCAACGCGAGGGTGATACCGCGATGAACAAACAACGGAAAAGCACCCCAAAGCTCCAAGGCGCCCTCGAAAGCCATCTCGCCGCGATCGTCGAGGGCTCGCACGATGCCATCATCACCAAAACTCTCGATGGCCGCATCATGAGCTGGAATCCAAGCGCGGAGCGCCTCTTTGGCTATGCCGCGGGCGAAGCAATTGGTCGTCCCATCACGATGATCATCCCCGAAGACCACCTACACGAAGAGGTCGACATCATCCGGCGGCTGAAACTCGGCGAGCGGATTGAACATTTCGAGACAGTCCGACGCCGCAAGAATGGCAACCTCGTCGATCTTTCTCTCACTATCTCTCCCGTCAAGGATGCGGCGGGAAACATCGTCGCGGCCTCGAAGATTGCGCGAGACATCAGCCTGCGAAAGCAGGTTGAGGAGCAGCAACGGATCCTTCTTGCCGAGATGCGCCACCGGGTCGGCAATAGTTTCGCTATCGCCAGCGGCTTGATCAGCGTCTGCGCGCGCGGGGTCGACACGGCACAGGAACTCGCAAGGGTGATGAAGGATCGGCTGGTGGCACTCTCCTCGGCACAATCCCTTGCTGTCAGTGATCCCCTGGCGTCGCTGCGCGCAGGCATTCCGCTCAGCGAGTTGGTGGGCGTGATCGTCAAACCTTTTCGAGCCGAACCCTTGGCTCTGGAAGGCGTTGACGTCCTTCTCTCGGATAGAGCCCTAACGCCCCTCGCATTCGTCTTCTACGAGCTCTGCACCAACTCGGTCAAATATGGCGCGCTTGGGCAGGACAACGGCACGGTCACTGTCCATTCCCGGATCAATGGGGAAAGTCTCGAGGTCAGCTGGCGGGAAAGCGGACGCTTCGAGCTGGCGCCAGATCCCGGCCCCGAAGACGGCTTCGGAACCCGCATGTGCGTTCGCATGCTCTCCGCGCTTGGGGGGACTTTCCGGCGAGAAGTCACGCCCGACACCGTAAGCGCCGAAATCACCATGAACCTCAGCGCTATGGTTCACTGCGACTAGCCTTGCAGGAGGCGGCGTACGCTTGTCGTGACGCTGATAAAGCGCGACGGCGTAGAGTGACAAGCGCCTCCCACGGACGCAGACAATTAGCTCGCAAAAGTGAAGTCGCGGACCGGGCCCAACATGAGCTTCGAGGAGGTGCGACGCGACTGTGTCCACAATATCAATGTGATGATCCAGCGTGGAAGGGAGGATTGACAGCGGGGATTGCTGAGCTTTTCCGCCGAGGGCGCCACATCTTAACAGTAGGACCTTGAGAACCTGAGAAGGAGATCAATACGGCCACTCGGGCACCGCTTCCGTCGGGCTGGCGGATGCGCGGCGTCTATTGTGCAGCAATGCACGTTTTGCGTGCATTTACGCGGATGGTGACCTGCTTGACGTTGGGTTTAGACCGAGCCCCGGCAGATGTTCTTGGTCACCGTTTTTGCTTCGTATTTGCTGGAATGAATATTTAGTCGAACAAAGCATGAGTTGAAGCGTAGGTATGAAGAAAATCATCTTCTTTGGCGGTCTCGTCCTGATTGGCGTCGGTGTTGCGATGCTCGCGACCGACCATCTGGCCTTCGGTGCCGAAGTCACCGGAAACTTCGTCTCCTCCAGAACCATCCTCTTCCCCCTCGGCATCGCGTCAGTGCTCTTTGGCGGAATTGCAGCGCTGGCTTGCACGGTTGTTGAAATGGTCAGGAACCAAAGACCATAGCCGCTGAGCGGTCGTAACGAGGGAGGGCGCCCTTCGCTGTTCGACGCGATTAAATACCAACGGCACTCCCGCTGTCAAAGAGGAGCTTCGGCTGAGATGTCGTGGCGCCTTGGTAGTCAACCTCCTGCCGGAAGACGCCGACGCTTTGCAGATGACGGCGCGCTTCCGAAACGTGTCGTACATGCATGAGTTGGCGCCGCATCGCGGATGCGAGGTGTGCACCTTCCTGGTCGCCTTTTCAGGCGCATGACCTTGAGAGCGCGAAGACCAGAGGTCACGGCGAACGCCAGCGCGATCAACGCAACGGCGCAGTCGAGACCCTGAAGTACCACGCTGCTCACGGACGCTGCGGACGCGAGAAGCATCCCCGGCGCTCCTGGCCTCAGCCAGCGCTCATGAACGACTGTGCGTCAGCCTGATCTGCTCCTTCAGCCAGGATTGCAGCAGCCGGATGCCTTCCGTTCCGGCAAGCTCCGGCGTGGTCACCAGTCACCAGGAGGACGATGCTCTGACCTTTTGTCCGACCGGTATCAGCAGCCCGTGACGGATATCGTCCTCGATCAGCAGCGTGCGGCCCAGGGCGATGCCGAGCCCTCCCACCGCGCCCTGGATCGCGAGGTCCGAACGATCGAAGCTGATCCTGGGGTTCGGACTGTCCGCGTCCCGGCCCAGCAGGCGCCAGTAGTCGGCCCAGGTTCCGCCGGTGCCGAATTTCTCGGCGCCGCGCGCGCCGAGCAGAGGGGTGCGGCCATCACGCATGAGAGCCTCGTCCGGCGGCCTTGCGCGGCTCATCCGGGCGCCGATGACCGGCTGCAGATCGCAGGGAGCCAGCCGGGTCGCGTGAAGCCCCGGATAAGGGCCTGGGCCGAAACGAAAGCCCGCGTCGACGTCGCCCTTCTCGAAGCTCACCGCTTCCTCGCGCACGTCGACGGAGAGGTCGAAGCCTGCGCGCTGCGCATCCGGAAGCCGCGGGATAAGCCATTTCATCGCGAGGGCGCTGAGCACAGACAGGCGGATCGAGGTTTCCGACCGCAGGTCCCGCGCCGCGTCGAGTGCCCGCGCGGCCTCGTCGAGGGTGCGGATGGCCGCGCCACACAGGAGCGTGCCGGCACGGGTCGGATGCACCCTGCGGGTGGTGCGGTCGAAGAGCACCAGATCGAGCGCCTCCTCGAGCGAGCGGATGCGATGGCTGACGCCGCTGGGATCGAGTCCCAGTTCCTGCGCTGCCCCGGCAAAGCTCCGCTGGCGGTAAACCGCGGCAAGAACAGTCATCGACTGCACCAGCTTTTCCAACGGGAAGATGTTTCGCGTCTCATTCATGAGGGAGTTTCACGAACTCATGCTGGGGAGCGTCTCGGTCGGTAAGCTCCAGATTGGCATATTTCCGGGGAAATCGACAGGAGCCCCGGACATCATGGACACCGACCTTCACCCTTCTTTCAAGACCGCTCCCGCGAGGCACCCTCCGCAGATCGCCGATCTGGGCCGCGTGCTCGCCATACTGATCCTCTTCGTAGGAATTGGACTTGCCGCCACCGATGTGCCGGGCGGAACCGGTGCCATCCTGCAGGACGGCACCGTCGGCGCGGCGGACTGGCATGGCAACGTCGCCCGCGCTGCCCGCTGAGCGCCGCGCAACAAAGACCGGGATCCGCGCTGCGCGGCTCCCGGCCCCCGCATCACAGGAGAGATCGCATGACCCAAAACGACGTCCCGGTACAAATGCCGGCGGAGAAGGTGACCGAGACATGGTCCGTGCTGCCCTCGTGGCTACCGGTGTCCGGGCTCGGCGCCCTTCCGGTCAACGCCTTCCTCAGAAAGGGGGCGGAGCCCATGCTTGTCGACACCGGCCTTGCCGCTCTGTCCGACCGGTTCATCGAGACGCTCTTTTCCGAGGTCGATCCCGGTGACCTGCGCTGGATCTGGCTGAGCCACACCGACGCGGACCATGTCGGCAACCTTGCGGCCATTCTCGCGAAGGCGCCAAAAGCGCAGGTGGTCACCAATTTCCTCGGCGCGGGGAAGCTCTCGCTGCTCGGGTTCGACACGCCGGAGCGCCTGCGGATCCTGCAGCCCGGCGAAGACTTCGAGCTCGGCGCGGACCGGGTCCACCAGGTCCGGCCGCCTTATTACGACGCGCCCGAAACCATGGGCTTCTTCGACCCGAGCGAGCGCATCCTCTTCGCGGCCGATGCTTTCGGAGCCCTGCTGCCGGAGAGGGTCGGCGGAATCGAGGAGATCGGCGCGGAGGCGCTGCGCGATGGTCTCGTTGGCTGGTCCTCGGTGGATGCGCCGTGGCTCGCAGCGCTCGACCGGACCACCCTTGGTGCCATCCTGAACGGCCTCGATGCGCTTGCTCCCGCACATGTCCTCTCGGGGCATCTGCCGCCTGCGCGCCGCCTAGACCTTCTCACCCGGACGCTCCGTACGGCCTACGGCCAGGGCACGACCGGGGCCATCCCCTCCGAAACCGCCGCGCAGCTGGAGGCTGCCCTCGGCTGACGCGGCCAGAATGAAAGGACAGACCGATGCGCACCTTTCCCGGGGCCCTGTTCCGGGCCCGCCCGAAGGGCAACCCCCTTACGAACCGGCTTCGCCAGCTCGTCCGCGAGGCCAGCATCCGGCGCGGCATTCGCGATCTGCGGGAGCTGGACGATCACCTGCTGCGGGACATCGGGCTTACCCCCGAGGACCTCCCCGACGCGGCCCGCTACGGACGCGATTTCCGGCTGATCCGCGATCTCCACTGAAGTCCGCGCCCAGCTCTCCACCGCCAGCCCGGCCCCGCGGCCTGCGGCCTGCGGGACCGGCGACTTTCTCAAAATCCCTTTTCACAACGAAAGGAACGACATGACCGACGCAAGGATCAAGACCAACAGGGAAACCGTGGCACGGTTTCTGGCCGGCACCCACTCGCCGCAGATCGACGACGTGGAGATCATCGACGAAACCGTTGTGCCGCATATCGTCTGCCACGGATTTCCGGGCTTCCCGGACGGCGAGTTCCGCGACCGGGAGAGCTACAAGGCCTTCTTCCGGGTCTTCCGCCAGTCCTTCAGCGAGATGAGCTTCGAGACGCTGAAGACCCTCGCAACCGAGGACTTCGTCTCGGCGCATTGGGAAATCTGGGCGACCCATTCCGGGGAGTTCCACGGCATCCGGCCCAATGGTGCCCGCGTCGTCTTCGATGGGGTCGCGCTCTACCGCATGGAGGGTGGGCTCATCGCCGAGACCTGGCTCAGCATCAACCTGCCGCTGCTGATGTCGCAGCTTGGCAAGCATCAAGAAGAGCTGGCCTGACTAGCGCCGGGGCCAAGTGCCCCGGCAGAACCAAGGAACACGAGCTGTGCATTTCCCCATTGACGTGCCCGCACGACGCAACCTGCGCCAAGGTCGGCACCCGCGGCTTCGGCTGACCTTCCAGGAAGACAGAGCCCCAAACCCGCAGCCATTGCGGCCCCGCCGAAACCCAAGCCCATCTCGCAATCGACTACGATCTGAAGATCCCCGTTGAAAAGCTTCTACAAGTCGCACCCGAAGCAGCAGACAAAATATATTAGGTGCCCGGATTGGTTTGGAAAATCTGGGGATTGGATCGTCGTTCTGGGCAGGGGTGAGCGTCTATTTGTTTGTGGATTCAGCCTGGGCCCGCGACTTTCTCGACGGGCCCGGTGATCGCGGAGCTACGGAAGGGTCTTGCCTCCAAGACCGCCATTCGCGTCGTAGCGGTAGGTCGGGAACTCTCGCTTGCAACCCACGCAGAAACGGCACTTTCGTGACTGCATCCTGTCCAGCGTCAGTCCCTTCCGAACCCGAAGAAATCCGCGTCGATTTCCGCAGCCTCGCCTCGTTCGTATAGTGCTTAGAACGTGTCGTGGCAGACCTCGTTTCCCAAGGATTGAGCTGGTTTCCACCTGGTCCTGAGAGGTTTCAACCACGGCAGGCTAAGGACGTCGACGCGCCGTCCTCCCATAATCCACCAATCAAGTGATTTTCTATGCGCCACAACTGATACTTGATCTATCACTTCCGCTGTGGGAACGATCATTGCGTGATATCTCAAGACGAGGTCCGCATGATCACTTCCGCTCAGATGCGCGCGGCACGCGCGCTGCTTGGCATCAGCCAGCAGACCCTCGCAGAGCTCTCAGGGCTTTCGGTGCCGACCATCCAACGTATGGAGTCTGGTACCGGGAACGTACGTGGAGTCGTTGATAGCCTCGTGAAGGTAGTCGATGCTCTCAACCTTGCTGGCGTTGAATTGATCGGAGAGGGCATGACGAGTTCCGCTGGTGGACGGGGTGTTCGACTGAAATCTCCGCGTCTTCACATCAATTAATTCCTTGCGACGGCGACCGCCGACATACTGCCGACGATCCCGCCGCCCTATTTTCCAAGGTGCGGCCCACGATATGACTGACGTTAAAGCTCTTTCTCGGATGGAGCGCCCTCTCCTGCTTTCCTATACTCCCAAGCTGCTTACGGTCTTGCGTGAGGGCTATGGAGCAGCCGAGCTCCGCAAGGATACGATCGCCGGCCTCACTGTAGCCATTGTTGCACTCCCTCTATCGATGGCCATCGCGATCGCCTCCGGTGCAACCCCGGCACAGGGGCTCTACACATCGATTTTCGGCGGATTTCTGGTCTCGCTCCTCGGGGGCTCACGATTCCAGATAGGTGGGCCGGCCGGCGCATTCATCATCCTTGTGGCCGCAACTGTTGCAAAGCACGGAATGGATGGGCTCATTCTGGCAACCTGCCTTTCCGGGATCATGCTGACCGCTGTCGGAGTGTTGCGGCTCGGCAGCTTCGTGCAATACGTTCCCTTCCCCGTGACCGTTGGCTTCACCGCCGGAATCGCCGTGATCATCTTTGCCAGCCAGATAAAGGACCTGCTCGGCCTAGCGTTGCTCCACGAACCCGGGGAGATTCTCGAGAAGATCGCGGCATTGTGGCAAGTTCGGACGAGCATCACCCCTGCCGCAATTGCGCTCGCGCTCACCGTGGTTGCCCTGATACTGCTGCTGCGACGGGTCCGTCCAACGTGGCCAGGTATGCTGATCGCCATAGTCGTGGCGTCTTGTGGCGCCTTTGTTCTTGGCCTGCCCGTCGAAACCATCGGCTCTCGATTTGGAGGCATACCATCTGCGCTCCCACGCCCAGCTTTGCCTGAGGTCTCGCTCGAGAAAATCTCGGCGGTGCTTCCTGCGGCTATTTCCTTCACGTTGCTCGGATCCATCGAGTCATTGCTGTCTGCGGTGGTTGCAGATGGGATGACTGGGAGGAAGCATCGCTCCAATTGCGAGTTGGTCGCGCAAGGGGTCGCAAACATTGGCGCTGCCCTCTTTGGTGGATTTTGCGTCACAGGCACCGTGGCGCGGACGGCGACCAATGTCCGTGCAGGTGCTCACGGTCCCGTGGCGGGCATGCTGCATGCCGTGTTTCTCCTGGTCTTCGTCCTGATTGCTGCGCCGCTTGCCGCCTTCATCCCATTGTCCGCGCTCGCCGGCGTACTCGCCGTAGTTGCATGGAACATGATCGACCAGAGTGCGATCCGGATCCTCATTCGCTCCGGCATCGGTGAGAGCGTTGTTCTGGCGACAACTTTCTTGCTCACCGTTTTCCGTGATTTGACTGAGGCAATTGTGATCGGCATTGCGTTGGGCGGCGTGGTGTTTATCCAACGCATGAGTAAAGCCACCTCGGTGACCGCACACACGCATGCGGACGTCGGTCTTGCACAAGCTGCGCCCGCTTTAGCTCCAAACGAGGATATTCTGGTCTACCGTATCGATGGACCTCTTTTTTTCGGGGCTGCGGGATCGATCGCCACCGCGCTCGACCGCATCCACGAGCATCAGTCGGCTTTGATCCTCGACCTGACGAATGTGTCGGTACTCGATGCCACCGGCAGCAACATGCTCCTCGATCTCTCCCGCAAAGCCGACAGTCAGAGCGTGACCCTCTGGACCGCTGGCGCGCGCCCTTCAATATTGCGCTCCCTGCGCGTGCATGGCCTGCAGCCTCCTTTCTGCCATCATGCCGCGAATGTTGCCAAGGCCGTTGCACATCATCGCGCCGCCGTCGCAGAGAAAAGCGAAACAGCCGATGCCTGACCGCTGGTCCCGCTCAAGAGCACTCGGTCGCCCCCTGAGCCCCGCGGAGCAACGCCAGGAGTCGCTCTATGACGCCCTGGCCAAGCCACGCACCCAGGCAGAGCTCCGAGATATGCTCGGCCTCAGCAACAGCGGTATCCTTCACATTCTCCGGCGAATGGAGCGAAGCGGCCTCGTCCGGCCCGCGGAACGTATCGCACACACCCGCATCTGGGAGAGAACCGACCCCGAGGGACACATCTATCCCCCAAACGGTTTTTTCGGGTTGGAAGCAGCTGGCCCCGCGACGAATCCACGGCGCTCAAACACAAAACCCCTGAAAGGAAAGAGACTGCGATGACCGATGCCCTGCCCCCATGCCCAGAATGCGCTTCGAGCTTCACCTATCAGATGGACGCCCTGCTCGTGTGCCCGGAGTGCGGCCATGAATGGCGGCCTACCGAAGCCGAGGGCGACACTTCAGAGGTGCGCGATAGCGTGGGGAATGTGCTGACCGACGGCGACACCGTGACAGTCATCAAAGACCTGAAGGTCAAGGGCTCCTCTGCCGTCGTCAAGGTCGGCACCAAGGTCCGCGGCATCCGCTTGGTGGACGGAGACCACGACATTGACTGCAAGGTTCCGGGCATTGGTCAGATGGGCTTGAAATCTCAATTCATGAAGAAGATCTCCGACTGAAACTGCAACGGTCCGGAACACTTGGGCGAGCAAACTACCGGTCAGAAAATGAGGCCAGGCAAATCACGGGCGCCATGCAATGCCCTGACGTCCCGACCCCCTGCCCTTCCTTTAGGAAGAAGATCAGGTAGCGCCCGTGGCGCGCCACGCTCCTCCTTTGGTCCACATCGTCGCGCCGGAGAAAGCTCTAGGTGGAGCGCTCTGCAACCTGCTCCATTCGCTTCAATCGCGGCTAGGAACGACACTCCGATTTCGTGATTGTTCAAGGCAATGAAGTCCGCGGCGTCGACCAGATCGGCGCGCACCGCCGGCAGAATGACAAGGCGTCGCTCGGGTCAGCACTTCAGCTCATATCGGGCGCGAAGCTTCGCGAACACTTGGTCAGTTGCAGCGACTTCTTGAGCATCATTATACGCGACGGGTCTTTCGGTTCCGGGCGCAGCCATTCGTAGGAAAGTCCGACGTAGAGCGCGCCCATGCGGGTGCTGAACCAGATCGGAAAATCCTGTGCCGGGATCTGCCCGGCTGCCACGGCGCGGTCGAAGAGGGCCTCTTCGCAGGCCGTGATCTGCTCGATCTCGGGCATGTCCCAGGCGACAGTCTCGGCCCCGCCGGGCTGGCTGAGGTCAAACAGGACCAGCCGCGCGATCCCCGGTCGGGCGACGAGAAGATCGACCTGGCGCGCCTGGCTGCGGTCGAGCGCTGCCGCGGGCGAAATCGATTCGCCAAGCTCTTCGTAGGTTGCGCGGATCGCCTCGAGCGCGCGCCGTGTCGCTGCGGCAAGCATGTCGTTCATCGAGGGGAAATGGGCGTAGAGTGACGGCGGCTTGATCCCGAGATGCCTGGCCACCTGCGCGTGCCGCAGACGGTAGGGGCCGACCTCGGCGCAGAGCTGCTCGACAACATCAAGTATATGATCTTTTGAGTTTTTCCTGCCCGTCACCTTGTACCTCCAACCGCCCGCGCCGCGTGTCTTCATCTCAGGCAACCGCCCACATTCCTATCCTTCCGGAAGTTTACCTATTTTCGTTAGGAAGAAAAACCTAATCATGTTAGGCTAATTGCATTAGGACAAAACAGACCTGGCCCCGTTCTCGGGAACGATGCGGCAGGGGGGGAACATGGCAGACACGGAAATGAGACCCGAAGCCTCGCGGCTCGAAACGCTGACCGAAGACTACACGCGCGAGCCGGTCCCGGCGCATGTGAACACGCGCGGCCTCCAGATCGCGATCATCCAGTGCGCGATCGGCATCACGCTGCCGGTCCTGGCCTACAGCTCCTGGCTGGCGCAGGAGAACGGCCTCGGAAGTGCCAATTTCGGGTTCTGGGCGGGCAGCTGGATCGTCGCGCTGATCTCGGTCTTCTCAGGCATGGTCGGGGCGCAGTCGCGGCTCTCGACCTACATGATCCTGCAGTTCTCCTTCGGGCGGACCGGCGCCAAGCTGGTCAACCTCCTGATGGCGGTCATCCTGCTGGGCTGGTACGCGGTCACCTGCGAGGAGTTCGGACTGGCCATCTCGCAGGCGCTCGAGACCATGCTCGGGATCGACCTGAACGTGCAGCTCGCGACGCTGGCGGGCTCGGTGCTGATGGCGCTCACCACGATCTTCGGCTTCCAGATGATCGAGAAGTTCTCGCGCTTCTCGGTGCCGCTGCTCGCGGGCTTCATGGTCTATGTCGCGCTGCAGGCCACCGGCAGCGGCGATGTGGCGCTCGACTGGTCCCGGAGCGCAACCGCCGAGGCCGAGGTCTCGCTCATCTCGACGGTCATCGGGCTTTTCGTGATTGCCGCCGTGCTGATGCCCGACTTCACCCGCTTCTGCCCCAACAGCCGCGAGAGCATCATCGCCTCGGTGGTCGGGCTGGGCTTCACCTTCCCGATGGTGGCGCTGCTGGCGGCCATCCCGGCGGTGCGCACGGGCGAGTCCGACCTGATCATGATCATGGCGGGCATGGGGGTCGTCTTCGCCGCGCTCTTCGTTCTCGTCTTCGCCACGTGGTCGACCAACATCACCAACCTCTACTCGTCGACGCTGACGCTTTCGACCATCGCGACGAAGGTCCCGAGCTGGAAGCTGACCGTGCTCGGCGCGGTCGTCGCGACCGCTGCAGCGATGGGCGGCCTCGCGGGGGAGTTCACCACCTTCCTGCTGTTCATCGGGGTGACCACCACGCCGCTCGTCGGCATCTACGTCGTCGATTTCTTCCTGATCCGCGGACGCGACTATGACCTGCGCCGGCTCGAAGCCGCACCCGCCATCGGCTGGCCGGCCCTGGTATCCTGGGCCCTCGGCTCGACGCTCGGATATCTCACCGAGAACGGCTTGCTGAGCCTGACCGGCCTCTCCGCGATCGACGCGCTCATCCCGACCGCCCTGCTCTACTTCGTGCTGGCGAAACTGCTCGGGCGCAGGGCCTGAGACAACGGGCGCCGCGGCGGACCCCGCGGCGCCGAAGGGATATTCCGATGAACGCGACTGCAGCACTCTCGGGGCTTTCACCCCATGCCGTCTGGCATCACTTCGCGCGGCTGAGCGGGATCCCCCGCGGATCGGGCAAGGAGCAGGAGGCCGCCGCCTTCGTGCAGGGCGTCGGGCTGGCGCTGAACCTCGAGACGCGCACCGACGCACGCGGGAACGTCGTCATCCGCAAGCCCGCCACGCGCGGCATGGAGGACCGCCCCGCCGTCGCGCTGCAATGCCATCTCGACATGGTGCAGCAGCAGGTGGAGGGCCGCGGCTTCGACTTCGACACCGACCCGATCGAGCTGGTCGTCGACGGCGACTGGGTCACCGCCAATGGCACCACGCTCGGCGCCGACAACGGCATCGGCGTCGCCCTCGCCCTTGCGGTGCTCACCGGCACCGAGCTGGCCCATCCCGCGATCGAGGCGGTCTTCACCGTCGACGAGGAGGTCGGGATGACCGGCGCTGAGGCACTGACCGCCGACCAGCTGAGCGCGCGCTACCTGATCAACCTCGACATGGAGAGCGATCACGAGCTGACCATCGGCTGCGCCGGTGCCGTCGATATCGTCGCCGAGGGCCTCTGCGACGAGCGCCCGCTGGATGCCGGCTCCTGCCAGTTCGAGCTGCGGGTCGACGGCGGGCTGGGCGGGCACTCGGGGCTCGACATCCACCTTGGCCGGATGAATGCGATTGCGACGCTGGCCGAGACGCTGGCCCGCCTCGGGCAGGCGGTGCCGCTGGTTCTCACCTTTCTCGAAGGCGGCACGGTCGCCAATGTCATCCCAGGCAGCGCCAGCGCGCGCTTCGCCGTCGCTCCGCAGGCAGTCCCCATGCTGCAAGCGGCCCTAGCCGCGCTGCCGGAGCTGATCGTGCCCCACCTCGCGGCAGAGGCAGGGGTGCGGATCACCTGCGAGCCGGTGACGGGCGCCGTTACCAAGGGGCTCGATCCCGTGTTCCAAGCCGCGCTGGTCGAGGCCCTGCGCCGCCTGCCGACGGGGGTCATCGCGATGAGCGCCTCGGTGCCCGGCCTGGTCGAGACGTCGAACAACCTCTCCACCGCGAGGGTGGCGGAGGGGCGGATGCGGATCGTCTGCCTCGCCCGCAGCTGCGTCGAGGGCCACAAGCCCGCCGTGCTGCGGGCGGTGCAGGACTGCCTTGCGCCGACGGGTGCCGCGATCACCTGCGCCAACGACGCGCCGGGCTGGGAGCCGGTCCCCGACAGCGCGCTCCTGCAGGTCATGTCGGACGCCTGTGCGGCGATCCATGGCCAGCCGCCTGCCGTGATCGCCATTCACGCGGGCCTCGAGACGGGGATCCTGTCGAACACGTTCCCGGGCATGCAGATGGTCTCCTACGGGCCCAATATCGAAGGTGCCCACACACCCGGCGAGCGGGTGCAGATCTCGTCGGTCCAGAAGGTCTGGGCCGTGCTGCAGCGAACCCTCGCCACAATTCCCCAAGAGGAAGGAACAGCCGAATGACCGCCAAGGTCTCTGACAAGCACATGCGCGTTGCGCGCCGGATCATCCAGGACATGTTCGCCGTCAAGCCCGGCGAGGTCGTGGCCCTCACCGCGGATGACGGCACCGATCCCGAGATCACCCGGGGGTTCTACGAGGCCGCGGTCGAGGTCGATGCCAAGCCGCTCGTCCTGCAGTTCCGCAAGGCCCGCAACAACGGCGAGGCGGGCATGGCGGACTGGCCCGCCGCGGCGATGGAAGCCGCGCTGAAACATGCCGACGTCTGGATCGAGAACAACGAGGCCTTCACGCTCTATTCCTCGATGTGGGAACGGGTGCTCGAGGCGAACGAGCGGATCCGCTACAACGTGCTCGCGGGCAGCAGCATCGACAGCCTCGAGCGGGTGTTCTGCGACTTCGACATCTCGCGGATGGCGCGGATCATCGAAAAGATCGTCGCGCTGGCGAAACAGGCCGGAAGGGTGCGCGCGAAAGGCGCCAGCGGGACTGATGTGACCTTCGATCTGGACCCGACCCACGTCATCGACTTCGACAGCGGCGACTTCTCGAAGAAGAAGTTCGGCACCGCACCCGGCTACGTGAACCTCGTGCCGAAGACCGGCACGATGGAGGGGCGTATCGTCTTCGACATGATCATGCACGCCGACCTGTCGCAGGGCGGAACCGTCGAGTTCGAGATGCGGAACGGCAGGATCACCGGCTACGGCGGCTCCCATGGCCACCTTCTGCGCGATTACGTCGAGGGCTTTGACGAGGAGAACATGCGCAAGATCAGCCACATGATGATCGGTCTCTGCGCGGGCGTGCGCGACCTCAGCTGGGAAATCGTCGAGGACGAACGCATCTGGGGCGGCATCGACTTCGGCTTCGGCCACACCTCGCCGCTCGACATGCCGCCGCACGGGCAGATCGCCAGCTCGCATTTCGACGGGATCTCGACCCGCGCCACGATCTGGTTCGACGATGTGCTGATCCTCGAGAACGGCGTCTTCGTGCATCCCGACATCAAGGACGATGCCGAGGCCCTGCTGGCGGAGTACGAAGCCGAGCGAAAGGCGTAAGGATAGCGCGTCCGGCGATCGCGGCACCTTGCTCCCGATCTGGCACCCCGTGATCGCCGAACCAACGCGATGTCCCCCCAAATCACCGGCAAGGAGGACGGGCCGTGATCTCGACTTTCGGGCCGGCCGCGTCGGAGGCCCGGCACGGTCTCCTTGTTGCAGAGCGGATGTCCGACCAAGAAAGGTCCCGCGAGACCCAGCGTCCGTCCCGAAACGGTTGAAACTCGCTGAAACCGTGACCAGTCCAAGCCCTTCTTTCCCTTCTCCCGGCACAAGAAACGGCGTTGGTCGGAGAATTTTCTTTGCGACGCCGATTGATCCGGAAGAAAGTCGTAAAATAAGCGCCCACGGCACCTGCAACGTCCCTATCCTTGTTGCAGGCGATGAAGTCCGGACCAGGTTATGGATTTCAGAATCGACCAGCTTTCAAGCGCGTGACAAGCTTCTCGATAGGGAGGAAGGGCATGATCGGAGGAGAGGTTAGTGAGGCGCATGCCCGCGCTTGGTTATCGCGAGGTCTGACGACTGAGCTCGTCGAGAAGGCCATCAACGAGTCCCCGACGCCTGCCATAGTCGACAGAGCCTTTTTGGGCAAAACAGGGCGGAGCATCACGGCGATCGGCCGTGTGGCAGCACGGATTGGTCGGCACCCCGGTTGCATCTACGCCCAGCCTGTTCAGGCTGGCCGAAATCTCTCTTTGCGAGTCTTGGTTCGCCGCGCCGGCCGTGACTCTGGCATGAAGTACGTAGACCGAGAGAATGACTTCCGTCAGGATATGATCAGTTATGTGCTGCGAGATATCTCGATCAGCAGTGCTGGAACCGACGACTCCATAATTAGCCTAACCCGGCACGCAGTCCAAAGATGGATCGAGAGGGGCGGCGCGAAGGACCCCCGGATCGATCTCCTTCGGAAGCTCGACCGAGCGGTATTGATGGCCATTTTTCACAGCGGCCTATTCGACGCCGCCACGGAAGTTTCGGCCCAGAATATCACGGACCGAAATGGGCAGGTCGCGCGCTTCGGCGTCCCGGATGCCCATGGAGGACTTTGGGTCGCGGCAGTGTCTTGCCTCAAGAAATCTCTGGTCGATAGCTACGGCGCTCGTGGTGTGAAGGTCCGATGCGTTGTGACCGTCCTGACGTATATTGGCTGTGATCTGGTGAGCCCGTCACAAGCCCTGTACCGTGACCTGGCAATATCGGAAGGGATTTCCGGCGTCGTGCAGAGGTTCCCGGATGAGTTCTTGCCGCTCGGCAGCGACTGAAGACATCGACATTGGACGCGCGTCGGCAGTGACGCATTCCGCACCATGAAGCACAGAGCCAAATTGGTTGCGGAGGCAAGGGCGCGTCCCCTGCCGCGCGGGCAGGAGACGGCAGATCTCTGTTGACGTTGCATTTTGCAACTTGATCTGGACCTGATCGACCTTTCCGGTGAAGTGGAATGGAACCTCGCAATCGGGCGTCACCGCGGTTCCTGTATCCTCACCACGTCAAGGGTTTCATCCAGAGAGAAGCGGTTGGGCACAGTCTTTTCGATCCGTCCCTCGGCAACCACTGTTCCATCCACGGAGAGCGTGCCCAGTCCGCCTTTACCAAGGCCATCGCCGACGTAGGCGAACTCAAAGTTGATCTGGTGGTCGCCCGCCGTCAATGCTTATTCCGCTGTGATCGAGGTTGTGTCTTCCTGTAGCCAGAGAATGGGGCGTCCTACAGGATGAGCAACTGAATGAGCGAGAGGATGTCGGCGGCCTTGGCGCGAGCAACCTTGTCACGTGGCCTCGCACTTCGCGCGATCCGCGAGGCTGCGGCACTGCCGGCGACTGATGAGATCAGGTTTTTCAGGGGAGCCGGGACATCCATCAAGGCGCTCGGGCGCGCTGCCCAGAAGATGATCCGGCGGCCGGATATCGTCTATGCGAAGGTCAGAGGATCCGTCGATGCTCCGGTCCTGGTGTCGATTTCACGCACAGCAGGGCGGGATATCTTGGAGAAGCGTAGCGGCAACGCCAACGCCGAACACGCGTGCGACTTGATCACGTACTACAGCATCATTTTCGATCCGCGCACGCAGAGACTGGCATGGTGTCATCTGCCGGTCCTGGCTCACGCGCTTCAGCGTTGGGCGGAGCGCGGCATTGGTGATCCCCGAGAGGCCCTCCTGGCGCAACTGGATGCCGAGGTCATACGTATCCTGACGCTGGGCGATATCCTCGACAGGGCCCTTGAGCACGCGTCCCGACGCGGACCTACTGATGCGCGCACGACCTTCGGCGTTCCCGCTGACGGCGGCATCTGGGTTGCTGCAACCCATGGCGAACGAAATAGCAATGGCCGGATGAGCAACGGCTTGAGCCTCAGAACCTTCCTGGGTGAGGCCGAAATGAACGAGGAGCGACGCGCCTATCGTGCAGTCGCGCTATCGCAGGACATCGTGGCCGCCGAAAGGCAATGGCCCGAGGCGTTCACAAGCGGCCATTGATGGCAATGAAGGTGGTCAATGCGCTGACACAGGGGGTCTCAGCGCGCAGCGGGCCGTTCGGGGGGACTGGCTCTGGCGCGAGACGCGGGCGACATCCCCGTGAGCATCCTCGTCGGACACATGGAGACCGATTTCGCCCTGGCGGAATGCATGCGCCCTGGCAACGCTCGCGCGTTCACGCGGTGCTGCCGGTTGATCTCCCCGCTCGAAGAGGCGCGCCATGTGTAAGCAGATCACCGGGACCTGGAGCCCGATCCAGTTCAGAAGAACATCCCGTCCAGTCGCTCGAAGACCCAGAAAGTGGCGATGATCCCGATGCCATAGACGGCAGCAACCGGAGCTGCCCGCGGCAGGGCGACGAGGCGGCGCAGCAGCGCCACCAACGCCAGCAGCGCACCGATGAAGGTAAGCTGGCCCAGTTCCACGCCGACGTTGAAGAACAGCAGCGCCAGTGGGATATCTCCCTGCGGCAGGCCGATCTTCACCAGCGCGCCGGCGAAGCCGAAGCCGTGCAAGAGGCCGAAGGCGAAGGCGACGATCCAGGGCCAGCGGGTCGCGAGGCTGTGGCGGCCGCGGCGCAGGTGGATGGCCTCGACGGCGACCAGCAGGATGCTGAGCGCGATCAGCGTCTCGACCGGCGGGGGCGGCAGCGAGACGTAGCCAAAGGTGGCGAGCGCCAGCGTGATCGAATGCGCGACGGTGAAGGCAGTGACGGTCTTCAGCAGCATCGGCCAGCCGCGCACGATCAGCATCAGCGCGGCGACGAAGGTCAGGTGGTCGACCCCCTCGAGGATATGCTGAATGCCGAGCCGGGTGTAGGTCTGCACCACGGCCCAGGTCGACGGCGCCTCGGGGATGGTCACGGCGGGCTCGCGCGGGCGCAGCAGGAATCTCTGATGGGTGCCGTCCAGCAGCGCGACATTGACCAGCGTGTCCATGGTGGTGCGGTCGAGATTGTCGATCCGCAGCTCAGTGCCGGGCAGCCCCGCGTCGCCGGTGAGGCCGTAGCGGAAGAGCACGAAGCCCTCGACGAGAGTCTCGCCGGGCACCAGTGTCAGGGTCAGGGCCGGATCGAAGGCGGGGCGGATGTTCTGCACCATGCCGTCGCGAGTCGGCACCTTCCAGAGGAGCTCGTAACGCTGCGGTGCGACCTCGTCGATCTGCAGGAAGGCGGGCCGGATTTCATGCGCTCGGGCCTGCGGGGTCAGCGTGACAAGGCATAGGATCAAGACGGAGAACAGGCGCAGTATCATGGCCGCGCGTACTCCTGCCGCACCGCATCGGGCACACCCTCGGCCTACAAGGATCTGCCCAACTTCGACTTCTCGTCCAGCGAGATGAACGAGGCAACGGTGCGCCAGTTGCATCGCGGCGAGTTCATGGAAGGAGCGCAGAACGTCGTTCTCATCGGCGGCCCCGGGACCGGGAAGACCCACATCGCAACCGCGCTCGGCATCCATGCCATCGAGCATCATCGCCGGAGAGTGCGCTTCTTCTCGACCATCGAACTCGTCAACGCTCTCGAGCAGGAGAAGGCCAAGGGAAAAGCCGGACACATCGCAGAGACCCTCACCCGCCTCGACCGGGTGATCCTGGACGAGCTCGGATACCTGCCGTTCAGCCCTTCAGGGGGCGCCTTGCTCTTCCATTTGCTGAGCAAGTTATACGAGCGCACCAGCGTGATCATCACCACGAACCTCAGCTTCAGCGAGTGGGCCACAGTGTTCGGTGACGCCAAGATAACCACCGCGCTCCTCGATCGGCTGACCCATCGCTGCCACATCCTCGAGACCGGAAACGACAGCTTCCGCTTCAAGGACAGCGCGGCTGCAGCAACGCGGAAAAAGAGGGAGGGAAGCCATGTCTTGACCCAATCATGACCCCCTCGGCATAATCCAAGGTGGGTCACTTCTCGATGGAAAACCCGGATCAGTTCTGGGTGGAAATCAACACTTTGCGGCCATTCGGACTGACGGAGCAGATTTGGGATGTTCTGGTTACGAGCCACCTGGGATTACCTCAGCGCCGCCGCTAAGAGTGATGCGACATGGCGCAGAGCGCGGTCCTTGGCACGACGTCGATGCCAAGCCAGATGCAGAGGAAAGCCATCTACAGGGATCGGGGTCGGGAGGGTCACCAAGTCACCTGCGGTGGCCACAACTCTGGACGGCAGCATCGCTATCATTTCCGAGCCGCGCAGCAGATCTGGCACCATGCCGAAGCTAGGCACCACCAATCCAACGCGGCGCGTCCGGCCAAGCCTGGAGAGTTCCGTGTCCAGCTGGCTGCGGGTCTCTCCTCGTCCCGATACAAGGATATGAGGCCAAGAGAGCCAGCTATCGAGGTCGAAGGCCGCAAGCGCGGGATGATCCTGGCGTAGCGCGACAACATAGTTCTCGGACATAAGCTCTTCACGTTGAATCTCTTCGTCGTCTTCAGGAAGGACGGAGATGGCGAGGTCAGTGCTTCCATCCACCAGCGCGGCCTTCGCTGCCGCAGCGCCGTGCCATGGCTGAATGACGAGGTCGATGCCAGGAGCGGTCTCGCTCAAGGCACGCTGCAGCGGACCAACGACGACGAGTGCCGGATAGTCAGCCATCGCGATCCGAATGTGTTGATGGACCTCGGACAACGGCACCTCGAGCGGATCGACCAGATCGGTGACACCGGCCAGCAGCGTTTTCAGGGGAGCGCGAAGTGATGCCGCCTTGGCAGTAAGTCGCATTGTGCCGCGCCCGCGCTCGAGCAGCTCATCGCGGAACAGGTGTCGACAGCGTTGCAAGGCGGCCGAAGCAGCGGGTTGCGACATGTTCAACCTGTCAGCCGCGCGGCTGACATGCGCCTCGTCCAGCAGCGCATCGAGAACCACCAAAAGGTTCAGATCGAGTCCACGCAAATTCATGAAGCTGATAATAGACTAGATGAACGACCGATTGGAATGATTTCTCAAGGTACAGCATCGTCCGGTTATCCAATCAAGGAGACGACGATGACCAAGACCCTGATCCTGCTCTTTCACCCCGATCTGACCCGCTCCAAAGCCAATGTGACGCTGGCCTGTGCCGCCGAGTCCCTGCCCGGCGTCGAGGTGGTGGACATGACCGCTGCCGCCCCGGAAGGGTTCGACCTTTTCCGTGACGGTGAAGCGGAAGCCGCTCGATTGCTGGCTGCTGACCGGATCGTGCTGCAATTTCCGGTGCAGTGGTATTCCACTCCGCCACTGCTGAAGGCTTGGCTAGACGCTGTGCTGACGCGAATGTTCTACTTGGCTTATGAGGCCGAGGGCCGCCGGCTGGAGGGCACCCCGCTGATGATCGCGGCTACCGCAGGCAATACGCCCGAGGCCTACAGCCACGGGGCGTGCAACTTGATGCCGATGGTCGATCTACTCGCCCCGCTGCGCGCAACAGCGCACCGCTGCAAACTGGTCTGGGCCGAGCCGTTCCTCCTTTATCGCGCGGACAAGCTGACGTCGGACGAACTTTCTGTTGCCGCCACTTACTATCGCGCAACGCTGACCCAGTGGATTGAAGCCTCCCAACCGATGGCAGCGTGACTCATGGAAAAGATGCATGACACATTCACCGATCTCGGTGCAGGCACGCCTTCCTGGTTCACACTTGCGGCTCGCGCTCTGCCCATTAGCCTCTTAGGTCAATTCCTCAGCGCCGGCACCGCGCTTTTCCAGGACTCTGATCTGTGGAGCTTGCACACCGCCATAGGCGGGACTCTGGCTGTTCCCGTCTTGGCACTTGCTGGTGGAGCACTCGCCGTCCCCCGGTTGCGGGGCTTTGGCTGGTGGGCCAGCCTGGTCCTTGTGCTTTACCTGTTCCAGGTGGCGCTGGCCGCCGGAGGAGAGCCGCTGCCGTTGTCCTTACACCCGCTCAACGCGGCATTTCTGCTGACCGCCAGCCTGGTCCTTCTGGCAAAAGTCGAACGCCGACGGGCTCAGGGTCAACGACAGCAGATTTGACCTGAAAATCAGCGCCACTTTGGCTCGCAGGCCCGCGCTTGGCCCGAACTCACCTGCCAGCCACCGCAAGACGGCCGCAGATCCCCGGAGCGACAAAAGAGCAAGCCGTTACCGGGAGCCGCGCACGAGCGGGCACCGGTTTAATGCCGCTCACTTCCCAAACCTCATGACGCCCAGAAAGGAGAACATCATGTTCAGCAAACGTATCTTCACCGCCCTCGCAATCTCTCTCGCAGCCACCGCCGCGCAAGCCAATGAGCACAACGCTCATGAAAGCCGCCATTGGCTGGAAGACCGGGCGCCGCGTCCCGCAGATGCCATCCAGTTGCCCGTCTACATCGTTTTGAGCGGCCAAGATCGAGCGCGCGCGGAACTTACCCGTGATGACTTCACTACGGTCACAATTGCTGGGCACGGGTCGCTCCACGAAGAACCTTTCTCAGGCGGCGATCTGTAATCCCACGCCCTCAGGCGGGGGGAGAAAAAAAGCTCATCCGCCTGATTACGGGAACGATGTCGATCCTGCTGGTCATGTCGGCCGTCAGGCTCATGTAGTGACCGGCAGCTTCGTCCGCACCGCCGACCTCGGACTGTTAAAAATGCTGCGGCTTTCATGAATGGCCGCTTCGGTTAAGCGGCGGAGCGGCCCGGCGACGACCGCAATGGACCGAGAGTGACGGGTGCTGCTGTCAGCCAGGTCTACAGCTCGATGCACTGCCGCAAGCCCGCTCGGAGCCCTTTGTTGAACTTCATCTCACGACGGCCGGGCGGTTGCGGCGCTGCAACGCAGCAAGATCCCGAGGTTTATTTTGATCTGCATGACTGTCAGCCTCTGCATACTCCAAGTAGCTTGTATTCGTCTCGCAAAGAGCCAGCAGAAGGATCCCTAAGGACTTCAGATTTTCCGACCTCTCACAAGTCTCTGTTCATAACCTCGCGGCAGAAGTGTGCCTATTAGGTTGAAAATGACCGCCAGTCACCATATCGATGACCGGCGGTCATTTTCAGGGGAAAAC